>NZ_CP053562.1:1617142-1948928 GCF_002085925.2 Thioclava electrotropha
AGAAGATCGTTCGCGCCCTGCGGGATCACTTCGCTCTCGCCCACGTCGAGATGCGACAGCGCGAGACCGACATTGGTCGGCACCTGCGCCTGCGCCACATCCTCATGCATGGTGAGCGCGCTCGGCGGGAAGCCCTTGCCGATCGTGTAGAGCTGGTTGCATTGGCGCGCCGCGGCCACCTGGCTCTGGATCTTGGCCGATTGCTGCGAGCCGGTCTGGCCGATGGCGAAAGTCATGTAGCTCAGCGTCTGCGGACCCGACGGCGCATCGCCGTCACCGATCGCACGCAGCATGAAAACCGCGACCGCGCCCTTGAGCTCGATCGGCTGGGTCGCCGTGCCGGGCTTGAGCTTGAGCACCACGCCGCGCAGTTGCGGCGGCAGCTTGTCGATCGGCATCCAGTCCAGACGCCCGCCGCGATCCCGCGAGGGAGCGGCCGAATATTGACGGGCGAGCGCTGCGAAGGCGCCTTCGCCCTGGGCGGCCGACAGTTGCCGCGCCTGACCCATCGCCGCGCGCTCGCGGCCCGGCGGGGCGGGCACGATCGCCTCGGAGATCAGCACTTTCACGCCCTTGCCGGTCTGGCTTTCGGGCTTCATCGCGCGGTCGATGTCCGCTTTCGTGATGTTCACCTGCGGCCCGAAGCGCGCCCGGACCACCTGACGCCAGACGAGACCGGCCTCGGTGAAGTTGCGGAAGGTGTTCGGATCGACGCCTTCCTTCTGCAGCGCCTGCACGAATTGCTCGCCGGTCATGTTCGCGCGGCCCGCGAATTCGTCCATGCCCTGCTGAATCGCGGCTTCGTCGAGCTTGATGCCGATGCGATTGCCGGCCCAGACGCGCAGGCGATCTTCGATCAGCGCCTTCTCGGCATCCTCGCGGGAGTTCGAGCCGGCATTGAGCAGCTGCATGAAGCGCTGGCGCTGGCTGATCTCGTAATCGGTCACGCCCATCCCGTTGACGGTAACGACGGGCGCGAAGCTGCCGCCCGATTGCGCCTGCGCCGTCCCTGCGGCGAAAGGCAGGGCGAGCATCAGCGCCAGAAGGGTGAGCAGTCGGGTCATCATCGTCATGAGCGTGCCTGTCCGTTTCGTCTCGTTCAGTCTTGGCCCTTTGGGCCTCGTTGATCCTCTGGGCCCGCTGGGCCGCATTGCGATCCTCAGCCTCACCCTCCGCAGGTTCGCCGCGCGGGCGCACCGCCACTCGCGCCGAAGCCGACGAGTTGGACGGAAAGGCCGAAATCGGTCTCCGGGGCTACACTAGTGGATGACGTGAAGCGGCGCGAGAGGGAAAGATCAACCGCGATGCATTCGGTCTGGTAGCGCAGGCCGAGCTTGGCGCGTGCCGCGCGCTCGGCGGTGAAATCGTAACGTGTGCTGAGCGTGCCCGACCAGCCGTTGCCCCAACGCCATCCCGTGTCGAGCATAAGTTCCGACATATTGTCGTCGCGCCCTTCGGCGGGGTTTTTCTCGAGCCAGAGATAGCCTGCCGAGACGTTGAAGTCGTCGCCGGCCCTCGACAGCCGCAACTCGTCGCGCGACACGGAGAAGTTATCGTCGAACAGCGCGCGGTTCGACAGCGTCAGCCCGTTCGCGGTGGCCAGATGGGTTGCGAGGAGCCAGTCGGATTTCGTCCCCGACAGCCCCGTGCCCTGCGAAAACTGGCTCAGATCGCGCTGGCGGAAGACGCGGCCCGCCGCGACGCCCAGCGACCAGCCGGAGCTGTCATAGCGTGTCCAGCCGAGCCCGACATTGGCGCGCAGGCCGGTCTCGCGCGCGTCTTCGCCCGGGTAGCGGGTCAGCGAGAACAGGTTGCCGCCATCGAATTCGGGCAGCTGGCTGTCCTCGTTGGGCGCGTCCGCCAGATGATCGGGCGCCCAGACGACCTGCGCCACCGGCTCGATCACATAGGCGGCGCGCCCGCTAGTCTTCACCCAGGGCCAGCGGATTTCCGCGGCGACGGTGGGTTGGCCGCGCAGGATCGTGTCGCTGAAGGCGGGATCTTGGTTGGTCTCGATGATGTCGCCCGCGAATTGCGCCTCGAGCGAGCCCAGCATACCCGGCCCGAACAGCCAGTTGCGGCGCCAGTCGGCGGTGAGCGAGCCACGCACCATGTCGCGCCCGTCGGGGCGTCCGTCGCCATTGAGATCGAGCGTCGAACTCGAAGCGCGCCGCGTCGCCAAGGTGGAAAACCGCAGGCTGCCCTGTCCGCCGATCCCAGCGGGGCGGAAGGTGCGGATCCATTCGCCGGTGCCGCTCAGCATCGGTTCGGTGGAGTTGTTCTCATCCGCGCGCAGCGAGTGAATATTGCCGACGCGGGTCCAGATCATCTCGTCGCGGCGGACCCGTTCGAGCTCGACACCCGACCACAGACGGTCATCGTCGCCGAGCCCGTAATTGAGCAGGTAGCTGTCGTCGCTGACCAGCCGAAGCTGCGCGGTCAGGCGGAATTCGCGGGGCAGCTGCGCCTCGAGATCGCCGAAGAGATAGCCGCGCGTGCCGCTGCGAATGTCGTCATTGCTCAGCGCGCCCGACCATTCCATCTTGCCCCAGTTGAAGGCCTGCCGGTAGCGCAGGTTCAGCGTCTCGGTGCGCGAGGTCGCGACATAGGGCGTCACCGTCAGGTCGCGGCTGGGCCCGAGCGCGATGAAATAAGGCACCAGAAGCCCCGGCCCGAGACCGCTCGTGGTGCGGAATTGCGGGGCAAGGAAGCCCGTCATCCGCCGCACACCCGGCGCGGGCAGGCGGAGACGCGGCAGATAGGCGATCGGCACGCCCGCCGCACGGAATTGGGCATCCTCGAAGACGATCTGCCGCGTGGTCGCGTTATGCACGACGCGGCTCGCGCGGATTTCCCAAAGCGGTGTCGGATTGGTCCGGCAGACCTCGCAGGACGAGGCCACGACCTTGTTCATGATCGTGATCGCGCCGTCGCGCCGCTCGATCCGGGCGGCGGCGAGCTGCAATTCGCGCGCCATCACCATCCGGGCGCTGAGCAGGATGCCGTTTTGCAGATCCGAGGACAGCTCCGCCTGCGAGGCGAGGATCACCGCCTGCGACTGGCCGGGCTGCACCAGCCGGATCGGACCTTCGAGGTAGAGCTTGTCTTCCTTCTGGTCATAGACCACGCGCTTGGCCGAAAGCCGGTTCGACTTGTAGAAGACCTCGACATTGCCCTCTGCGACCAGCTCGTTCTGATTGCGGATCGAGACCCGGTCGGCCAGCAGCGTTGCCAGTTCGTCCGAAGAGGGGATCGCCGCGCCTTGCGTCGTTGTCGCGGCATCGGTCGCGGTGTTGTCTTGTGCGCGCACCGTCTGCGGAGCCGCCACGCCAAGCGCGACGATCAGCGCCAAGGCGCTCGCCCGTCCTGCCAAGGCGCCGAATTGCCGCCGCATCACCCATCCTCCCGGTGCAGTAGCCGCGCCAGCGGCAGCATCAACCCGATCACCGGCGGCGCCCAGGCCGCGAGCAGAACGGGAATCTGTCCGTTATCGCCCAGAACTTGCGCGATATTGCGCAGGAAGAACAAGCCCAGACCGGCGGCCAGCGCCAAAAGAACCTTCGCGCCGATGCCCCCAAAGCGCACATGATCCATCGTGAAGCTGGCAGCGATCAGCACCATCGCCGCCAGCAGCACCGGCAGCGCCAGTTCCATCTGGAACCACACGATATGGCGCCGCGCCGAGAAGCCCGCATCCTCGAGCGAGGCGATGAAGCTCGGCAATTGCCAGATCGGCACGGCTGAGGGCTTGCCGAAACTGTCGCGGATGCTGGCGACCGTCAGGTCCGAGGGCAGCGAGAGGCTGTCTTGGGTCGTGGCGTCGCGCTCGGGGTTGGTGGATTCGCCCAGCGGCCAGTCCTTCACGTCCTGCAACTGCCATGCGCCCGGCACCAGCGTCGCGGTCTTCGCGTCGATCCGGCGCACCGGGCCGCGATTAGGATCGAAGATCAGGAAGGTTACGCCGTGCAGCGTGGTGGCGTCGCCATTGGCGCGCTCGGCATGGATCACCGCCTGCGCCAGTGACTTGCCGTCCGAGGCAAGGCCCGCGCTTTGCCGCATCCACACGCCCTCGCGCCCGATCGAGACGGTCGAGCCGCCATCGGAGGTGTAGTGATCGACGAGCGTCTCGTAGCGCTTCGAGGTGGCGGAGACGAGCGGGTTGCCGACCAGCAGCGCCAGTAGACCAATCACCAGCGCCGCCGCGATCGGGGCTGCCAGCATCCGCAGCGCGGAGCGGCCCGCCGCCCGGATAACCACCAGTTCCGAGCTGCGCGCCAGTGCGACGAACAGCGCCACCGCCGACAGCATCACGATCAACGGCAGGATGGTGTAAATCGTCTCGGGAATGTTGAGCGCAGAGAGCACCGAGAGCTGCAGCAGGCTCAGCCCCTGATCGGAGAAGCGGCGGATTTCCTCGACCACGTCGATCAGGAACAGGATGCCCCAGAAGCTCGCCGCGACGATCAGGAAGCTGCGGAGGAACCGTTTCGCAAGATAGAGCGCAAGCGTCACGCGGCAGCCTCCCGTTTGGGCCGGATACGGCGCGGACGCCCCGACCACCACAGCATGAACAGCACCATCACGATCCCGCCCAGCGTCGGCGCAATCAGGCTCGGCCAGAGCGAGGGGTCGCGCCCGGAACTCGTCTCGGCGGCGTTTTGCAGCACCTGCACCACGATCAGCCCGCCAATGGCGAGCGACATCTGCCGCCACATGCCGAAGCGCGAGAATGTGCCCATCATCAGCGCCGAGAAGCCGATCAGCGCCGCGATCGGGGCCAGCAGGGGCTGGGTGATCCGCCGGGCAAGCTCCAGCCGCAGCGCGTCGCGCGCGGCCTTGGCGCTATTCGCGCCCGGTGTCGCATCCAGACCGGTCCCGGCCATCATCGCAGCGAGGCGCGGCGTCGTCATCTCGTCGATCTTCGGTGCCCGCGCCTTCCCGGCCTTCAGGAAAGAGCCGATATCATAGGTGAAATTGCTGAACCGCGTGACCGACAGGCGATCCGAGGGTTTGCGCAGCGTCTGGGCCATGCCCGAGAACATGATCAGTTTCGGCCCCGTCTCGGTCTTCACGATCACGCCCTTGTCGGCGGTATAGATCGTGCTCGTCTGCGCCGAGCGGCTGTCGGAAACGAAGATATCCTGCAACTCCCCTAGATCGGAGATGCGCCGGATGTAGATCGAGATGCCCGGCGCGGGATGCTGGAACGTGCCTTCGGTGAGGAATTTCGCGGTCAGGTTCTGTGCGACCTCCTGCTGGCGCTCGGCCAGCCGGGCTTTAGCGGCGGGGACGAGGAAATTCACCAGCAAAGCCATCATCACCGAGGCGATCAGCCCGAAGACCAGCACCGGGCGGGCGAGCCGCCAGTTCGAGGTGCCGGTGGCGCGCATCACCACCAATTCGCTGTCCTGATCGAGCCGGTTGAACGCGTAGATCGTGGCGGCGAAGGCGGCGACCGGCAGCACGATGCGGATGACGTAAGGCAAGGTCAGCGCGGTGAATTCCAGCACCACCGTCGCGGTCTGGCCATCCGAAATCAGGCTGTCGAACATGATCACAGCCCGGTTGACCCAATAGACGGAGACCAGCACGAGCGCGAAAAACCCGAACAGCGCCATCAATTTGGACAAAACATATCTGTCCAGTTGCGTCACGACCCTCTCAATACCCCCGAATATTTTCCTTTCTCTAGCCTGTCGGGCGAAGTGAGGGAAGGGCACAGCGGGGGTGCTTTTCATTTTCCGGAGGCAGGGCTAGGCTTGCGCGCAATTTGATGCCAATCGCGACCGAGCGCCGCCGACGCGCGCGCCGGTCTCATCTTCGGAGAGCCCCACATGACCCAACCTGTTGCTATCGCCTTCAAGGAAACCGATCCGGAGGGCTTCGCCACCCAAAGCGGGCGGATCGCGCTGGTCGTGGGCGGTGACGGCAAGTTGGGTCAGGCCGGGCGCAAGCTGGATCGGGCGATGAAAGGTGCGATCAAGCGCGCGGTGGACTCGGAAGCCTTTGCGGGGCTCGGTGCGGGCGAGGCGATGGAGCTGAGCTGGCCCGCCGCGATCGCCGCCGAAGCGGTGCAGCTGGTGCGGCTCGACCGCAAGGCCAGTGCCGACGAGGCCCGCAAGGCAGGGGCTGCGATCGGCGCGAAACTGGGGGAGGCGGGCGCGCTCGTGGTGGCGCAGAACCATCCGCGCGCGGCCGATCTGTCGCTGGGCCTCGCGTTGCGCGCCTATCGCTTCGACTATCACACGGGCGAGGACAAGAAGGCCTACGGGCCGGTGACGATCATGGTCGACAAGCCCGAAGAGGTCGCCGCCGCCGCGGCCCCGCATGCAGCACTGGCCGAGGGCGTGTTCTTCACCCGCGATCTCGTCAACGAGCCCGCCAATATCCTGACCACCGACGATTTCGCCGCCCGCCTCGCCGCGATGCAGGAGCTGGGCCTCGATGTCGAAATCCTCGAAGAGGAGGACATGAAGAAGCTCGGCATGGGCGCGCTTCTGGGCGTCGGCATGGGCTCGGAGATGCCCTCCAAGCTGGTCGTGATGCAGTGGAAGGGCGGCGAGGAGGGCGAGGCGCCCTTCGCGCTCGTCGGCAAGGGCGTCGTCTTCGATGCAGGCGGCATCTCGCTCAAGCCCGGCGCGGGCATGGAAGAGATGACGATGGATATGGGCGGCGCAGGCGTCGTCTCGGGCGTGATGCGCACGCTGGCGCTGCGCAAGGCCAAGGCGAATGTCGTGGGCCTGGTCGGACTGGTCGAGAACATGCCCGACGGGCGCGCGCAACGCCCCGGCGATATCGTGACCTCGATGAAGGGCGACACGATCGAAGTCATCAACACCGATGCCGAAGGCCGCCTCGTTCTGGCCGATGTGCTCTGGTATGCGCAGGACCGGTTCCAGCCCAAGGCGATGGTCAATCTCGCTACGCTGACCGGGGCCGTGATCGTCGCGCTCGGTCACGAGAACGCGGGCCTTTTCGCCAATGATGACAAGTTCGTAGCCGACATTCTTAAAGCGGCGAAGACCGAGGGCGAGGGCGCGTGGCACATGCCGCTGCAGCCCGCCTATGACAAGGCGCTGAAATCGCGTTTGGCCGATATGCGCAATGTCGGCAACCGCTGGGGCGGCGCGATCACCGCGGCTGCCTTCCTTAAGCGCTTCGTGAAGGACGAGGTGCCGTGGTGCCATATCGACATCGCGGGCGTGGCGCTTCCGCCGAACGAGACCACGCTGGCCCCGAAAGGCCCGACCGGCTGGGGCGTGCGCATGCTCGACCGTCTGATCCGCGACAAGTTCGAAGCCTGAGATGGGGCAGGTCAATTTCTACCATCTGACCCGCTCCAGCCTCGAGGAGGTGGTGCTGAACCTCGCCTCCCGGGCGGTGGAGCAGGGTTGGAAGGTGGAATTGCGTGGTGTCGATTCCGCGCGGCTCGACTGGCTCGATCAGAGGCTCTGGCTGATGGGCAACGAGGCGAGCTTCCTGCCGCACGGGCTCGCAGGCGGGCCGCATGACGCATTGCAGCCAATCCTGCTGGGCACCGCGCCCGCAGGCGACGGGCGCGAGGCGATGATGGCCGTCGACGGCGCCGAGGTCGCGGCAGAGGAAACCGACGCCCACAAGCGCGTCTGGATCCTCTTCGACGGCAACGACCCGCAAGCGGTGCAACATGCGCGCGGGCAATGGAAGACCCTGACCGGCGCGGGCGCGAAAGCGATCTACTGGTCGGAAGAGGGCGGCCGCTGGGAGAAGAAGGCGGAGAGTTGAGGGGAGCTTATTGCAGTCGCTCCGGCTCCAGCACCATCACGGTCGGTTCGCGCGGCAAAGTTCTAAGCGAAACGATCACCTCGCTCACGCCGGGCCGCTCTACCGCGAAGACGCCTTCCATCCCGTCGAGAAAGCTCTGCAGGGTCGGTTCGCCGAACCAATGGACCGGGATCACGATGCGCGAGCGCAGCCGGTTCAGGATGCGGATCATCGTCGGCTGATCGACCGTGTAGGACCCGTCTACCGCCGCCATCACCACATCGAGCCGTCCCAGCGCCGCATATTGCGCGGGATCGGGCTCGTGATGCAGATGGCCCAGATGGCCGATGCAGAGCCCGGCCACCTCGAAGACGAAGATCGAGTTGCCGTTCTCCTCGACTCCGCCAAAGCTGCGGATCGCGGTGGGCACATTGCGGATCAGCATCTCGCCCAGATCCAGATGATGCTCGGCGGCGATGCCGAACTGATCCGACCAACCCTTCAGCGCTACCGTCCCCTCCGGGATCATATCGGTCATATGGCTCGAGTGGGCATGGTTCATCGTGACGTAATCGGGGGCGAACCGCGCGCCCCCGGTCCAGCCGTTGAAATCGGTGACGACCGACAGCCCGCCCTCGGTCTGCAACAGCACCATCGAATGGTCGATGTAATGCAACCGCACAGATTGCTCCGGCACCGGGTCGGACCAGCTGGCTTTATGTAGATACTCGATCCCGGGCGCGGCATCGGCAATCGCGATGCAATGGCTGATGCGCTGGTTTTGCGCAGCCGCCGCGAGTGGTGCACACGCGGCACAGAGGGCGAGAAGAATGGCGCGGATCATGGCGAGCCTCCTTTTGCCCTAGCGTAAGGCCAAAAAGCGATTCCGGTCCATGCCCTTGCGCCCCGCGCGGCCTTCCCTTCGCGCTGCTTTGGGTCTATCAGCCGGGGCCGAAGGAGAGCCCCAGATGACCAAGTTCAGCTTCACCCTCAAGGCCACCGATGGTGCTGCGCGCACCGGGACGATCTCGACGCCCCGCGGCGAGATCCGCACGCCGGCCTTCATGCCCGTGGGCACCGCCGCGACCGTGAAGGCGATGATGCCCGAAAGCGTCGCCGCGACCGGCGCGGATATTCTGCTGGGCAATACTTACCACCTGATGCTGCGTCCCGGCGCGGAGCGGGTGGCGCGTCTGGGCGGGCTGCACAAGTTCATGAACTGGGACAAGCCGATCCTGACCGACTCGGGCGGCTTTCAGGTGATGAGCCTCGCGAGCTTGCGTAAGCTGACCGAGGACGGCGTGACCTTTGCCTCCCATGTCGACGGCTCGAAACATATGCTCTCGCCCGAACGCTCGATGGAGATCCAGAAGCTGCTGGGCTCGGATATCGTGATGTGCTTCGACGAGTGCCCCGCGCTGCCCGCGACCGAGGAAGAAGTGGCGAAGTCGATGCGCCTGTCGATGCGGTGGGCGCAGCGCTCCCGCGACGCCTTCGGCGACCGTCCCGGCCATGCGCTGTTCGGCATCCAGCAGGGCGGCGTGACACGTGAACTTCGCGAGGAAAGTGCCGAGAAACTCAAGGAAATCGGCTTCGAGGGCTATGCGGTCGGCGGCCTCGCCGTGGGCGAGGGGCAAGAGGCGATGTTCGGCGTGCTCGACTATGCGCCGGGCATGCTGCCGCAGGACAAGCCGCGCTACCTGATGGGTGTCGGCAAGCCCGACGATATCGTGGGCGCGGTCGAGCGCGGCATCGACATGATGGATTGCGTGCTGCCGTCGCGCTCGGGGCGCACGGGCCAAGCCTGGACCCGCCGCGGGCAGGTGAACATCAAGAACGCCCGCCATGCCGACGACCCGCGCCCGCTGGACGAGGCCTGCACCTGCCCGGCCTGCTCGAACTATTCGCGCGCCTATCTGCACCACGTCTTCCGCTCCGGCGAGATGATTTCGGGGATGCTGCTGACCTGGCACAACCTGCATTACTATCAGGAACTGATGGCGGGCCTGCGCGCGGCGATCGACGAGGGGGCGCTGGCGCGCTTCGTCTCGGAATTCCACGAGACCCGCGCGGCGGGCGATATCGAGCCGCTCTGACCCCCGCTCAGTGCGAGATCACGATCACCGCGGCGTAATGCGTCGCGGCCGCGGCCAGCACATGGCCGTGCCAGATCGCGCGGGAGAACGGGATGCGTTCGGTCTGGTAGAAAATCACGCCGACCGTATAGGTCAGCCCGCCCACGACCAGCAGGATCAGCGCGGGCAGGGGCAGGGCGACGATCAGCGGCCACATCGCGATCATCCCGAGCCAGCCCATCGCCAGATAGAGCCAGAACCCCGTGCGCTCAGCGCGGTGGAAGAAGCCGAGCTTCATTACGATGCCGAAGGTCGCGAGCGCCCAGACCGTCGCGGTCAGCGCCCAGCCGGCGACCCCGCCGAGGCCGATCAGCGCCATCGGCGTGTAAGTGCCCGCAATCAGAAGATAAATCGCCGCGTGATCGAAGCGCCGAAGCACCGCGCGCGTCGGCGCATGCAGGGTCAGGTTATAGGCGGCCGAGAGCGAGAAAGAGGCGATCAGCCCCACGGAATAGACCGCGAGCGGCCAAACCCGCCCGGCCGGTGCGGCCAGCGAGGCCCAGACGATCAGCGCGCTGACGCCCGCCACGGCGAAAACGACGCCCAGCACATGGACGACGCCATCGGCGACATGTTCGCGAAAGCTGTGGCTCAATTGGTGGCGCGTCATCGTGGTGATCCCCTCAGTCATGCCTTTAAGATAGCAACGATGAGGCGATCTCCCAAGTCGCGGCGGAAAAAACGCTGGGTCACAAGGGGGCTCTGCCCCCGCACGCTGCCGCGCGCCCCCCCGGGATATTTGAAAAGAGCGAAGACAGGACAGGCGCCCATCTTCGCTCTTGAGAAATATCCCGGGGGTGAGGGCGAAGCCCGAGGGGGCAGAGCCCCCTGAGCCAGATCAGATACCGTCGCCGACGAAGGCCTTCTCGACCACATATTCGCGCGGCTCGGAATTCGCGCCCTCGCGCAGGCCGAACCCTTCGAGCACCGCCATCACGTCCTTGTTGAAGGCGAGCGAGCCGCAGACCATCGCGCGGTCGGTCTCGGGGTTCATCGGCTCGAGGCCGAGATCCTTGAACACCTTGCCGTTCTCGAGATTGTCGGTGATCCGACCCATGTGATGGAATTCCTCACGGGTCGTGGTCGGGTAGTATTTCAGCTTGCCGTCGACCATCTCGCCGATCAGCGGATCGTTGATCAGGTTCTCGACCAGCTGGCGGCCATATTCCAGTTCCTCGACCGTGCGGCAGGTATGCATCATGATGACCTCGTCGAACTTGTCGTAGGTCTCGGGGTCGCGCATCAGCGAGGCGAAGGGCGCGATGCCGGTGCCGGTGGCGAGGAACCACACCCGCTTGCCGGGCAGCAGCGCGTCATGGACCAGCGTGCCGACGGGCTTCGGGCGCAGGATGATCTGGTCGCCCACATTGATATGCTGCAGCTTCGAGGTCAGCGGGCCGTCGGGCACCTTGATCGAGTAGAATTCCAGCTCCTCGTCCCAGTTGGGCGAGGCGATCGAATAGGCGCGCAGCAGCGGTTTGCCATTGTCGCCCATCAGCCCGATCATCACGAACTCGCCCGAGCGGAAGCGCAGGCTTTGCGGGCGGCTCACGCGGAAGGAAAACAGCCGGTCCGTCCAATGGGTCACTTCGGTCACGGTCTGCGCGTCGGGCAGGGTCTTCACCTTGGGGATCTCGGTCACGGCGCTCTCGTTCATTGTCACATCTCTCTCGGGCCGGGGCAGGCGCCTCGGTCTGGCAAATATACAGATCGGATACAGCTTGCGTGAGCGCTGGCCCTTGATCTGGCTCAATTGCCGGTTTCGTTATGGTCTATCGGATATCGCGGACGGGTGAAAGCCTCAGCCGGCGAGCCGCGCGCGGTAGTCGTGCGCGGCCCAATCGGCGCGAAACAGCCATTGCGCCTGCGGCTGGCGCTCGGCCAGTTCCGGCGGGATCTCGACCTCGTCGAAGCCCACGCGCCGCGCCATCGCGTATTGATCCGCGATCAGCGGGCCCGCTGCGCGCAGCCGACCCGTGAAGCCGAGCGCGCGGATGCGGCGCGCCAGCGAGAAGCCGCGCCCGTCCGAGAAGGTCGGGAACAGGACGCGGATCATCTCGGCGCCGTCGATCAGCGCGGGCAGGTAGCCCGCATCGGTCTCCGGCGCGATGTCGAGGCTCGCCCCGGTGAAGTCGTCATTGTGGAAGCCGTCGTCGCGAACGATCACGCTCATGCCACATTCTCCTTGTTCTCAATCACTTGGCCTTCACTGTTCACGCGGACGGCCTTGCCGCCGATGAAGTGGATGCCGCATTCGGTCTTGGCAGCGCCGCGCCAGCGGCCCGCACGTTCGTCTTCGCCCGGTTTGACGGGCGAGGTGCAGGGTGCGCAGCCGATCGAAGGGTAGCCTTGCGCCACGAGCGGGTGGCGCGGCAGGCGGTTCTCGACCATGTAATCCTGCACGTCCTGCTTGTCCCAATGGGCGAGCGGGTTGATCTTCATCCGGCTGTCGGTCTCGATCTCGAAGAAATCGAGCGCCGCGCGCTGGCCGCCCTGAAAGCGTTTGCGCCCGGTGATCCACGCGTCATAGCCCGACAGCGCATTTTCCAGCGGCACCGTCTTGCGCAGGGTGCAGCAGGCGTCGGTGCTGTACTGGTGCAGCGTGCCGTCCGGGTCGTCGCGGGCAATCGCGGCCTCATCGGCCTGGATCACCTGCACATTGGTCAGACCCAGCTTGCTTGCGACGTCGCGCTGATAGGCGAGCGTCTCGGGAAACAGCATCTGCGTGTCGATGAACAGCACCGGCGTGCCGGGCGCGATCACCGAGACCATATGCAGCAACACCACCGATTCCGCCCCGAAGGACGAAACCAGCGCGACATTGCCCACATCGGGGTCCCGCAACGCCCGCTCCATCACCGCGGTTGCGGCGTGGTGGCGGTAGCGTTCGTTCAGCCCGGCGACGCGGGGGGCGATATCCGTTCCATCACTGAGCGGCATGGCGTTGAGCCTCTGCATAGAGCGCTTCCTTGAACGGGTCCGGGCCAAGGCGGCGCAGCGCGTCGAGGAAGCTCTCGGTGGCGCTTTCACGCAGCTCGAGATAGGCGCGCAGGAGACGCTCCAGCGCAGGGATCACCTCCGTATAGGCGAAGCCGGGGCCGGCACGTTCGCCAAGCGCCATCGTTTCGGTCGCGTCGCCGCCAAGCGTGATCTGGTAGTTCTCCACGCCCGCACGGTCGAGACCGAGGATGCCGATATGGCCCAGATGGTGGTGACCGCAGGCGTTGATGCAGCCCGAGATCTTGATCTTGAGCGCACCGATCTCCTGCTCCAGCCCGAGATCGCGGAAATGGGTCGAAATCTGCTGCGCCAGCGGGATCGAGCGGGCCGTGGCCAGCGCGCAGTAATCCATGCCGGGGCAGGCGATGATATCCGAGGTCAGCCCGATATTCGCCGTGGCGAGGCCGCCCTTGCGCAGGGCCTCGAACAGCGCGGGCAGATCGGCCTTCGCGATATGCGGCAGGATCACGTTCTGCTCGTGGCTGATGCGCAGTTCCGACTGGCCGTAGCGTTCGGCAAGATCCGCCAGCAGGCGCATCTGGTCGGACGTGGCATCGCCCGGAGGCGCGCCGTGATCCTTCAGACTGACCGTGACGACCCCGTAGTCGGGGTTGTGATGGGGCGAGACCGAGCGCGCGGCCCAGTCGCGCAGAAGCGCGTCGACATTGAGCGCGGTGTCGAAGCTTTCGCTCTCGCGCGCAGGCAGCGCGGGCGGGGCGAATTGTGCCTTGAGATCGGCGAGGATCGCCTGATCTGCGCCTTTGAACGCTGCGCGCCGGGCCGGGAATTCAGCCTCGACCATCTCGGAAAACGTATCGATTCCAAGCTCGTGTACGGTGATCTTGATGCGCGCCTTGTACTTGTTGTCGCGCCGTCCGGCGAGGTTCCACGCCGCCACGATCGATTCCAGATAGGGAAGCAGATCGACCGCGGGCAGGAAGCTGCGGATTTCCTTGCCGATCATCGGGGTGCGGCCGAGACCGCCGCCCACGAAGACCTGGAACCCGATCTCGCCATCACGCTCGACCAGTTGCAGACCCACGTCATGGGCGCGGATCGCGGCGCGGTCGGCCTCGGCGCCGTTGATCGCGATCTTGAACTTGCGCGGCAGGAACTGGAATTCCGGATGGTCGGTGGACCATTGACGGATCAGTTCCGCATAGGGGCGCGGATCGGCTATCTCATCGGCGGCGGCACCTGCGAAGGCATCCGTCGTCGTGTTGCGGATCGCGTTGCCCGAGGTCTGGATCGCGTGCATGCCCACATCGGCGAGCGCGTCAATCATATCCGGCACATCGATCAGCTTCGGCCAGTTGAACTGGATGTTCTGGCGCGTCGTGAAATGCCCGTAGCCGCGATCCCAGGCATCTGCGATCTTGGCGAGCTGGCGCATCTGCCGGGCTTCGATCGTGCCATAGGGGATCGCCACGCGCAGCATATAGGCGTGCAGCTGCAGATAGAGCCCGTTCATCAGGCGCAGTGGTTTGAACTCGTCCTCGGTCAGGCTGCCGTCGAGGCGGCGCGCGACCTGATGGCGAAACTGCTCGGCGCGCGCGCGAACGGCGGCGCGGTCGAAATCGCTGGGTTGGAACATGGTTCAGCTCCCGGCCAGAGTGTTGTGGGGTAGCTCGATGGAAGGGCCGGAGGCGCGGAAGGCCTCGCGGAAATGCGCGGGCTCGGGGCCGTCAGGACCGAGCGTGGCAGGCGCGAGATAGGCGCCCACGACTTTCTCGGGCTGAGCATTGGCCAGATCGAGCCACATGTCCGCGATCACCGGATCGTCGAGGAAGGCGGCGTCCTTGAGGCGCAGCACCCATTGGCCCGCGTCGTTCATGTAAACGACATGGCCTTCGCGCAGGTCATTGGCGCTGATCACGCCGGGGATAAATTTCTTGCTCATAGCACGGCCTCCTTGAGGGCGGTGCGGGCGTCGCGCGGGGCGAGCCCGAGAAGGATGACGGCGGGGCCTTTGGCCTCGGCGGTCACGGTGGGCAGGGTGGCGAGCGTCGCGGGGCGGATCACCTGATCGGCGCGCGAGGCGTTCTCGACCACACAGGCGGGGGTCGCGGGCGAGGCGCCGTGCATCATCAGGCGTCCTTGCACGTAGCGCGCCGCGCGCTTGCCCATATAGATCGCGGCGACCGCGCCGGGACGAGCCAGCGCCGCCCAATCCTGTTCGGCCAGCCCGTCGGCGTCGTGACCGGTGAGCAGGCGCAGCTCGCGATTGCGGCCACGTTCGGTCAGGCTCTGGCCAAGCGAGGCAGCGGCAGCGGAAGCAGCGGTGATGCCCGGCAGTACGCGATAGGCGATCCCGGCCGCGTCGAGCGCGTCCAGTTCCTCGCCCAGCCGACCGAAGACACCCGGATCGCCGGATTTCAGGCGCAGCACCCGCTGGCCTTCCTGCGCGAGGCGGACGATCAGGGACGAGATGTCGCCTTGCTTCATCGACGGGCCGAAACCGGTCTTGCCGGTCTCGATCAGCTGTGCCTGCGGACCTGCGAGCGCGAGCACCTCGGCGCTCACCAGCGTGTCGTGCAGGATCACGTCGGCGCACATCATCTCGCGCAGCACCGCCACGGTCAGCAGGTCCGGGTCGCCCGGACCGGCGCCAGCAAGGGTCACCTGGGTCTGAGTTTCGAGAGTTTCCATGTCACGCTCCTCGTCTGCGTCTTGAGTGTGAATATAGGAAATTGTTCTGGTTTTCGGCTATATGCCCTTGCCAATAAGGACGTTCGTTCCTTATGGATTTGGAGGGAGTGACAATCTCCTGTCTATCGAAGGGAAATCGGAATGACGGTTCAGATCGACGAGTTGGATCGGAAAATCCTTGCGGAGCTTCAGGACGACGCGAGCCAGTCGCTCGACGAAATCGCGCGGAAAACAGGGTCTTCCAAGACCCCGGTCTGGAACCGGATTCGTAAATTGCGCGCGGCGGGGGTGATCGGAAAGCAGACCGCGATCCTCGATCCCGAGGCGCTTGGTTTCGATGCCTGCTTCTTCGTGTTGATCCGCACGTCGGAGCATGAGGCCGAGTGGCAGGACAAGTTCCTCGCCACCCTGCGCGCGCGCCCCGAGGTGATGGAAGCGCACCGTCTGGCGGGCGATATCGACTACATCCTGAAAGTGCGGGTCGAGAATGCGCGCGCCTATGACCGCTTCTATCAGGCGCTGATCTCGGAAGTGAAAATCCACAACGTGACCGCGCTTCTCTCGATGGAGGAGCTGAAATCCACCACCGCGCTGCCTCTGTGAGGCTCAGCGCTTGGTGTAGGTGACCTGCAGCTTCTCCAGCCCGTGGAAGTGGTAGAGATCCGCGTAATAGGGGCGGCGCGGCAGATCGAGCCCCTGTAGCCGCTCCATCAGCATCGGCAGGGCGAGCTTCAGCTCCAGCCGGGCAAGCGGCGCGCCGATGCAGAAATGCGCCCCCGCGCCGAAGCTGAAATTGGTGCGCACGGGGCGCGACGGATCGAAGACGCTCGCATCGTCCCAAGCCGAAGGGTCGCGGTTCGCACCGGCGAGCAACAGCCCGATCCGCTCGCCCTTGCGCAGCACCTGTCCCTGAAACTCCATGTCCTCATAGAGCCAGCGCGTGAACAGATGCAGCGGCGGATCGAAACGCAGCAGCTCCTCGATCGTGCCGTCGATCCGCGCGGGCTCCAGCCAATGCGGGGCGACGGTCTGCTCGATCAGGGTCTTCACGCTGTTGCCGATCTGGTGGACGGTCGCCTCATGGCCCGCGTTCAACAGCAAGATCACGGTCGAGATCAGCTCGTCGCGGGTCAGATGGGTGCCTTCTTCCTCGACCGCGATCAGCTCCGAGATCAGATCTTCCCCGGGCGCTTTGCGGCGGGTCTCTATCAAATCGCCCAGATAGGCGGCGAAGTCCGCTGAAGCCTGTGCCGCGTCTTCCTCTAGGCTGATGTCGCGGCGCGCCTGATACATCTGCACCATCGCGTTCGACCACGCCAAGAGCTTGTCCGCGTCGCTTTCGGGCACGCCCAGAAGCCGTGCAATCACGATCACCGGCAGGGGCTTGGCGAAATGCTCCAACAGGTCGCAGCCGTCCTCGGGCAGATCGTCGATCAGCCGATGGCAGAGCGCCGTGATCTCGTCTTGCATCCCTGCGATCCGGCGCGGGGTGAAGGCCTTCGTCACCAGCTTGCGCAGCCGGGTGTGGGTCGGCGCCTCCAGTTCCAACATCGAATGGCGCTCGATGGCGTAGAAGGGTTCGAGATGCTTGGGGATGTCCACCGCCTGCTCGGGCGGGGCCTCGCGCCCCAGCCGCCGGTCGCGTAGCGCCATGCCGACGATTGCAGCGCGCGCGGTGACGCGAAACCCGTATTCGGGCCATTGCACGAAGGGGCCGCCTTGCCGCACCCGGTCATAGAACGGATAGGGGTTCTGGACGAAATCGGGATCGAGCGGGGATTGGGAAAGGGTCTGCATCGGCGCTCCGGTTACTCGGGGCCAGATTGGCCGCAACGCGCCCGGGGATGCAAGACCAAGCGAACGCTCCGCCTTGCATTGCCGCGCGGTTGGCGCAAGGAAAGGGGCGGGAGAGTGCTGATGCTGGGCCGTGTCGCCATATTGCTGATCTGGATCGCGCTGACGCTCGCCGCCTCTATCGGGGTGTGGCGGGTCTCGGCACGCGAGGGGCTGGCGCGGATCGAAGCGCAGGGGCAATCCGATCTGCGGCTGGCCTCGGATCGTCTGGTGGCAGCACTTCTGCAATTTCGCGAGGTGGCGGTGCTGGCGGCCGATCATCCCGACGTGGTCGCGCTGGCGGCGCGTTTCGCCGAAGGCGGGAAGGAGGTCGGCACATGGCGCGATGCGGCGGTGAGCCTGACGCTTCAGCGCCTCGCCGATCATGCGGGCGCGCGCGATATCTGGCTGATCGCGCCGGGGGGCACGGTGCTCGCAGGTCCGGCGGATAGCCCCGACCGGGTCACGATGAACCGGGCGCTGTCGCGGGCGGCGCAGGGCGCGACCGGGTCGGAGCATTTCGTGGATCCTGATACGGGCGATCGGCTGTTCGTCTTCGCAGCCCCGGTCTTTGCTTCGGGCGGCAATGTTGCGGGGATCGTGCTGCTGCGGCTGAATGCCGAGGATGTCGAGGCCGAGGGGCGCGGCAACCCGGTGCCGGTCTGGTTCACCGATGATAGCGGCGTGAGTTTCCTGACCAACCGCACCGATCTGGTGCTGCTGTCCGAACCCGGTGCTCGGCCCGATCCCGCGACCTATCCGGCGGGGTCGCTCGCCGGGGTGCTGCACCTGCGCGAACGCAACCTTGCGGGTCATCGTCTGGTGTCGGGAGATGGCTCGCTTTCCGGTCCCGCACTGGACGTCTCGCGCGCCCTGCCGGTGATCGAAATGGAGGGCCATGCCCTCGCTGCCGCGGACCCGGTGTTGCGCGCGGCGCGGCTTGCGGCGCTTTCGACCGCGGCCGGGTTTCTGGCCGTGGGGGCGGTGATGTTCGCCCTGTGGGAGCGCAGACAGGCCCTCTCCGAGGCCAATGCCGCGCTCGAAGTCCGCGTCGCCGAACGCACGGCGGAGCTGTCGACCGCGAACGAGGAGCTGCGCCGCACGCAGGCGGAACTCGTGCAGGCGGGCAAGCTGTCCGCGCTGGGGCAGATGTCGGCGGGGATCAGTCACGAACTGAACCAGCCGCTGATGGCGATCTCGTCTTACGCCGAGAATGCCGAACTGCTGCTCGATCGCGGTCGGACCGAAGAAGCGGGCGAGACGCTGGGCAAGATCGGCGCGATGGCGCATCGCATGGCGCGTATCATCCGCAACCTGCGCGCCTTCGCGCGGCAAGAAAGCGAACCCGCGACCCGCGTCGGGCTGGCTGCGGTGGTGGAGAGCGCGCTGGAGATGCTCGACGAACGGCTGCGGCGCGCTGGCGTCACCGTGGACTGGCAGCGCCCCGACTTCCCCGCCATCGTGATGGGCGGCGAGGTGCGGCTGAGCCAGGTCGTCATCAACCTGATCTCGAACGCGATCGAGGCGATGGAGGGCCAGTCTGAGCGCCGCCTGACGATCCGCATGGCGCGCGCGGATGGCATGATCCGCCTCAGCCTGCGCGACACCGGGCCGGGCATCGCCGATCCGGACCGCATCTTCGATCCGTTCTACTCGACCAAGGAGGCGGGATCGGCGGAGGGGCTTGGCCTCGGCCTCTCGATCTCTTACGGGCTGGTGCAAGGGTTCGGCGGCAACCTGCGGGGCGAGAATGTGCCCGGCGGCGGCGCGCGTTTCACCATCGAACTGCGCGAAGCCACGGCCCAACCCAAACCGATCGAGGTGGAGACATGATGCGCCGGGTTCTCTTTGTCGATGACGACCGCGCGGTGCGCGAGGCGCTGGGCCAGACGCTGGAACTGGCGGGGCTAAAGCCGACGCTCGCGGGCAGCTATATCGAGGCGAAGGACCATATCTCGACTGAGTTCGAAGGGGTCGTGGTCACCGATATCCGCATGCCGGGCAAGGACGGGTTCGCGCTGCTGGACCTCGTGCAGAAGGCCGATGCGGAGCTGCCGGTTGTGCTGCTGACCGGGGAGGCGGATGTCCCGATGGCGGTGCGTGCGATGGCGGCCGGTGCTTTCGATTTTCTCGAAAAGCCCTGCACGGGGAAAGACTTGCTGGCCGTTGTTGAGAAGGCGCTGGAGAACCGTGCGCGGGTGATGGAGGCGCGCTTCTCGCGGGCTGCGGGCAAGCGCGGCGATGCGGCGGCGCGGATATTGGTCGGTAGCTCTCCGGTGGCGGAGGGCTTGCGCGAAGCCGCCCGTCGCGCCGCGCGCTCGGGCGCCGAGGTTCTGATCACCGGCGCGCCGGGGGCGGGCAATTCCAAGCTCGCCGAGGTGATTCACCTGCTGTCCACCAATGCGCGCCGTCCGTTCGTGAAACTCGCCGCGGCGGGCCTCGATGTGGAGGCGCTGGAGGCGGGCTTCGCACAGGCCGAGGGCGGCACGCTCTATCTCGACGAGGTGGCCGACCTGCCGCGCCCCGCGCAGTTCGCGCTGATCGAATTGCTGGAGACGCGGCCCGCCACCCGCCTGATCGCGGGCACCTATCGCGACCTGCCGGGCGAGGCGCGGGCCGGGCGCTTCCACCCCGATCTCTACTGGCGGCTGGAGGCGTTGAAAGTGCGCATCCCGTCGCTGTCGGAGCGCCCCGAGGATATTCCCGCGCTGTTTCGCCATTACGTCGCCACCGCCTGCGAACAGGCCAATCTGCGCGCCCCCGAAATCCCGCCCGAGATGACCGCGCAGCTGATGGCGCGCGACTGGCCGGGCAATGCCCGCGCGCTGATGTCCGAGGCGATGCGCTTCGCGATGGGGCTTGAGGCGGGCGAGCCGCCGGAGGAGCTTGGTCTGTCCGAGCGCATGGCGGCGGTCGAGAAGTCGCTGCTGGCCGAGGCGCTGACCCGCGCGGGCGGCAATGCGACCGAAGCGGCCTCCGCGCTGAAACTGCCGCGCAAGACCTTCTACGACAAGCTCGCGCGCCACGGGCTCCGGCCCGAGGAGTATCGGGACTAACGGCGGGCGAGGATTCGCACTGAGCCGGTTCGATCTGTGCGGGAATTCGCACACACCTCCGCGCGTCCTAGTGAAGCGTTCCTCCTAAGATCCTGATTTTGCGCAGATAATGCCTTTTTCACAAGAGTTTCACGAAACAGTTGATCGCATCTCTCGGCGGCTTTTTGCTGACCCCAATGCCGGGGAGGACCGGCGTGACATGAATTCCGGGAGGACATTATGAAGAAATTTACCGCCGCCGTTTCGGCGCTCGCTCTCATGGCTTCGGCCTCGGTCGGAATGGCCGATCCGACGGGCTGCGACGAAGGCGAGATGGTCATCAAGTTCAGCCACGTCACCAACACCGACAAGCACCCGAAAGGGATCGCGGCTGCGCTGTTCGCCAAGCGCGTGAACGAAGAGATGGACGGCAAGGCCTGCGTCGAGGTCTACCCGAACTCGACCCTTTACAACGATGATCAGGTGCTGGAAGCGATGCTGCAGGGCGACGTGCAGATGGCTGCGCCGAGCCTCTCGAAATTCGAGACCTTCACCAAGAAATACCGCATCTTCGATCTGCCCTTCATGTTCAAGAACATGGACGCCGTGGACGAATTCCAGAATTCGGACATCGGTCAGAATATGAAAGAGGCGATGGTGCGTCGTGGTCTGCTGGGCCTCGATTTCTGGCATAACGGCCTCAAGCAGTTCTCGGCCAACAAGCCGCTGCTCGTGCCGGGCGACGCCAAGGGTCTGAAGTTCCGCGTGCAGCCCTCCGACGTGCTGATCGCGCAGATGGAAGCGCTCGACGCTTCGCCGCAGCCGATGGCCTTCTCGGAAGTCTATGGCGCGCTGCAGACCGGCGTTGTCGATGGGCAGGAAAATACCTGGTCGAACATCTACGGCCAGAAGTTCTATGAGGTGCAGGACGGCATCACCGAGACCAACCACGGCCTGCTCGACTACATGGTCGTGACCTCGGTCGATTGGTGGGACAGCCTCGACCCGGCGATGCGCGACCAGATCAAGTCGATCCTCGACGGGGTCACCAAAGAGCGTAACGCCGCGATCAATCAGGTGAACGAAGAGAACCGTCAGGCGATCCTCGACGCCGGTGCGACGATCCGCGAACTGACGCCCGAGCAGCGCCAGCAATGGGTCGACGCGATGAAGCCGGTCTGGGACCAGTTCAAGGATGACGTCGGTCAGGAAAACATCGACGCAGCGCAGGCGATCAACGCCAAGCACTGATCCGGAACGGACGGGCGACGGACCCCACCTGTCGCCCGATCTCTCGGCGCGCGCGGCCCCCTACATCACCCGCGCGCGCCACTTTTAACTCTCGACCTCAGACCGGAGTGAGCCATGAGCCAGCGCTATGAGCCGCGCAACGGGTTTTCGCGGGCGATCCATCATCTGGAGGAGACGCTGATCGCGTTGATCCTCGGCACGATGACCGTGATCACCTTCGTCAATGTCGTACTGCGCTATGTCTTCAACTCCTCGCTGATCTGGGGGCTGGAGACGACGTTGATCCTCTTCGCCTGGCTGGTTCTGCTGGGCATGAGCTACGCGGTGAAAGTGACCGCGCATCTCGGCGTCGATGCGATCATCAATATGCTGCGCCCCGGGCCGCGCAAGGCCATGAGCCTCGTCGCGGCGGGCCTGTGCATTCTCTACGCGGTGCTGCTGCTGAAAGGCGCATGGGATTACTGGGCCCCCTTCGCGGGCTTCGATCAGACCTCGGGCCGCTGGTTCCCGACGGGCTTTCAGGACACCCGCGACCGCGCCTTCTACGAGACCGATCAGGTGCCGATCGCGCATTGGCTCGCCGTTTGGCTGGGCGACCGGTTCAACATGGGCGAGGCCTATGACAAGCTGCCGCGCTTCATCCCTTACCTGATCCTGCCGATCGGCGTGACGCTTCTGCTGATCCGCTTCGTGCAGGCGGCAATCGGGGTTGCCGTGGGCAAGCGTTCGGCGCTGATCGTGAGCCACGAAGCCGAAGACCAAGTGGCCGACGTGGCCCATATCAACAAGGGTGACTGAGGCATGGATATCCTGTTCCTTTTCGTGATGGTGATCGGCTTCATGCTGATCGGCGTGCCGATCGCGGTCTCTCTGGGTCTCGCGTCGACGCTGTTCCTGCTGATCTTCTCGGACGCCTCGCTCGCCTCCATCGCGCAGTCGCTCTACGACGCGATGGACAACCACGCGACGCTGCTGGCGATCCCGTTCTTCATCCTCGCCTCGAGCTTCATGTCGACGGGCGGGGTGGCGCAGCGCATCATCCGCTTCGCCATCGCCGTGGTGGGCCACCTGCCGGGCGGTCTGGCCATCGCGGGCGTTTTCGCCTGTATGCTGTTCGCCGCGCTTTCGGGCTCGTCGCCCGCGACCGTGGTCGCCATCGGCTCCATCGTCATCGCGGCGATGCGGCAGGTGGGCTACTCGAAGGATTTCGCCGCCGGTGTGATCTGTAACGCCGGCACGCTCGGCATCCTGATCCCGCCCTCCATCGTGATGGTGGTGTATGCCTCGGCTACCGACGTGTCGGTTGGCCGGATGTTCCTCGCGGGCGTCATTCCGGGCCTTCTGGCGGGCGTGATGCTGATGGCCACGATCCTGTTCTTCGCGATCAAGCGCAACCTGCCGAAAGGCGAGTGGCAGGGCTGGGGCGAGGTCGCCGCAAGCTTCGTCGACGCCTTCTGGGGCCTGATGCTGATCGCGATCATCATGGTCGGCCTCTACGGTATTCCCGGCATCACGGGCGGCATCTTCACCCCGACCGAGGCCGCTGCCGTCGCCGCTGTCTATGCGTGGTTCGTCGCGAACTTCATCTATCGCGACATGGGCCCGCTCGATGAGGGTGAGCAGAAAACCTCGCTTCTGAAGAAGCCGCAGGCAATCTTCACCGCGATCTGGCACAAGGGCACGCGCGATACGCTGTTCGAGGCGGGCAAGCTGACCATCACGCTGATGTTCATCATCGCCAATGCGCTGATCCTCAAGCACGTGCTGACCGACGAGCAAATCCCGCAGAAGATCACCGAGGCTTTGCTTGGTGCGGGTCTGGGCAAGATCATGTTCCTCGTGATCGTCAACATCATCCTGCTAATCGGTGGTCAGTTCATGGAGCCCTCGGGCCTGATCCTGATCGTCGCACCGCTGGTCTTCCCTATCGCGATCGAGCTGGGCGTCGATCCGATCCATCTCGGCATCATCATGGTGGTGAACATGGAGATCGGGATGATCACGCCACCGGTCGGCCTGAACCTCTTCGTGACCTCCGGGGTGGCGGGGATGCCGATCATGCGGGTCGTGAAAGCGGCCGCGCCCTTCCTCGCCGTGCTCTTCGTCTTCCTGATCCTTGTCACCTATGTGCCATTCCTGTCGACATGGCTGCCGACGATGGCAATGGGGCCGGAGACGGTCGTGAAATAAGCCGAGCGGGGCAGGGACCGAACCCGGTCTCATGCCCCGCCATTCCAACCTGGCGCGCCCGTGGCACCCCCACGCGGCGCGCTTTTCTATGGGGGCAGGTCTGGGGGGCTCTGCCCCCCGCGCTGCGCGCCCGCCCCGGGATATTTCCACCAAGGCGAAAACACGGGATATTCTTTCGGATTGGTCGAAATATCTCGGGGTGAATTCGCGAATGCGAAGAGGGGCAGCGCCCCTGTTGTCCGCTCGGGACATGGCGCCGGCGCAAAATAAAAGGGCGACCCGATCGGCCGCCCCTCCTGCTCTGGCTATCGCCTGATTTTATTTCTGTTCCGACCCCGTCGGCGCCGGTGCTGCGGCGGCGGTCTCGGAGGCCGGGGGCGCGAGTTTTCGCGTGCCCTGACCAGTTTGCAGCGGGTCGTCCTGACGCTGCACCGAACCTTCGAAATGCGCACCGCTTTCGATGGCGATGGTCTTGTGGATGATGTCGCCTTCGACGCGTGCGGTCGAGGTCAGGCGCACCTTCAGGCCGCGCACACGGCCCACGACGCGGCCGTTGACCACGACGTCGTCGGCCATGATCTCACCTTTGATCGTGGCGCTTTCGCCGACGGTCAGCAGATGGGCGCGGATGTCGCCTTCAACGGTGCCTTCGATCTGGATGTCGCCGGTCGTCTTGACGTTGCCGGTGATGGTCAGGTCCGAGGAGAGAACCGAGGGCGCGGGCTTCGAGCGCGGCGCGGCGCTCGGCGTGTAGTCGCTCGAGCTGGACGTCGGGCGGCTCGGAGCGGTCGAGTTCTCACCGGTTTTGGGCTTGTCGCCGTCGGCCTTGGGGCCCGGTTCATGGATTTTCGATTTAGAAAACATTCTTACCAGCCTTGATGAAGGTCATCGGGTTAATTGGCTTGCCTCCGAGCCGGATCTCGTAGTGCAGATGCGGTCCCGTGGAGTGTCCGGTATTGCCCATATCAGCAATCCACTCGCCTTGCGACACTTTTTGCCCGACTTTCACGTGGAATTTGTTGAGGTGGCCGTAGCGGGTGGTGATGCCGAACTCGTGGCGGATCTTGACGATATTGCCGTAGCCCCGCTCGTGCTCGGCGGCGATCACGACGCCATCGGCAGGGGCATAGACCTTGGTGCCGATCGGGGCGGCCATATCGACGCCCTCATGCATCCGGCCCCAGCGCCAGCCGAAGGGCGACGAGAAGCGGAAATGTGCCTTCACCGGCATCGAGAAGGGCAGCTTGTCGACGGCGATGCGATACATGTTCATCTCGTCGAGCTTGCGCAGGATGTTCTCGGCGCGCGCGGTGTCGCCATCGAGATCGGCCGCACCCTTGGTCGAGAGCGAGATCGGCGAGAGCGGCCCGCCGGTCCCCGAATAGCCCCGCTTGATTTCCTTGAGGACGTGATCGGGATCCATGCCGGCCTGTTTGAAGACCTTGTCGAGCGGCTCCATCGAGATCTTCACCGCGCCTTCGAGCGTAGTGAAAATCTCGTCGTTGCGCTGTTCGAGGAGACGCTTCTGCAGGGCGATCTTGTCCATCTGCAGTTGCGCGGTCTTGGCGTCGGCATTTGCGGTGTCGCGTTCTTTCGCGGTCTCGCCGAGCGCGGTGGACAGCATATCGACCGTCTTTTCCATGTCCTCGGCGCGGGCGATCGGTGTCGGACCCGCATCGGGGCCGTTGCCCTCGGCTTTTGCCAAGGCGAGCCGGGCCTTGTCGCGCTCGTCCATAGTGCGGCGCAGGGTGGCCTGGATCACGCCGATCCCGGTTTCCAGCTCGCGCTTGCGCTCTTCCGACGCGAGCAGCGTGGATTGCATCTTCGAAACCTGCTCGAGGGCGGTCTGGAAACGGTCCTGTGCGGCAAGGGCTTCGGCGGCGCGGGCGTCGCGCTCTTGCGAGAGCGCGTCGAGGCGGCGCTCGAAGGCGAGTTTCGCGACCTTGTCGTTCTGTTCGGCCCCGCCGGAGGAAATCCCGTCGATGAAGAGCATCGAGGTCGCGGCCATCGACCACACGAACACGCCTGCGCCGATCGCCAGTACACTCGCTTGGGTGAGGGGGCGCAGTCGGACGAACCGCGTGGCGCTGTCTGATTTCAGAAACAGCCGCTGTTCGGGCAGGATGCGCTCGAGACGGGTGTTCAGGCGGTCGAGAATGCGTCTAGGCAAGCCGGTCGGTCCTGTGTTTGTTGCGGATCAAGCGCGGCCACGGGGCCGCACGTCACTTGCGGCGGCGCACCCGTCCTGCTTGTGGATAAGTCCTCCGCCCTTGAGCAATGGGATTACCAAGGGGGGCAGGTCCGGGCAACCTCTTTCCCCCTCGCATTTGGTCACGGTTCCCTCACGCGCGCGGTATGAGCGGTTTTCTGCCCAAAAGGGAGGGCGGCCCGGCGGTTTCGTCCCAGCTGGTCATCCGGGCGTCACGTTGGTGTGATCCGCACTTGCCGATGGGCGCGCGCCGCACGACGCCCCCGCGGCGCGGCATGAGCCGCCCGCCGGGGTGCCATGCGGGGCGCTGCGCCCGAGGCGCGGGTCAGCCCAGATCGCGGGCGGCCTCGAGCACCTCTTCGGCGTGGCCTTTGACTTTCACCTTCGGCCAGACCCGCGCGACATTGCCGTCCGCGCCGATCAGGAAAGTCGCACGAACAATGCCCCAGAAGGTTTTGCCATACATGGATTTTTCTGCCCAGACCCCGTAGCTCTCGCAGGTCTCGCCGCCATCGTCCGAGGCGAGATAGATGCCCAGATCATGCTTCGCGCAGAAATTCTCATGCTTCTTCATGCTATCTTTCGAAATGCCGATGACGACCACGCCTGCCTCGGCGAAATCCGGCGCGAGCCGGGTGAAATCCAGCGCCTCGGTGGTGCAGCCGGGCGTGTTGTCCTTCGGGTAGAAATACAGCACGACCGGACGGCCCGCCAAGGCCGACAGCGTCAGATTTCCGTCTTCCGTGATCGGATTTCCGAGCGTTTCGAAGCTCTTGCCGCCCGTGGCGGGAAGGGTGAACTCCGGCGCTTTTTCGCCTGTCTCGATCATTGGGGAACCTCCTTGCAGTTTCGGGGCTTACTTTCCACGCCCGCTTGCGCGAGACTAAACCACGAGGCAGGAGACCCGGGCAAGACCGCGCGCGGTGGGCCCGGCATAAGAGACGGGGTCGGCACGCGCCGCCGCCGAGGGAGAAAAAGCCCCGATCCAACGGGCGCAAGACGAACGGTATGGAGAGACAGCGTCCCGATAGTCGCGAAACGTCCGGCGCGCCCGAAAGGGCGAGCAATGCGTCGTTGAGCGATGCCGAGACGCCCAAATCCGAGGCAGAGACCCAGCCCGGAGCAGCGACCCCGGTGAGCCGCGGCCGCCGTGCCCGCACCGGTCTGCTTCTTGTTCTCAGCTTCCTGTTTCTTGGGGTCGTGGCTGCCGGTGCCTTTCTCGTCATCACGCATCGCGCGGTCGCCGTGCCGCAATGGATCGTCGCGCGCATCGAGACCCGCGCCAATGACGCCTTGCAAGGCCAGATGCGGGTCCGGCTGTCCGGCGGGATCGACCTTTACATCGACGATGGCATCCGCCCCCGGATCCGACTGAACACGGTGCGGCTGGAGCGGCCCTCGGGGCTGCCGATCGCGGTCCTGCCGGAATTGCGCATGACGCTCTGGGCGGAGCCTTTGTTGCGCGGGCGGGTCGAGCCGCGCTCGTTTCGGCTGCGCGGGGCGAGCCTGTCGCTGCATCGTCTGCCCGACGGCAATCTGGATCTCGATTTCGGCGGCGGCAATCGCTTCGCCAATATCGACTTGAACAACGCCTCCGATCTCATTGAGACCTTTGAGAAAACCCTGGAAGTTCCGGCGCTGTCCCGGCTGCAGCAGATCAGTGCGGAAGACCTGCAGATCCGACTGATGGACGAGCGGCTCGACCGGCTCTGGAAGGTCACCGATGGCCGCTTCAAACTGACCCAGAGTGACAGTGAAATCTCGGTCGCACTGGGGTTCGATCTGGGCAGCGGGCAGACGAAACCGGCGCAGGTCGCGCTGTCGATGACCACGCAGAAAGCCAGCCGCGAAGCCAGTTTCGGAGCTGCTGTGACCGCGCTTCCGGCGCGCGATCTGGCGGTGCAGGCCCCGGCGCTCGCGGCGCTCGGCGTGCTCGATGCGCCGATCTCGGGGGCGCTGCGCTCGGGGCTCAACGACAAGGGCGAGCTGACCGGGATGAACGCGATGCTCGAAATCGGGCGCGGCGCGATCCGGCCCAATGAGGGCGTGAACCCGATCCCGATCGAGAACGGCAAGCTCTATCTCAACTACGACCCGAAACGGCAGCGCGTCGAGGTCTCGACGCTTTCGCTCAACAGCCGGGCGCTGCGCCTGAAGGCGGCGGGCCACACCTATCTGCGCGATCTCGAAGGCGGCGTGCCGCAGAAGATCGTCGGCCAGATCGCGATTTCCGATCTGCAGCTCGATCCGGCAGGTCTGTTCGAGAGCCCGGTGCAATTCGCGCAAGGGGCGGTCGATTTCCGGCTGAACCTAGATCCGTTCCGCATCGATATCGGCCAGCTGGAACTCAACGATCAGGGCGACACGACGATCTCGGCGCGTGGCAAGGTCAGCGCCGAGAAGGATGGCTGGAAAGTCGCGCTCGATGCCGGGATCGACCAGATCGACCAGACCAAGCTGCTCGCGCTCTGGCCGCCTGCGGTCGTGCCGAAGACCCGCGAATGGCTCGAGAAGAACGTGACCACGGGCCAACTGCGCAATGCCCGCGTGGCGCTGCGGCTCGTGCCGGGCGCGCAGCCGAAACTGGCGCTCGGCTACGAGTTCCGGGGCGCGGATGTGCGGATCATCAAGACCCTGCCGCCCGTACAGCAGGGCCGAGGCTTTGCCACGATCATCGACACGCGGCAGGCGCTCAAGGTCGAGGAGGGGCATGTGACCGCGCCGTCGGGCGGGCGGATCGAGGTGACGGGTTCGTCGCTCATCGTGCCCGATATCCGCATCAAGCCCGCCCCGGCGATGGTCACGCTGATGACGCGCTCGCCGATCCCGGCGGCTCTGTCGCTGCTCGACCAGCCGCCATTCGAGTTTCTCAGCAAGGCGGGCATGAGCACCGATGTGGCACAGGGCTGGGCCGAGGCGCGCTCGGTGATCCGCTTGCCGCTGAAGCCCAATGTGCCGCAGGATGAGATCGATTTCGACGTGACCGCCCGGCTGACCGAGGTGAAAAGCGACACGCTGATTCCCGACCGGCCGCTGCGGTCCGATTTGTTGACGTTGAAGGCCGATCCCCAAGGTATGACGATCTCGGGCAAGGGCACTCTGTCCGGTGTCGGGTTCGATGCCGCCTGGACGCAGAAATTCGGGCCGGAGAACAAGGGGCGCTCAGAGGTCGCGGGCACGGTCGATGTCAGCCCCGATGGGCTCGACCGGCTGGGGATTGCGCTGCCCAACGGCATGGTGCGCGGTTCGGGCAAGGGCCGCATCGCGCTCGACCTGCGCAAGGATCAACCGACGCGGTTCACCTTCGCGAGCGCCTTGCAGGGGATCCGCCTGTCGATCCCAGAAATCGGCTGGAGCAAAGCGCCGGGCAGCGCGGGCGATCTGAAGATGTCGGGCACGCTCGGCGCGCCGCCGCAGGTCGACAGCCTGTCGCTGAGTGCTGCGGGGCTGAAGACGCAGGGCGACATCACCTTGAACAAGGGCGGTGGGCTGAACCGGGCGCGGTTCTCGAGCCTGAGCGTCGGCAACTGGTTCACCGGCAGCGTCGATCTGATCGGTCAGGGCAAGGCGCGCCCGCCGAAAGTGAATGTCACCTCGGGCAGGCTGGACCTCGCCAAGGCGGATTTGGGCGGCGGTGCGGGCGCCAGCGCGAGCGGTGCCGGCACGGCGATCTCGGCGGCGCTCGACCGGCTGCAGATCACGGACGGTATCGCGCTCACCGGGTTCCGGGCGATTTCAACACGCGCGGCGGTCTCTCGGGCCGGTTCCAGGGACAGCTAAACGGCAGCGCGCCGATCGACGGCACGGTGATCCCGGCGGCGGGCGGGCGCGTCTCGGTGCGCGCTCAAACCCGCGACGCAGGCCGCGCGCTGGCGGCGACCGGGATCTTCACCAAGTCCCGCGGCGGGCAGGGCGCACTGGTGCTGACCCCGCTTGGACAGAAAAGCTATGACGGCAAGCTCACGGTCGCAAACCTGCGGGTGAAAGACGCGCCGGTTCTGGCTTCGCTCCTGTCGGCTGCCTCGGGCGTCGGTCTGCTGGAGCAGCTCAGCGGCGATGGCATCCTGTTCAGCTCGGTCGATGGCGCCTTCCGCTTGACGCCCAACGGGGTGAGTGTCACACGGGGCGCCGCCGTGGGGGCCTCTATGGGGGTGACGATGACGGGCAACTATTACCCGCAATCGAAGACACTGAACATGAAGGGCGTGATCTCGCCTTTCTATCTCGTGAACGGGATCGGTCAGGTCATCTCCAAGCAAGGCGAGGGGCTTTTCGGGTTCAACTACTCGCTGCGCGGAAGCTCCGATGCGCCGAAGGTCTCGATCAACCCGCTCTCGGTGCTCGCGCCGGGCGGTCTGCGCGAGTTGTTCCGGGCGGGACCGCCCAAGGTGCTGAGCGAATAAGGCTGACGATGAAGCTAGACGATTTCGATTTCGAGCTCCCCGAGGGGCTGATTGCGACGCGGCCTGCGCGCCCGCGCGATGCGGCGCGGCTGCTGCTGGCCGAGGGCGATGCGATCCATGACCGCCATGTGCGCGATCTGATCGACATCTTCCGCCCCGGCGACCGGCTGGTGCTCAACAACACCAAGGTGATCCCGGCGCGGCTGGCGGGCACCCGGACCCGGCAAAGCGCGCAGGGCGAGGTGGTCGCGAAGGTCGAGGTGACGCTTCTGGAGCCCGCACCGGGCGGCGAATGGTCGGCGCTCGCCAAGCCTTTGCGCAAGGTGAAGGAGGGCGAGGAGATCGTCTTCTCTGATGCGCTCTCGGCCAGGGTCGAGGCGATCGAGATCGGCCAGCTGCGGCTCAGCTTCAACCTGTCGGGCGAGGATTTCGACGCGGCGCTGGCCGAGGCAGGCGCGATGCCGCTGCCGCCCTATATCGCGGCGCTGCGCGCGCCCGATGACGAGGACAAGCGCGATTACCAGACCGTCTTCGCGCGCCATTCCGGTGCGGTCGCGGCCCCGACCGCCAGCCTGCATTTCACCCGCGAGCTGCTGGAGGCGCTGGCCGCCAAGGGCGTGGAGTTCACCGAAGTCACGCTCCATGTCGGCGCGGGCACCTTCCTGCCGGTGAAGGTCGAAGACGTCACCACCCACAAGATGCATGCCGAATGGGGCGAGGTGAGCGAACAGGCGGCAGCCGAGATCAACGCGACCAAACAGGCGGGCGGCCGCGTCATCCCCGTGGGCACCACCGCGCTGCGCCTGATCGAAAGCGCGGCGCGCGCCGAGGGCGGCGCGAAGGGCCATATCGTGCCGTTCCGCGACGCCACCGACATCTTCATCTATCCCGGTTTCGAGTTCCGCATCACCGACGCGCTGATGACGAATTTCCATCTGCCGAAATCGACGCTGCTGATGCTGGTCTCGGCTTTGATGGGCCAGGACCGTATACGCGAAATTTACGATCATGCGGTTAAGACGGGCTATCGTTTCTTCTCTTACGGCGATGCGTCGCTTCTGATCCCCTAGAGTCGCTTTCAGGGCTTGGAATTGTCTCCGCTGCGGACTAGATGCCGCGACACGACGCAATCCAAATCAGTCCCCGGGAGTCCAAGACATGTTGTTAGTGCTGCGCCAGACATGGCCGCTATTGCTGGGCATCATGCTCTTGATGGTCGGCAACGGGATGCAGGGCACGCTGCTTGGTATCCGCGGCAAGATCGAGGGTATCGACACTTTCTACATGTCGCTCGTCATGTCGGCCTATTTCGCGGGCTTCCTGTTCGGGTCGCGCATGGTGCCGGAGATGATCGCGCGCGTCGGTCATGTGCGGGTCTTCGCGGCGCTCGGTTCGCTGATCTCGGCGATCCTCGTTCTTTACGCCGCCTTCCCGAACTGGCCCTCCTGGGTGGCGCTGCGCGTGCTGATCGGCTTCTCCTTCTCGGGCGTGTATATCACGGCGGAAAGCTGGCTGAACGCGGGCTCGACCAACGAGACGCGCGGGCAGGCGCTGTCGCTCTACATGATCATGCAGATGTTCGGCATCGTCACGGCGCAGGCGCTGCTCAACGTGGGCGACCCGGCGGGCTATCTCCTCTTCGTGATCCCCTCGGTACTGGTGTCGCTGTCCTTCACGCCGATCCTGCTCGCGGCCTCGCCTGCACCCAGCTTCGAGACGATCCAGCGCATGACCTTCAGGCGGCTCTGGGAAGCCTCGCCGCTGGGCATCGTGGGGATCTTCCTGCTGGGCGGCATCATCTCGGCGATGTTCGGCATGGCCTCGGTCTGGGGCACCGCCGAAGGGCTCAACGTGAAGCAGATTTCGGCCTTCGTAGCGGCGATCTATGTGGGTGGCCTCTTTCTGCAATATCCAATTGGCTGGGCTTCGGACCGGATGGACCGGCGCCGCGTGATCATGGGCGCGGCGCTTGTAGGTGCGGTGGTGACCTTCGCGATCTTTGCGACGAACCCGCCCTTCTGGGTGCTGCTGATTGGGGCTGCGCTGATCGGCGGTGTGGCCAACCCGCTCTATTCGCTGCTGATCGCCTATACGAACGACTATCTCGATTATTCCGATATGGCGTCCGCTTCGGCGGGGCTGATGTTCATCAACGGGCTTGGTGCGGTGGCGGGGCCGCTGGTGACCGGTTGGCTGATGAGCGTCATGGGGCCGGGCGGGTTCTTCCTCTATATCGGGGTGCTCTGCGCCGGGATCGCGGGCTATGCCGCGTGGCGGATGACGCGCCGCGAAGCGCCGTCGGCGGACGAGACCGGCTCCTACACGCTGCTCTCGCCGACGGCGACGGCGGTTGCGGTCGAGGCCCGTCTCGAAGTCGCTCAGGAAGAAGCGGAAGCGGAAGCCGAAGCAGAAGCCGAGGCGGAAGAGCCGTCCGAGGCCGACAAGCGCACCGAGACCACCGGCTGACGCAAGCCCCCTTTGCCTGCCCCTGCGCTTGCCCTACCATGATCTGAAGTCAGGCGGGGCAGGCACGGCAGGGGAGGGCCGTCACCATGGATCGCATCAACGAGATTATACGCTTCTGGCGTATCGAGGTCGGCGAGAAATACTGGTATCAGTCGAGCGAACAGATCGACGCCGCGATCCGGCGCCGCTATGCGCCGCTCTGGCAGGTGGGTTCGCAAGGTGCGCTGAGCGAATGGGAGCGTAACGCGGAGGGCGCACTGGCGCTTTTGCTCCTGCTCGACCAGTTCCCGCGCAACATGTTCCGCGAGGACCCGCGCGCCTTTCAGACCGACCCGATGGCGCGCCGCCATGCCGATCGCGCGATCGCCGAAGGGTTCGACCTGCAGATCGGCCCGCCGCTACAGCAATTCTTCTACCTGCCGTTCATGCATTCCGAGGAACTTGCCGATCAGGACCGGGCGGTCTCTCTGTTCGCCGAGCGCTGGCGCTCGGAGGATAACCTGCGCCATGCGCGCGCACATCGTTCAGTGATCGAACGGTTCGGGCGCTTCCCTTGGCGCAATTCCGCGCTAGATCGCGAAACGACGCCCGAGGAACAGGCATTTATGGAACAGGGCGGCTACCGCAAAGCGCTTGCGGATGCGGATGAGTTGAAGCTGTCCGTAAAATAGTTTAATGCCAAACCAGTTTCTGACCGGAGGGAAGACATGGCATCGAAAAGCTACGACATGATTGTGATCGGGGCAGGGCCGGGGGGCTATGTCAGCGCCATCCGGGGCGCACAGCTGGGCCTTAAGGTCGCGATCGTGGAGCGCGAGCATCTGGGCGGCATCTGCCTCAACTGGGGCTGTATCCCCACGAAGGCGCTCTTGCGCTCGGCCGAGGTGTTCCACCTGATGGAGCGCGCGAAGGATTTCGGTCTCAGCGCCGAGAAGTTCGGCTATGACCTCGACGCGGTGGTGAAACGCTCGCGCGGGGTGGCGAAGCAGCTCGCTTCCGGCGTCGGCCATCTGCTCAAGAAGAACAAGGTCGATGTCGTGATGGGCACCGCGAAACTGGCCGGCAAGGGCAAGGTTTCGGTGAAAACCGACAAGGGCACCGAGGAACTCACCGCCAAGAACATCGTGCTGGCCACCGGCGCGCGGGCACGTAACCTGCCGGGGCTCGAGGCTGACGGCAAGCGCGTCTGGTCCTACAAGCACGCGCTCAACCCGCCGCACGAGCCGAAGAAGCTGCTGGTCATCGGCTCCGGCGCGATCGGCATCGAATTCGCCAGCTTCTTCAATACGCTGGGCGCCGAGACGACCGTCGTCGAGGTGATGGATCGCGTGCTGCCCGTCGAGGACGAGGAAATCTCGAAATTCGCCAAGAAGCAGTTCGAGAAGCAGGGCATGACGATCCGCGAGAAGGCCACCGTGACCAAGCTCGACCGCAAGGCCGACAAGGTGATCGCGACGCTCGACAAGGGCGGCAAGACCGAGACGCTGGAGGTCGACACCGTGATCTCCGCGGTCGGCATCGTCGGCAATGTCGAGGATCTGGGCCTTGAAGAGGCGGGCGTGAAGGTCGACCGTACCCATGTCGTGACCGACGAATACTGCCGCACCGGCGTCGATGGGCTCTATGCCATCGGCGATATCGCGGGCGCACCGTGGCTGGCGCACAAGGCGAGCCATGAGGGCGTGATGGTGGCCGAGCTGATCGCGGGCAAGCACGCCCATCCGGTCAAGCCGGGCTCGATCGCGGGCTGCACCTATTGCCAGCCGCAGGTCGCCTCGGTCGGCATGACCGAAGCGAAGGCGAAAGAGGCGGGCTACGACATCAAGGTCGGCCGCTTCCCCTTCATCGGCAACGGCAAGGCGATTGCCTTGGGCGAGAGCGAAGGTCTGGTGAAGACCGTGTTCGACGCGAAGACCGGCGAATTGCTGGGCGCGCATATGGTCGGCGCGGAAGTGACCGAGCTGATCCAGGGCTATGTCGTGGGTCGTCAGCTCGAGACGACCGAGGAAGACCTGATGAACACCGTCTTCCCGCACCCGACCCTGTCGGAGATGATGCACGAGTCGGTGCTCGACGCTTACGGGCGCGCGATCCACTTCTGATCGGATGTGCCGAGAAATACGAAAGGCCGGGGAGACCCCGGCCTTTTTTATGGCGCGGGGCGACCAGCCCCGGGCCGCGCCCGACCCTCCCCACGGGAGGGCGCATTGTCGATGTCAGTTTGAGGCCGACCGACTTGCGGGCTTGAGAGATAAAGTGCCCGGTCCCTGACGGAGCAAAGCGCCCACCCGAGGCTCGGGCGCGGCCCTCACCCCCAAGGCCCGTTCTTGCCCTTCCGCCGCACCTTCGGCATCGAGCGCGCGCCGCTCCAATCGCCCGTTGCCGGCGCGGGGGCTGCGCGCTCACGACGCGCACCCGTACCGCCTGCAAGCTGGCGCAGCGCGGCCACGCGGTTCTCGGTCGAGGGGTGGGTGGCGAACAGGTTATCCGCGCCTTGCCCGCTCAGCGGGTTGATGATGAACATATGCGCGGTCGCGGGATTGCGCTCGGCGGCGACATTCTCGACCCGGCGCGCGCCCGCCTCGATCCGCTGCAGCGCCGACGCCAGCCAGAGCGGATTGCCGCAGATCGCAGCACCTTCCTTGTCGGCCGCATATTCGCGGGTCCGCGAGATCGCCATCTGCACCAGCGCTGCCGCCATCGGGGCGAGGAACATCATCGCCAGCGTGCCCATGATCCCCATCCGCTCGCGCGAGCCGCCGAAGAACAGCGCGAAATTCGCCAGCATCGAGATCGCACCGGCGAAGCTTGCCGTCACCGTCATGATCGCGGTGTCGCGGTGCTTGATATGGGCCAGCTCGTGGGCGATCACGCCGGACAGCTCCTCGCGCGACAGACTCTGCATCAGCCCGGCGGTTACCGCCACGGCGGCATTCTCGGGGTTGCGGCCGGTGGCGAAAGCGTTGGGCTGCGGCGTGTCGATTAGATAGACGGCGGGCATCGGCAGGTCGGCATTTTTCGCCAGTTGCCCCACCAGCGCGTTCAGCCCTGCGCGGTCGCCCGGCGCCACCAGATGCGCGTTATGCATCCGCAGCACCATCTTGTCCGAATTCCACCACGAATAGACATTCATCCCGGCGGCGAAGATCAGCGCGATCACCATGCCGGTCTCTCCCCCCATCAGGTAGCCCAACCCCATGAACAGCGCCGTCATCGCCGCCATCAGCATCGCAGTCTTGGCATATCCCATCGTGATCATCTCCACGCGAAAACACTCGGTCTCGATATAGGCACGCGCCGCGCTCGCGCAATTCCGCGGGGCGCGCAAAACAAAAGGGGCCCCGGCGGAGCCCCTTCAAAATCATGCGATGCAGCGCGCGATCAGCGTTCGATCTCGCCGCCGCCTGCGTGCCAGTCGCCTAGACCGCCGATGTTGTAGACATGCTCGTAGCCAAGCTGGGCGAGCATCTGCGCCGCACCGGCCGAACGCGCGCCCGAGGCGCAATAGAGGGCGACCGGCTTCGACGTGTCCAGCTTGGGATGCTTCTCGGGGCTCGACGGGTCGGCCTTCATGCGGATCGTCGCCAGCGGGATATGCAGCGCGCCCTTGGCCTTGCCCGAGCTTTTGACTTCCATGCCCTCGCGCACGTCGACGACGGTCAGTTCGCCGGCTTTCGCCTTGGCCACGGCGTCTTTCGCCGAGATTTTTTCCACGCGGCCACCGCCGGAAGGACGAAGGAAGTTCAGCATCTCAATACCTCTTGCGTTCGCTGGACCCGAAAGATCCGTTTCCCGCCTCATGTGGCAAATGCCGGGAGGCTTTCAAGAGCATTAGCGCGGAACGGAGCGAAAATACATTCAAGAAATGGAATTTAATGCCGATCTGCCACGATTTTGATCTTGCTGCGAGGCGGGCAGGCGGCGCGCGCAAAGCGCGTGACGTCCGCGCAGAGTCAAAAGTTCACATTTCGTTCGCAGATTTGGATTGGAGACTCGCCCGGAAACACCTATCTAGGGCTGGTGATAAAGGGGGCGTGGATGGCTGAACTGAAGTTCATCGAAGTGCGCGGCGCGCGCGAGCACAATCTCAAGGGCGTGGATGTCGATATTCCGCGCGACCAGTTCGTGGTGATCACGGGGCTATCCGGCTCTGGGAAATCTTCGCTGGCCTTCGATACGATCTATGCCGAAGGGCAGCGCCGCTATGTCGAAAGTCTGAGCGCCTATGCGCGGCAGTTCCTCGACATGATGGGCAAACCCGATGTCGATCACATCTCGGGCCTCTCGCCCGCGATCTCGATCGAGCAGAAGACCACGTCGAAGAACCCGCGCTCCACCGTCGGCACCGTGACCGAAATCTACGACTACCTGCGTCTGCTCTACGCCCGCGCGGGCACGCCCTATTCGCCTGCCACCGGCGAGCCGATCGAGGCGCAGCAGGTGCAGGACATGGTCGATATCGTGATGCAAATGGAGGAGGGCACGCGCGGCTATCTGCTCGCCCCCATCGTGCGCGACCGCAAAGGCGAATATCGCAAGGAATTCATAGAGCTGCGCAAGCAGGGTTTCCAGCGCGTGAAGGTCAACGGCGAATTCTACGAGCTGGAAGAGCCGCCGACGCTCGACAAGAAATTCCGCCACAACATCGACGTGGTCGTGGACCGTGTCGTCGTGCGCGAGGGGATGGAGACGCGGCTGGCGGACAGTTTCCGCACCGCGCTCGACCTCGCCGACGGCATCGCGATCTTCGAGAGCGCTCCCCGCGAAGGCGAGGGCGACCCCGAGCGCACGACGTTTTCGGAAAACTTCGCCTGTCCGGTCTCGGGCTTCACCATTCCCGAGATCGAGCCGCGCCTGTTCTCGTTCAACGCGCCCTTCGGGGCCTGTCCGGTCTGTGACGGTCTCGGCGTCGAGCTGTTCTTCGACGAGCGCCTGATGGTGCCCGATGTGACGCTCTCGGTGCAGGGCGGGGCGCTGGCCCCTTGGGCGCGGACCAAGTCGCCCTATTACACCCAGACGATCGAGGCGCTGTCGAAACATTACGGCTTCGATCCGAAGAAGCCGTGGAAGGACCTGCCGGAGAATGTGCAGGAGCTGTTCCTGCGCGGTTCGGGCGATCAGGAGATCAAGTTCCGCTTCGACGAGGGCGGCCGCGTCTACGAGGTCAGCCGCACTTTCGAGGGGATCATCCCGAACATGGAGCGCCGCTACCGCGAGACCGACTCCGCCTGGTCGCGCGAAGAGATGGAGCGCTATCAGAACAACCGCCCCTGCCACGCCTGCGGCGGCTATCGCCTGCGGCCCGAAGCGCTGGCCGTGAAGATCGGCGGTAAGCATGTGGGCCACGTCGTCGAGATGTCGATCAAGGAGGCCCATGACTGGGTCGCCACCGTGCCGGGCAGCTTGTCGAACCAGAAGAACGAGATCGCGACGGCGATCCTCAAGGAAATCCGCGAACGCCTCGGTTTCCTCGTGAATGTGGGCCTCGATTACCTGACGATGAGCCGCGCGGCGGGGACGCTGTCGGGCGGCGAGAGCCAGCGGATCCGACTGGCGTCGCAGATCGGCTCGGGGCTGACGGGCGTGCTCTATGTGCTCGACGAGCCCTCGATCGGCCTGCACCAGCGCGACAATGACCGGCTGCTGCAAACGCTGAAAAACCTGCGCGATCAGGGAAATACCGTGATCGTGGTCGAGCATGACGAGGATGCGATCCGCCATGCCGATTACGTCTTCGATATCGGCCCCGGCGCGGGCGTCCATGGCGGTCAGGTCATCGCGCGCGGCACGCCCGACGAGATCGCCGCCGATGCGGCCTCGCTGACGGGGCAATATCTGTCCGGCAAGCGCGAGATCGCGGTGCCGACGGAACGGCGCAAGGGCAACAAGAAGAAGCTCAAGGTGGTTGGCGCGACCGGCAACAACCTCAAGAACGTCACGGCCGAGTTCCCGCTGGGCAAGTTCGTCTGCGTCACCGGCGTCTCGGGCGGGGGCAAGTCTACGCTCACTATCGAGACGCTGTTCAAAACTGCCTCGATGCGGCTCAACGGCGCGCGTCAGACGCCCGCGCCCTGCGACACGATCAAGGGACTGGAGCATCTCGACAAGGTCATCGACATCGACCAGCGGCCGATCGGGCGCACGCCGCGCTCGAACCCGGCGACCTATACCGGGGCCTTCACTCCGATCCGCGACTGGTTCGCCGGTCTGCCGGAGGCGAAGGCGCGTGGCTACAAGCCGGGTCGCTTCTCGTTCAACGTGAAGGGCGGGCGCTGCGAGGCCTGTCAGGGCGATGGCGTCATCAAGATCGAGATGCACTTCCTGCCCGACGTCTATGTCGAATGCGAGACCTGCAAGGGCAAGCGCTACAACCGCGAGACGCTGGAGATCCAGTACAAGGGCAAGTCCATCGCGGATGTGCTCGACATGACGGTCGAGGATGCACAGGAGTTCTTCAAGGCGGTGCCCTCGATCCGCGAGAAGATGGATGCGCTGATGGAGGTGGGCCTTGGCTATATCAAGGTCGGCCAGCAGGCGACGACTCTGTCTGGCGGCGAGGCGCAGCGGGTGAAGCTGTCCAAGGAACTGTCGAAACGCGCCACAGGTCGCACTTTGTACATTCTGGACGAGCCGACGACCGGTCTGCACTTCGAAGATGTTCGAAAACTGCTAGAGGTGCTGCACAGCCTCGTGGAGCAGGGCAACACCGTCGTGGTGATCGAGCACAATCTCGACGTCATCAAGACCGCCGATCATATCATCGATATCGGCCCCGAGGGCGGCGATGGCGGAGGTGAGATCGTGGCGGTCGGCACCCCCGAGCAGGTGGCCGAAAATCCGCGCAGCCATACCGGCCATTACCTCGCGCAGATGCTGGGAGTGAAGGTCGCGGCGGAGTGATCCGCCGCGCCGAGGACTTCGACCGTGGCCGCGGGCTCAGCGCCGCGCGGTGCGGCCGATGACTTCCATGACCTTGTGGTCTTCCGCGCCCACTTTGTAGATCACGCCACGTACTCTGTAGTAGCGCCAGGCGCCCGTCACGATCGGCAGGTCGTAGCGGCGCAGGTTCAGGATCATCGAGTGCTGGTAGACCGGGAAGTCGTCGCCGACGCTGAACTCGGGCTCCATCTGGCCTTGCAGCACCCAGCGCGCCGTTCCGTTGGTCGTGGCGACCTTGCAGAACGTGTCCCCCGTCGTGAGCGTCTTGCACTCCGGCGCGGCTTTTGCAGCGGTCTTGGTCTCGGCTGTGGCATTGCCCATGTCGATCTTGCCGCCGCGCATCACTTGGACCCCTTGCGCCGATCCTTCGGCGGAGGCGAGGGCGGGCAGGGCGCAGGTCAGCGCGATCAGGGCGAGCGGGCGTGTCACGATCCTCATCACGAAAGCCTAGCCACGCAGATACCATCGGGCAATGAAATTGAGAATCGACGCATGTTTCTGTCCTCCAAGCTTTTGAGGACAAGAAAAAACGGGCGGAGTGGTTCCGCCCGTTCGTAACTTTCCGTCTGGACTGTGGCTCAGAAGCCGACGACGTCCGAAGCTTTGCCGATCTGGGCGATCACTTCGCCGTTCTCGGGGCTGACTTCGTAGATGTAGCCAAACGAGCGCCAGTAGGTCGCGTCAGCCTTCAGGCCGAATGCGTCGGGCTGGCGGAGGCGAACGTGGTTCTCGGTGATCTGCTGGCCAACCTGCCACAGAAGGTCGTTACGAACCGAGGGCTTTTCAGCGTTTGCCTGGTTCGCGACCGAGACGCTCGAAGCGAGTTTCGAACCTGCGGCGCTCATCGGACCATCTGCGAGAGCTGCCATCGGGGTAAGGGCTGCACCGATCACCGCGATCAGCGCGATACGGGGAAGATAAGTCATGCGCGTTTCCTTTCGTCTTGGTGGACCAAATGCCGCATTGCGGCGAAAAGGTCCATTGCAGATTCCGCATTACCGCTATGCACGCGTTTGTGTGCGATCGTGTGCCGGCGGTTTTGCTAGGGCGCTGAAAATGCTTAAATAAAATCTAATGGTGGTTTCAGAAAATATGAAAGACCCGCGCAAACCCGCGCGGGTCTTCACTTTTCGTAACGTCATTTTGAACGTCGTTTCTGCGTTTGCGCGGTCAGTTCCCGAGGATCGAGCGCGCGAGTCCGATCAATGCGAGCACTTCACCGGTCTGACGGTCGACCTGATAGACGTATCCGTTAGAACGCCAGTAGGTCCGATTGTCGTTTAACCCGTAGCGATTCGGGTCGCGGATCAGGACGTAGTCGCCAATGATCCGGTCGCCGCGACGCCAGCGGTGGTCGGCGTCCCGCCATGCGTCATCGCGCTCGTCGTCATGGCGATAGCTCTTCTTGGCGAGGCCCGGCGGGCGACAGCCATTGTTCTTCTTGGCCAGCCCCGGCGGGCAGCCCTTGTAATTGCGCTCCGCGTGGCCGCGGTCGTTCTTCCACTTGCCGTGGCCATGCCCGTCGGCAAGGGCCGCACCGGGCAGAAGGCTCGCCCCGAGGGCGGCGGCGAGGGTAAGCTGGGTCAGGCGTTTCATGTGACCTCTCCTTTCCATAAGCGCCTCAGGCGCGTCTCGGGATATAAATGACCATACCTGCCGAGCCGTTCCATGATGGAATCGTACCTTACCTTCTCACAAGCAAGACCCCGCCGAAGGCACATGGTCCTTCGGCGGGGTCCGGCTCGCCCGAGGGCGAGTTTAGGTCGTAGGGGTTACTTCTTGCAGGTATTGACACCCAGCATCGAATAAAGCGGGCAGGTGCCCAGCAACCCGGTCGCAAGCGGGATCAACCCGATCCAGTACAGCCAGTGATAGGGGCTGGGCGGGGTGACGAAGAAGCCGATGATCAGGGCCAGCCCGACCACGATGCGAAGAGTGCGGTCGATGCCGCCGACATTGTTCTTGAACATGCAAAGCCCTTTCGGTGGCGCAGTTTCCTTTGATCTTGATACTGTTACGCAAGCTCAAGCGGCAAGGATTAACTGCGGGAGGCGCGGTGACGCGCCTCCGCTCAGCTGCGCGAGCGCTTCTCGAAACGCGGCAACATGGCCGAGAAATCGCGCCCCTTGCCGCCTTCGGCTTCCACGAAAGCCGCGTAGAGCGCGGAGGCGAGCTTGCCCATCGGCGTGTCGGCATCGGCGCTCTCGGCGGCCTGCTGGCTCAGCCGCAGGTCCTTGAGCATCAGCTCGGCCGCGAAGCCCGGCTTGTAGTCGTTGTCGGCAGGCGATTGCGGCCCGACGCCCGGCGCGGGGCAATAGGTGTTCATCGACCAGCTCTGACCGGAAGAGGTCGAGACCACGTCGAACATCTTCTCGCGGTCGAGGCCCAGCTTGTCGGCCAGCGCGAAAGCTTCGCAGGTCGCGATCATCGTCACGCCGAGGATCATGTTGTTGCAGATCTTCGCAGCCTGACCGGCGCCCGCTTCACCGCAATGCACGGCCTTCTGGCCCATCACGTCGAAGAGGGGCTTCACGATCTCGAAGCTTTTCGCGTCACCGCCCACCATGAAGGTCAGCGTGCCGTTGGTCGCGCCGCCAACGCCACCGGAGACCGGCGCGTCGAGCGAACCGAGGCCGCGATCCGCCGCCATCGCCGCGACCGCTTTCGCGCTATCCACGTCGACGGTCGAGCAATCGCACAGCACTGCATCTTCCTGCATCGCCGGGATCACCTCCTTGGCGACGTCGCGCAGGATTTGGCCGTTGGGCAGCATGGTGATGACAACCTCGGCCTCCTGCGCCGCCGCCGCTGCGGTCGTCGCCTGACCCACGCCCTCGGGCGGCGGGGCGGTGAGGTCGAAGCCGATCACTTTGTGACCCGCGGCAACCAGATTGGCCGCCATCGGCCCACCCATGTTTCCAAGCCCGATAAATGCGATTTTCATGGTGTCTCCTCCCAGATGGCCCATTCGGGGCCGAGCGGCTCCAGCATCTGCGCGACCGCCTCTTCCGGCAGCGCATCCAGAGCATATTTCCATTGCGGATTGCGATCCTTGTCGATGATCTGCGCCCGCACGCCCTCGAGAAAATCACCTAGCTCCGCCGCCCGCCAGGTAAAGCGGAACTCATGGGTGAGGGCGGCGCGGATGGTGTTCTCGGCACGGGTCATTCGGATCAGGCGCAGCGTCGCTTCCATCGAGAGCGCGGAGTTGCGCAGCACCGTCTTGTAGGTCTTCTCGGCGAACTCGCTGCCCGAGGTCTCGAGCTTGGCGACGATCGCGGCGAGGTTCTCGGCCCAGAAAATCCGGTCGATCTCGGGGCGCAGGCCCTCCAGCTTGCCGGGCTCGGGCGAGGTGCGGGGATGAGGCAGGATGTCGATATTGCCGGTCTCGATGAGTCGGGTCTTCAGGTCGTCCCAATCGGCCTCGGGCACGAACATATCGGCAAACCCCGCATAGAGCGCGTCGGTCGCGTTCATCCGCGCCCCGGTGAGGCCGAGATATTCGCCCACATGGCCCGGCGCGCGCGCCAGCAACAGCGTGCCGCCCACGTCGGGGATCAGCCCGATGCCGCTTTCGGGCATCGCCACCTGCGTGCTTTCGCCCACGATCCGGTGGCTGGCATGGCCGCCGACGCCGACGCCGCCGCCCATCACGAAGCCCTGCATGAAGGCGACGACGGGTTTGGGATATTCCGCGATCTTGGCGTTCATCCGGTATTCGTCGCGCCAGAAATCGCGCCCCGGCGCGTAATCGCCTGCGATCCCGGCCCGGTAGACGGCGGCAATGTCGCCGCCCGAACAGAAGGCGCGATCGCCCACCGCGTCGATCACGACAAGATCGACCTCAGGATCGTCGCGCCATCGATCAAGGGCCGCCTCGATCGCCATGGCCATCTCGTGATCGAGCGCATTGAGCGCCTTGGGTCGATTGAAGGTCAGCCGTCCGGCGCGACCTTCTTTCCGTGCGATCATCGTTTCTTCGGTCATCCACGCTCCGCCAGCATCGCGCGACTGATGATCAGCCGCATGATTTCATTGGTGCCTTCAAGGATCTGGTGCACGCGCAGGTCGCGTACGAGCTTCTCGATCCCGTAATCGGCAAGATAGCCGTAACCACCATGCAATTGCAGGCATTGGTTTGCCACATCGAATGAGGCATCCGTCACATAGAGTTTAGCCATGGCGCAGAACTTCGTCGCATCATGGGTCTTGTTGTCGAGCTTCCACGCCGCCTGACGCAGGAAGGTGCGCGCGGATTCCAGTTTCACCTCCATCTCGGCGAGGCGGAATTGCAGCGCCTGGAACTGGTCGAGCGATTTGCCGAAGGCTTTGCGCTCGCCCATATAGGCCAGCGTCTTGGTCAGCGCGGCCTGCGCGCCGCCCAAAGCCGAGGCCGCGATGTTGAGGCGCCCGCCATCGAGCCCGGCCATCGCATAAGTGAAACCTTTGCCCTCTTCGCCCAGCAGGTTCTCCGCCGGAATGTGGCAATCGTCGAATTGCACCTGCGCGGTCGGTTGGGCTTTCCAGCCCATCTTGCGCTCCAGCCCGCCGAAGCTGAGACCCTTTGCGCCGTCCTCGACGACCACGGTGGAGATGCCCTTGGGCCCCGGATCGCCGGTGCGGACCATCGTCACATAGACATCCGAATAGCCGCCGCCCGAGATGAACGCCTTGGTGCCGTTGAGCACCCAGCCCTCGTTCGAACGCTCGGCGTTGGTGCGCAATGCTGCCGCGTCCGAGCCCGAGCCCGGCTCGGTCAGGCAGTAGGAGAAGACTTTCTTCATGCTGACCAGATCGGGCAGCCAGCGCGCCTTGTCCTCGTCCGAGCCGAATTTGTCGATCATGCCGCCGCACATGTTGTGGATCGACAGGAACGAGCCCACGGCGGGGCAGGACATCGCCAGCGCCTCGAAGACGAGCGTGGCATCGAGGCGCGACAGGCCAGATCCGCCGTAGTCTTCGGAGACGTAGATGCCGCCCAGACCCAGCTCGGCCACTTTCGGCCAGAGCTCTTTCGGGATCGTGCCCGCCTCTTCCCACGCCTCGGCATGGGGGGCGATCTCGTCTTGCCCGAAGGCGTAAGCCATATCGAAAATGGCCTGCTGTTCCTCGCTGAGCGCGTAATCCATGAAACTCCTCCCCGAGCTCACTTTCGGCAAAGGCTCGACCTCAACCGGATGAATTGAACACCCGTTTAATTTCGAATCCTTGCGAGAGTTTTGCAAGGGGGGAGCATCGAGGGAAGGGGGCGAACCCTCAACCCGCCAGATAATCCGCGATCACCGAGTGCGAGCCGCGCGCCCAGACGTCGTTCAGAAGCGCTGTGAATTTCGCCACGACCTCGGCATTCTCGGCCAGATCGCCGTAGATTTCCGACATTTCCAGCCACGCGGCGGGACGTTCCTTCGCCAGCTTCGACTGCGCGACGAGATGATCCCAGTTCGGATCGTTCGGCGCGATCTCCACCCCGGTCTCGCTGGTGCCATAGCAATAGCGGCACCACAGCGCGCTCTCGAGGATCAGCCCGGTGCAATCGCGGCCCTGCGCAACGCAGTCGTTGATCGAGGTGATGATGAACTTCGGCTGCCGGTTCGACCCGTCGAGGCACAGGCGGCGGATCGTGTCGGCCACTTCCGGGTTCGAGAAGCGGTCGAGGATCAACTGCTTGTAATCGTTCAGATCTGTCTCGGGCACCGGCGGCACGATGGGCAGGATCTCGGTCGTCTCGATCTTGTCGAGATAGGCGCGAATCTGATCGTCGGCCATGGCCTCATGCGCGTATTCGATGTCGCGCAGACCGGCGGCATAGGCGATGATCGCGTGCCCGCCGTTGAGGATGCGGATTTTCATCGTCTCGAACCGGTCGACCGCATTGGTGAAGGTCACGCCGACCTTCTCCAGCGCCGGGCGGCCTGCGGGGAAATTGTCCTCCATCACCCATTGGCGGAAGGGCTCGCAGGTGACGGGGGCGGCGTCTTCGATCCCGAAGCTTTGGGCCAGCGCACGCTCGCGCGGGCCGGTGGCGGGGGTGATCCGGTCCACCATCGAGTTCGGGAAGGCGACATTGGCCTTGATCCATGCGCTTAGCTCCGGGTCCGACAGTTCCGCCAGCCCGCAGACCGCGTCGCGCGTGACATGGCCGTTATGGGGGACGTTGTCGCAGCACATCACGGTGAAGGGCGGCAGGCCCGAGGCGCGGCGCGCTTTCAGCGCCGCGATGATCGCGCCGAAGGCGGTCTCGGGGGCGTCCGGGTTGGCCGCATCGGCCTGAATGTCGGGATGGGTCGGGCTGAACGTCCCGGTCTTGGGGTCGATGTAATAGCCGCCCTCGGTCACGGTGAGCGACACGATCCGCACGCTGGGCTGCGACATCGCGGCGATCAGCGGGGCGTTGCCCGAGGCGACCTCGGCGAAACCGACCATCGAGCCGATCACGCGCGCCGATTTTGCCGCCGGGTCCAGCTCGATCACACTATACAGACCGTCCTGCGCCAGAACCGCCTCGCGCATCTTCGCATCGCCCGCGCGCACGCCCGCGCCCATGAGCGCCCAGTCATGGCCTTCGCCCAGGTTGAACAGATCGTCGAGATAGACCGCCTGATGCGCCCGGTGGAAATTGCCGCAGCCGATATGAACGATGCCGGGAGTGAGCGCTGCACGGTCGTAACCGGGACGCGCCACGTCTGCGGGAAGCTCGGAGAGGGTGTCGTTGGAAAGTGTCATGTCAGCTCATCCAGTTTCCGCCGTCGACATTGTAGGTCTGGGCGACGATGTATTCGGCCTCGTCCGAGGCGAGGAAAACGGCCATGCCGGTCAGGTCGGCAGCGGTGCCCATGCGACCGAAGGGGACGGACTCGCCCACCTCTTTTTTCTTCTGGCCCAAGGGTTTGTTCTCGTATTTCGCGAAGAAGGCATCGACGCCGTCCCAATGCTCGCCATCGACCACGCCGGGTGCGATCGCGTTCACGTTGATGCCGTGTTCGATCAGGTTCAGACCCGCCGATTGGGTGAGGCTGATGACGGCGGCCTTGGAGGCGCAATAGACCGCCACCAGAGCTTCGCCACGCCGCCCGGCCTGAGACGCCATGTTGATGATTTTGCCGCCGCGGCCCTGCGCGATCATCTCCTTCGCCGCCGCCTGCATCATGAACAGCGTGCCTTCGACATTGATCTTGAAGACACGGGCGTAGTCTTCGTGGGTGATCTCTACGAGGGGGGCCGCGGTGAAGATCGCCGCGTTGTTGATCAGGATGTCGATCCCGCCCGAGGCGCGCATCTTCTCCATCGCAGCGTCGATGCTCGCCGCGTCGGTCACGTCGAGCTTCAGCGCCACCGCGCCGATTTCGGCGGCCGTATCCTCGGCCCGGGCCATGTCGATATCGCCGATCACGACCTCCGCGCCTTCCGCGATGTATTTCTCCGCGAAGGCGCGCCCGATCCCGCGGGCAGCCCCGGTGATCAGGGCGCGTTTGCCTTTCAGTCGCATCAGATTGCCTGCCCTTGCGCGTCGAATTTGTGAAGCTGGCTCAGATCGGGTGTCAGATAGACCGTGTCGCCCGCATGCAGGCCGATCTCGCCGCCGCCGCGCACGTTGATCAGGCCATACTTGGTGTCGACATGCAGGAACGTGTCCGACCCCAGATGCTCGGAGACGCCGACCGTGCCTTTCCACGCGCCTTCCGTGGTGGAGACCTCGATATGTTCGGGGCGGATCCCGATGCTGTCGGCGCCGTATTTCGCAGCCTCGTCGCCTTCGATAAAGTTCATCTTCGGCGAGCCGATGAAGCCCGCGACGAACTTGTTGCGCGGGGTGCGATACAGCTCGAGCGGCGAGCCGACCTGTTCGATGCGGCCAGCCTGCAGCACGACGATCTTGTCGGCCATGGTCATCGCCTCGACCTGATCGTGCGTCACATAGACCATCGTGGTTTTCAGCTTCTGGTGCAGTTCCGAGATTTCGAGACGCATGTTCACGCGCAGCGCCGCATCGAGGTTCGACAGCGGTTCGTCGAACAGGAACGCCGCCGGTTCACGCACGATGGCCCGGCCGATCGCGACACGCTGACGCTGACCGCCCGAAAGCTGGCCAGGGCGACGGTCGAGATAGTCGGTCAGGTTGAGAATGCGCGCGGCATTGTCGACCTTCTCCTTCGCCGCCGCTTGATCGAGCTTCGCCATCTTCAGCGGGAAGGCGATGTTCTTGCGCACCGACATATGCGGGTAGAGCGCGTAGCTTTGGAACACCATTGCCAGACCGCGCTTGGCGGGGGGCAGTTCGGCCGACGGTTGACCGTTGATCTCGATCTCGCCGCCGGAGACATCTTCCAGACCCGCGATCAGGCGCAGAAGGGTGGATTTGCCGCAGCCCGAGGGGCCGACGAAGACGACGAACTCGCCATCGTTGATTTCCAGATCGAGCGGGGGGATGACCTCGACATCGCCGAAGGCCTTGCGGACGCCCTTGAGGGTTATTTGTCCCATGGGTTTAGCTCCTTATTTCACGGCGCCGAAGGTCAGGCCACGCACCAACTGTTTCTGGCTGAACCAGCCGAGGATCAGGATCGGTGCGATAGCCAGCGTCGAGGCGGCAGAGAGTTTCGCGTAGAACAGCCCTTCGGGGCTGGAATAGGCGGCAATGAAAGCGGTGAGGGGGGCGGCTTTCGCCGCCGTCAGGTTCAGGGTCCAGAACGCTTCGTTCCACGCGAGGATCACGTTCAGCAGAAGCGTCGAGGCGATACCGGGCACAGCCATCGGGGTGAGCACGTAGAGGATCTCGCCCCCCAGCGTCGCCCCGTCCATGCGCGCGGCTTCGAGGATGTCCTTCGGGATTTCCTTGAAATAGGTGAAGAGCATCCAGATCACGATCGGCAGGTTCATCAGGCACAGCACGATCACCAGACCGATCCGGGTATCCAGAAGCCCCCAGTCGCGGAACATCAGGTAGATCGGGACGAGCACGCCCACCGCGGGCATCATCTTCGTGGACAGCATCCACATCAGCACGTCCTTGGTGCGCTTGCCCGGGACGAAGGCCATGGCCCAAGCCGAGGGGATCGCGATGACCAGCGCCAGCAGGGTGGAGCCGAACGAGATCACCACCGAGTTCATGAAGTGGCGGAAGTAGTTCGAGCGCTCCTGCACGACGTGGTAGCTGTCAAAGGTCCAGGACGAGGTCAGCACGTCCCAGGGCGCCTTGATTGCGTTGCCCTCGGTCTTGAACGACAGGATGATCGTCCAGAGGATCGGGAAGAAGATCACGAAGGCCAGCGCCCATGCGATCACCGACATGATCACGCGGCGGCGGTTTGATACTTTGCGCGCCATTGGATTACGCCTCCAGGTTCTTGCCGATCATCCGCATCAGGAAGATCGCGACGATATTTGCGAGGATCACGGCGATCACACCGCCAGCTGCGCCTCCGCCCACGTCGAATTGCAGCAGCGACTGGACATAGACGAGGTAGGTCAGCGTGGTGGACGCGTTGCCCGGGCCGCCATTCGTGGTCACGAGGATTTCCGCGAAGGTGGACAGCAGGAAGATCGTTTGAATGAGGATCACGACGGTCGCGGCCCGCGCGAGGTGCGGCAGCATGATGTAGAAGAACCGCGACAGCGCACCGGCGCCATCCATCTCGGCGGCCTCCAGCTGCTCGCTATCGAGCGATTGCAGCGCGGTCAGCAGGATCAGCGTCGCGAAGGGCAGCCACTGCCATGCCACGATAATGGTGATCGAGAGCATCGGCGCATGGGCGAGAAAGTCGTATGGTTGCAGCCCTATCGCCTTGGCGAGATAGGCAAAAATGCCGTTCACCGGATTGTAGAGCATGTTCTTCCAGACCAGCGCCGAGACGGTCGGCATGACGAAGAAGGGCGCGATCACGAGGACCCGCACGATGCCTTGGCCGAAGATCGGCTGATCGAGCAGCAGCGCCAGCAGGATGCCACCGAACACGGTGATCAGAAGCACGCCCCCCACCAGTACCAGCGTGTTGATCAACGCGGTGAAGAAGGCGGGATCGGTCAGGAAGTAATAGTAATTGTCCCAGCCAACGAAGCCGCCCTGACCGGGCATCAACAGGTTGTAGCGCTGGAACGAGAACCAGATCGTCATGCCCAATGGCACTGCCATCCAAAGAAACAGCAAGATGACGGATGGCGAAATCATAAGGCGCGCGGCAGAGCGCGAGGCTTGCGTGGACATCGGTCCGGCTCCGGTTATCGGGAGTTGCAAAAAGAGGCACGGGGCGGTCAGACCCAAAATGACCGCCCCGGCCAGGGAGGGGCCAGGTTACTTGATGTAACCGGCCTTCTTCATCTCACGCTCGGTCAGGCTTTGTGCGCTTTGCAGCGCCTGATCGGCCGAGACTTGGCCTGCGAGAGCCGCCGAGAACTGCTGACCGACAGCGGTGCCGATCGCCTGGAACTCGGGGATCGCGACGAACTGGACGCCCGTATAGGGGACCGGCTGGACCGAGGGGTTCTTCGGGTCAGCCGCGTTGATCGAGTCCAGCGTCAGCTTCGCGAAGGGCGCCGCTTCGAGATATTTCGGGTTCTCATACAGCGAGGTGCGGGTGCCCGGGGGCACGTTCGCCCAGCCTTCTTTCTCGGCAACCAGCTCGGTGTAGTGCTTGGAGGTCGCCCATTCGATGAAGGTCTTGGCAGCCTCTTCCTTCTGGGTGCCCGCCGGGATCGCCAGCGACCAGGCCCAGAGCCAGTTCGCGCGCTTGTCCACGCCTTCCTTGTTCGGCGCGAGCGCGAAGCCCACCTTGTCGGCCACGGTCGAGTCATTCGGGTTGGTCACGAAGGAAGCCGCCACGGTGGCGTCGATCCACATGCCGCACTTGCCCTGCTGGAACAGCGCGAGGTTCTCGTTGAACCCGTTGGACGAGGCGCCCGGAGGTCCGTATTTGTTCATCATGTCGAGATAACGCGTCAGGGTCTCTTTCCACGGCGCGGTGTCGAATTGCGGGGTCCAGTTCTCGTCGAACCAGCGGCCGCCCATCGAGTTGTCCATCGCGCTCAGGAAGGCTGCGTTCTCGCCCCAGCCGGCCTTGCCGCGCAGACAGATGCCGTAGACTTCGTTGTCCTTGTCGGTCATCGCCGCGGCGGCTTTCTCGATGTCGGACCAGGTCGGCTTCTCGGGCATTTCCATCCCGGCCTTTTCCATCAGGTCCTTGCGATACATCACGAAGGAGCTCTCGCCGTAGAAGGGGGCGGCATAGAGGTGATCGTCGACCGTCAGGCCCGAACGGATCTGCGGCAGCAGGTCGTTCACGTCATAGCTGTCGGGCATGTCGTCGAGCGGCACGAGCCAGCCCTGCTTGCCCCAGATCGGAACCTCGTAGGTGCCGATGGTCAGCACGTCGAACTGACCGCCCTTGGTCGCGATGTCGGTCGTGACCTTCTGGCGCAGGACGTTCTCTTCCAGCGTGACCCACTCAACCTTGATGTCGGGATGCAGCTTGTAGAAGTCGTCCATCAGGCCCTGCATGCGGACCATGTCGCCGTTGTTCACGGTAGCGACGGTGATGGTGGTCTCGGCAGCCGCCGCAGTCGCAAGCGCGCCAAGAGCACAGGCGCCCAGAAGCGCCCGGATCGTATAAGTCATAGATTTCCTCCCTTGGGGTCTGAGCATATGCCCAAACTGTGAGAAAATATTCACAAACACGATCTAAACTGTCAATCCAGAATTACTGCGATGTCTTGATTAATTGTTAACGCTGACAGTAACGCCTTGTTTCGGCGTCAATCTTCCAACAGGGATTGGGCCGTCGGCTCATCGGTCACGAGCCCGTTGAGAAGGCCGCCATCGAGAGCTGCACGAATCGCGACCAGTTTCGATGGGCCGGCTGCGATGCCGATCACCGGCGCCTCGCGCTTGGGCTCGATCCGGAATGATCCGAAGCGCGCCGTGGTGGGGGTGGCGATGTAATTGCCCTGCGCATCGTAGAACGAGCCCACGAGCTCGCCCACGCCACCCGCGGCGCGCAGCTCTTCCAGCTCGGCAAGGGTGACGAAGCCGTCCTTGTGCACCGGTGCGTCCTCGCCCAACTGGCCGACGCCCACGAAGGTCGCATCCGCCGCCGCCGCAAGCCGCTGCACCGCCTGAACCGGCTTGAGCTTGTCGAACATCGCGCGTTCTTCCACCGTCTCCGAGATCACCGGCACCAGCATCGGGTAATGCGGCAGGCGCAGCTTGTCGGCCATGCGCATGATGACGTCGTAGAACGAAGCCGAGCCGTCGGGCGCGATGTTGCCGATCAGCGAGACGATCTTATGCGCGGTCGCGGGGCGCTGCATCACCTCGTTCACCATCGCCGAGAGCGAGCGCCCGGTGCCGAAGGCGATCACCTGCGGCTCGGAGCGGGCGAGGATGCGTTCGAGAAGCGTGGCAGCGAAGGCGGCGGTCGCCGTGGCGGGATCACCCCGTTGGCCCAGCGAGGGCGCGACGCGCGCCGTCTGCAGGCCGAAGCGCCGGATCAGCGCCGCTTCCAGTTCCAGACAGGCCCCGATCTTGTGCTCGATGCGCACCCGTACCAGCCCCTCGGAGACCGCGCGGCTCACCAGCCGCTGCGCACGCTGGCGCGACACGCCGAGCTCGGCGGCGATCTGGTCCTGCGTCATTCCGCCGACATAATAGAGCCATCCGGCCCGTGCCGCCTCGTCATCGCGCGAGGTTTCGGCGTCACTCATACGGTTCACGAATCTTTCTCCCTAGTCGGCTCATTCTGGAAGAACTCGGTGAAATGCGCAAATTCGCGATGCGGTTGCGCGTCCTCGGGCGGGGTCAGATCGCGCCCGGCCAGATGGCTGCCGCCGGTGAAGCGCCAGACTTCCATTCCGGCTGCAAGCCCGGCGCGGATGCCGTTGAGACTGTCCTCGATCACCAGCGTGCGGGCAGGGGCCGCGCCCATCTTCTTTGCCGCATGGAGGAACAGATCGGGGGCGGGTTTGCCATGCGCGACCTCGCTGGCCGTGAACAGCCGGTCGCCCACCCGTTCGCGCAGCCCCGCGATTTCCAGCGAGCGTTCCGCGCGCGGCTGGCTCGAGGAGGTGGCCACGCACCACGGCACCTCCAGCCTCTCCATCACATCGGCCACGCCCGGCATCACCTGCAATTCGCGCTCGAACGCATCCAGCAGCCGCGCGCGATATTGCGCCTCGAATTCCTCCGGCAGATCGAGTCCGAATTCGTAGCGGATCTGCTTCATCACGGTGGGGTAGGAGCGTCCGAGGAAATGCCGCGCGACATAGTCGAGGTCGATCGACACCCGCAGCTTGGCCAGCTCGTCGATCAGCATCTGCGCCGAGATGATCTCGGAATCGATCAGCACCCCGTCGCAGTCGAAAATCACCAGCTCGGTCATGGTTCCTCCCCCTGTCCTTCGCGCAGCGATAGCGCGCGAAAGCAGGGATGGCCAGAGGCGGGGAGGGACGGTCAGGCTGCGGTCTCCTGCGCACCGATCCCGGTCACGCGCAGCACGATCGCGCCCGCGCCGAACAGGAAGATCGCCATCATGCCAAGCCATCCGACCCAGGGGATGATGCAGATGAGCGCACCGATCACCGCACCGCCGAAGGCCGCGAGCGCGCATTCTCCATTGGTGACGGGATGGCCGCGCCCGACCAGATCATGCGCCCAGGCGCCGATGACCCAAATGCCCACGATGTAGCCGCCGAAGCCCAGCACCAGCACCCCGAGCAGCGAGAACGGAATAAGCACGATGCCGATCACCGTCATCGCGAGCAGCAAGATCGACCCGACCAGCGCCGAGAGCCCGATGAACCCCGCAAGGCCTGCTCGCAACGGATGGGCGAGGCTGCGTTGGCGCATCCGGTCCATGAAGCCCGGTGCGAAGACCGCAAGAAGCGTGGCCACGATCCCGACCACGAGCACGCCGCCCAGCCAGTCGCGGGTCTCGATGAGGTAATTGCGCTCCGGGACTGCGCGCGTCTTCGCCTGCTCGAACTCCTTCGCCTCATGGATGCTGACCCGATCGGCGGGGGCGACGCTGGCGGGCACGCTCACCTCACCGGGCGTGTCAGTGTAGACCTGGACCTTGCCTGTGACCGTCGCGCCATCGCCCCAGGTGACGGTCTTTGTCCCCAGCACCAGATCGCCCGAGATCTCGGTGTCGATCTGCGCGTCGTCGGCGCCGATGATCACGCTGCCCGCGACCGGGGCCTCAAGCCGGACCTGCTGGCCCATCGCACGCAGATTGCCGGAGATCGGACCCTTGATGGTGAGCGCCTGACCCGCGAGCGTGGCCGCGCCTGCCACCGGGGCGTCGAGGTCGATATCCTGTCCCGCCGCGTAGAGATCGCCACCCACCTGCGCGCCGATCACGATATTCTGGCCCGCCAGATGCGCCGCGCCGGTGATCGGACTGCCCAAGGTTACGTGCTGACCGGCGGCGAAAAGATCGTGGATGTTCTCGCCCGTCGCACTCACGGTGCGGCCCGCGAGATAGGCATCGCCGCCGAAGCGCCAGTCTTGAGTTTCCTCGGCCGCCGCGACCGAGGCGGCCAGTGCAACAGCGAGGCAGGCGAGGGATTTGACGAGGAAATTGCGCGACATGACCGGGGCCCTCCAACGAAATTGACGTTAGGGGAAGTATAGCGCCATTCGTTCGCGGCCCCGTGACATAGCTCAATGCGCGCATGAAAACCTGCGATTTTCGCATGTGAAAAGGGGCGCCCCTTTCGGAGCGCCCCTTCCCAATAGATCCCTGAAGCGGGAACGGCTGATTACATCATGCCGCCCATGCCGCCCATGCCGCCCATGTCGGGGGCACCGCCAGCGCCTTTCGGCTCCGGCTTCTCGGCGATCATCGCTTCGGTGGTGATCAGCAGGCCAGCGACCGAGGCCGCGTCTTCGAGCGCGGTGCGGGTCACTTTCGCCGGGTCGATCACGCCGAACTCGAACATGTTGCCATATTCTTCGGTCTGCGCGTTGAAGCCGAAGTTCAGGTCGTCGCTCTCGCGGACCTTACCGGCCACGACAGCACCGTCCACACCGGCGTTCTCGGCGATCTGACGCAGCGGCGCTTCGAGAGCGCGCTTGACGATCGCGATACCAGCTTCCTGGTCGGAGTTCGCACCGGTGAGACCGGCGAGCACTTTCGCGCCCTGAACGAGGCTGACGCCACCGCCGACGACGATGCCTTCCTGAACGGCCGCACGGGTCGCGTTCAGAGCGTCGTCCACACGGTCCTTACGCTCTTTCACTTCGACTTCGGTCATGCCGCCGACGCGGATGACAGCAACGCCACCGGCCAGTTTCGCGACGCGCTCTTGCAGCTTCTCGCGGTCGTAGTCCGAGGTGGTTTCCTCGATCTGGGTGCGGATCTGGCTGACGCGTGCTTCGATCTCGGCCTTGTCACCAGCGCCTTCGACGATGGTGGTGTCGTCCTTGGTGATGGTCACCTTCTTGGCGGTGCCCAGCATGTCCATGCCGACGTTCTCGAGCTTCATGCCGAGGTCTTCCGAGATCACCTGGCCGCCGGTGAGGACAGCGATGTCCTGCAGCATGGCCTTGCGGCGGTCGCCGAAGCCCGGTGCTTTCACGGCTGCGATCTTCAGGCCGCCGCGCAGCTTGTTGACCACGAGGGTCGCGAGCGCTTCGCCTTCGACGTCTTCACCGATGATGAGGAGCGGTTTCTGCGACTGGATGACCTGCTCGAGGAGCGGGACCATCGGCTGCAGCGACGAGAGCTTCTTCTCGTGGAGCAGGATGTAGCAGTCTTCGAGTTCCGCGACCATCTTGTCGGGGTTGGTCACGAAGTAGGGCGACAGGTAGCCACGGTCGAACTGCATGCCTTCGACGACTTCGACTTCGGTCTCCATGCCGCGGGCTTCTTCCACGGTGATGACGCCGTCATTGCCGACTTTCTGCATCGCGTTGGCGATCATTTTGCCGATGGCTTCTTCGCCGTTCGCCGAGATGGTGCCGACCTGAGCGACTTCGTCCGAGTCCTTGACCGGGCGAGCAGCGCTCTTGATCGCGTCGACGACTTTCGAGGTCGCGAGATCGATGCCGCGCTTGAGGTCCATCGGGTTCATGCCAGCGGCCACGGCTTTCAGGCCGTCCTTGACGATCGCCTGAGCGAGCACGGTGGCGGTGGTGGTGCCGTCGCCAGCCTCGTCATTGGTGCGCGAGGCGACTTCTTTCACCATTTGCGCGCCCATGTTCTCGAACTTGTCCGAAAGTTCGATCTCTTTGGCGACCGACACACCGTCCTTGGTGATGCGCGGCGAGCCGAACGACTTTTCGATCACGACGTTGCGGCCTTTCGGGCCCAGCGTGACCTTCACCGCGTCGGCGAGGATGTTGACGCCGTCGAGCATACGATCGCGGGCGTCGGTGGAGAATTTCACGTCCTTGGCTGCCATGTTTGTTGGCTCCTTGACTGAGTTGTTCTTGGGATATCAGGGGATCTCGGTAAGGGCAGGGCGCCTTACGAGATGATGCCCATGATGTCGCTTTCTTTCATGATGAGCAGCTCTTCGCCGTCGAGGGTCACTTCCGTGCCCGACCACTTGCCGAAGAGAACGCGGTCGCCAGCTTTGACGCCCGGTGCGATCAGCTCGCCCGATTCCTTGCGCGCGCCGTCACCCACTGCAACGACTTCACCCTCTGCGGGCTTCTCTTTCGCGCTATCGGGGATGATCAGGCCACCCTTGGTTTTTTCTTCGCTCTCCACGCGCTTGACCAGCACACGGTCATGAAGCGGTTTGAATGCCATCTGGGTCACTCCCTAAAGGTTCCAGGTTCGAAAACTTTTAGCACTCGTCACTGGTGAGTGCTAACGATGGCGGAGTTAGTCATTCGGGCGGGTGGGTGTCAATAACCGGAAGGCGAATTTTTTGCGTCAATTCGAGCGATCGGGGCGCGGCGATTTCGCCTCTATGCGGAATGCAGATCGCGTGGCACTCTCGCCCTCATGAAACTCGCCACGTTCCTTCGGCCGCTGCTGGCCCCCGCGCTCTCGCTCTGCCTCGCACTGCCCGCTTGGGCGGAGTGCCGCGGCAAGAATATTTTCGACGCGCTGCCCGTAGCCGAGCAGGAGGCGCTGACCGCCGAGGCCGATTCCGCGCCCTTCTCTCGCGGATTGCTGTTCTCTGCAACCAAAGGCGAGGAAAAGATCACGCTGGCTGGCACTTACCACCTTCCCGATCCGCGCCATGACAAGCTTGTCGGCGCGCTCTCGAAAGCGCTCGACGATGCGTCGCGGCTTCTGGTGGAGGCCGGTCCGGACGAGCAGGGGAAGCTGGAACATGCGATCAAGACCGACCCGACGCTGATGTTCTCGACCGGCAAGACGCTGCCGCAGATGATGTCGGAGCAGGACTGGAACATGACCAAGGCGGCGCTGGCGGCCCACGGGATGCCCGCCTTCCTCGCGGCCAAGATGCGGCCCGCTTTCGTCGCGATGACGCTCTCGCTTCCGCCTTGTGCGACGGCCGAGCTTGCGAAGGGGCAGGGAGGTCTGGACCTGCAGGTGATGACGAAGGCCGAGGCCGATGGCGTCCCGGTCGAGGCGCTCGAGCCGTGGGATACCGTCTTCAAGCTCTTCAACGGGATCACCGAGACCGAAGCGCTGGAGATGCTGCGCGCGGCGGTGATCGGCGCGCCCCTGGCCGACGATATGGGCGTGACGATGGGCGATCTCTATTTCCGGGGCGAACCGCGTCTGATCTGGGAACTCGCGCGCTATCAGGCGGTCGCGGCGGGCATGGATGCCGACGAGGTCGAGCGTCAGATGAAGCTTTCCGAGGACCTTCTGATGGTGGCGCGCAACCAGAACTGGCTGCCCGAGATCGAGGCGGCGGCGAGCGATGGCCCGGTCGTCGTGGCGGTGGGCGCGCTGCACCTGTCCGGCGAAGAGGGGCTGTTGCGGCTCCTCGAAAAGGACGGCTGGACGATCAAGCGGCTCGATAGCTGATTAGTTGAAGCAGAGCGTTTCCGGGGTGTCCGTCCAGGGTTCGGGCGCGCTCCTTTCCGCATCGCCAGACCCCTAGGTGACAAGCCCAGACACAGCGCCTATAACCTGCGCCGACAGATGATTATCCGAGAGGATCTCCCCATGACGATCAAGGTTTTTGGCCATAAGGCTCCCGACACCGACTCCACCGGCTCGCCCATCGCCTGGGCGTGGTATCTCAATGATGTCAAAGGCACTCCGGCCAAGCCCTGCTTGCTGGGTGAGCCCAACACCGAGGCCGCTTTCGTCATCGAACATTGGGGTCTCGACAAGCCCGAGATCATCTCTGACGTGGAAGAAGGCGAGGACGTGGTCGTCGTCGACACCAACAACCCCGCCGAGCTGCCGAGCGGTATAAACGCGGCCAACGTCATCCAGATCATCGATCACCATAAGCTGACCGGCGGGATCGAAACCAAAGGCCCGATCGACATCACGATGCGCCCGCTCGCCTGCACCGCGACCATCCTCTACGATCTGATGGGCGACGACGTGGCGAAAGCGCCGCGCGGCATCAAGGGCGCGATGCTCAGCTGCATCCTGTCGGACACGCTGGAATTCCGCTCGCCGACCACGACCGATCACGACCGCGCCGTCTGCGATGCGCTGGCGAATGATCTGGGCATCGACATGCACGAGCTGGCCGAGAAGATGTTCGAAGCGAAATCGGACGTCTCCGCCTTCACCGATGCGGAATTGCTGCGGATGGATTCCAAGGAATACCCGGTCGACGGCACGAGCTTCCGCGTCTCCGTGCTGGAAACCACCGCGCCGAAAATGGTGCTGGACCGGAAGGACTCGCTGATGGCCTCGATGGAAGAGGTCGCGAAGGAAGACGGCGTCGATCAGGTGCTGCTGTTCGTGATCGACATCCTGAAGGAAGAGGCGACGCTGCTGGTGCCGAACGATCTGGTGAAGGGCGTGGCCGAGAAGAGCTTCGACGCCACGGTCGAGGGCGACACGGTGGTGCTGCCCGGCGTGATGAGCCGGAAAAAGCAGATCATTCCGCAGCTCAAGGTCTGAGCTTTTCGAGATTTGGAATGGGAAGGGGCGTCCGGTCGGGCGCCCTTTTTTTTACATGGTCGCGGAGCTGGGCGTGCGCCGGTCCGTAGGGTGGCGCAGCCCACTTCCCCAATGGCGCGGGGCGACCAGCCCCGGGCCGCGCCCGACCCTCCCCCCGGGAGGGCGCATTGGCGATGTCAGCGCGGGCTCGAACGTCAGTCGGGCTTGAGAGATAAATCGCCCGGCCACCTAGCGTTGCATAGCGCCCACCCAAGGCTCGGGCGCGGCCCTTTCCGCGAAACACAGACGCCCCTGCGCCGCTGAAGCCTTCCACTGGAAGCCTTCCGAGACACGGCTCACCCCGAGGCTCGGGCGCGGCCCTCAGGGCCTCACTCCTCCATCGTCCCGGTTTCCACAAACCGCTGGTGCCAGCTCAGCGCCTCGCCCAGCAGGTTCGGGGCGTGATTGGCGAAGCTGCCTTTCTTCGCGCGCTCGAAATAGTCCCGCAGCATCGGGCGATAGGCGGGATGGGCGCAGGTCTCGATGATCGTCTCGGCGCGCTGCTTCGGAGATAGCCCCCGCAGATCGGCCAGCCCCTGCTCGGTCACGATCACCTGCACATCCTGTGCGATGTGATCGACATGGGCGGCCATCGGCACGATCGCAGAAATCTTGCCACCCTTCGCGACCGAAGGCGTCATGAAGATCGAGACATAGCCGTTGCGCGCGAAATCGCCCGAACCGCCGATGCCGTTCTGGATCTTCGAGCCCATCACATGGGTCGAGTTCACGTTGCCATAGATATCCGCCTCGATCAGCCCGTTCATCGCGATACAGCCCAGACGGCGCACCAGCTCGGGATGGTTCGAGATTTCCTGCGGACGCAGGATCAGCTTGTCGCGGAAATAGGCGGCGTTGTCGTTGAAATACTGCGCCTTCTCGGGCGAGAGCGAGAACGCCGTGGCCGAGGCCATGCGCAGCTTGCCTGCCTCGATCATGTCGAGCATCCCGTCCTGAATGACCTCGGTGAAGGCGGTCATCTGGTCGAAGGGCGCCTCGATCAGCCCGGCCATCACGGCATTGGGCACATTGCCCACGCCGGATTGCAGCGGCAGCAGCCCGCGCGGCAGGCGGCCCTGTTTCACCTCGTTGCCAAGGAAGTCGAGGATATGACCGGCAATCGCTTCGGCCACCGCATCCGGCGGGCTGAAGGGCGCGTTGCGGTCGGGCGCGTCGGTCTCGACCACGGCGACGACTTTCTCGGGATCGACCTCGAAATAGGTCTGGCCGATCCGGTCGTCAGGTTTCACCAGCGGGATCGGCACGCGGTTCGGGGGCAGGGCGGTGCCGTAATAAATGTCATGCATCCCCTCCAGCAGCGGCGATTGCCAGCGGTTCACTTCGAGGATGATCTTGTCGGCACAATCGAGCCAGGTCTTGTTATTGCCGACAGAACTCGACGGGATCAGCTTGCCATCCTCGGTGATGCCGGAAATCTCGATCACCGCCGTGTCGAGCTTGCCCATGAACCCCATCCACGCCATCGGCGCGACCTGGCTCAGGTGCATGTCGAAATATTTCATCTGGCCCGCATTGATCCGCTCGCGCGCGATCGGGTCGGAATTGTAGGGCAGGCGGAATTCGATCCCGTCGGCCTTGGCCAAGGCGCCGTCCAGCTCGGGGCCCGTCGAGGCGCCCGACCAGATCTTGACCTTGAAGGGACGGCCCGCCGCGTGCTCAGCCTCGATCCGCGCGGCCAGCGCCATCGGCACCGCCTTGGGATAGCCCGAGCCGGTGAAGCCAGACATGCCGATGGTCGCGCCATTGTCGATCAGTTCTGCAGCCTCTTCGGCCGACATGACCTTGGCGGCGAGCCCGGCATGGGCTTTGCGGATCGTATGGTTTATGAACAAGCGCCTCCTTCGCGATGGTTCGGTCGCGATGGCGCGGAACGGGGCTCCTCTCTGCCCCGCATGGCCGCGCGACCTAGTGTTCCGGTGACGAGGAACGCGAGGTTGCGCGGGATGTCCATGTTTGGCAGATATGCGCCGAGTGCATAACAACTGTCACGGGGCGCATGGCATATCGATCTCAACGCCAGTGGCGCAGAGATCAGGCTTCGGCAAAACCCATCGAAATCAGGGCATTGGCGAAATCGTCATTGGTGAAGGGCTTGATCAGCATTTTGCCTTCGGGAAAGCCGTCCATCATCACGGATTGTTCATCATATCCGGTCGAGTAGAGGATCGGCACTGCACGTTCGCGCAGCGCCTTGGCGGCTTCCAGCGAGGTTTCGTCGCCAAGATTGATGTCGAGCAGCGCCATCGAGATGTCATTGCCGCCAGCAATATGGAGCAATGCTTCTTCGACAGTGCCGAAGATGACCACATCGCGCGCGCCGAATTCGCTCAGCATCGCGGCCGCATCATAGGCCACGATCATCGCGTCTTCGAGCACCAGCGCGGTGCCGTCGATCCGAGGGGGGGAACAAAGAGTCACGAGGACCGCCTAGCCGCGAGGCGGGCACCGCTTACGCGGATCTCGCTTCGTTCGTGTTGGAAAATCCGGGGCATCAGCTTCCTGTCCTTGCAGATTACTGCATTTGGAGGGTGAGAGGGATCGTGGTCGATCCGACGTCAGTATAACGATTTAGGCTTCAGCCCGATTGTCGGTGCACTGAGAGGCCTCTTCAGCCTTCCTGCACCTCGTAATCTCCGGGGTCATTTAACTATGACATACTGCTGCAAAGCGTCTAGCTGGCATGAATCCCACAGGGCTGCCTGTTACACAAGCGATCGTGAACATGCGGGGCGCAGATAGTGAGGGAAATAAGGGGAAATAGGGAATCCACCCACGAAATTTGAAAGGAACCTGCCACGGTCCTCCGCGTTGCCTTATGACGTAAAAGTGAGCCAAGGCATGACACGCAACTTTAGAAATTGTCCCTTCGTCGATAATCCCGCCTTCATGGCGCCCGATGCGCACGAGGAAGCAATCGCCGAAGCCGCCCGCGCGGGCGAGCTACGGATGCCCGCAGGGCAGACCGTCGTGATGGAAGGCAACGAACCGCAACGCTTCTTCACCTTGCTCGAGGGCCAGGCGATGCGCTACCGGATGCTGGAAGACGGGCGGCGCCAAGTGCTCAATTTCCTCTTCCCCGGCGATCTGATCGGCCTCGACGCCATCATGATGGGCATGGCCTCGCATACGACCGAGGCGCTGACCCCGGTAAAGCTCAGCGTTTTCGACCGTAAACAAGTGTGGGAGCTTTTCTCGAAGATGCCGCAGCGCGCGATGATGCTGACATGGCAGGTCGCGCGCGAGGAGCATTTCCTGAGCGATGCGCTGGTGACGGTCGGGCAGCGCTCGGCGCGCGAAGCGCTCGCATGGGCCTTCGTCACTCTGTTCGAGCGCGGATCGCAGACCGGGCTGGTGCGCGACGGCAAGATGCCGTTCCCGGTGCGGCAGCAGGATCTCGCGGATGCGCTCGGGCTATCGCTCGTTCACACCAACAAGACACTTGCCCGTCTGAGGTCCGAGGGGCTGGTCAGATGGGCGCAGGGGATTCTCGAATTGCCCGATCTCGAACGGCTTGCCGATATAGGAGTCGTCGAGCTCGGGGCCGGGCCACCGCGCTACTATTTATAGTCGCGCAGGAGAGTGGCGGAATTCCTCAGGAACGCTGCAGTCGTGCAGCGATTCCTAAAGCTTTTCACATAGGCGAAAAGCGTTTTTCCGCCGGGTGACGCCGAGGAACATCCGAAAAAATCTGCATCAATGTCCTATGACGTAGCGCGCTAAGCGCTTTCGCGGCAGATGCTGGTTTCTTCGCAGAAATCAACAAAACGGAACCGAGCAAGCTTGGAAAACCTGTCTCGAAAACCTGACCTCGCCTATCTGGCGGAGCTGTCCCAATCGCAACGCGCCATTCCCGCGGGAGCGGCGCTTTTGCCCGAGTCCACGCCATTGATCGTGCGGGTCGAGCGCGGGATCGCCATGCGCTATACGCTGCTCGAAGACGGGCGCAGGCAAGTCGAAGCGCTGGTCTATCCGGGCGATCTGTGCGGGCTGACGAGCGTACTCTACGGTCCGGGGGCGAGCTATTACGAGGCGCTCACGCCGATGATGCTGTCGAGCTTCGATCCGGCCGATCTGCATCAGCCTCTGCCAGATGGTCCCGACCGCACCACGACGCTCGTGTGGCTGATGACGCGTGAACTGACGCGGCTGTCGGGCTGGCTGGCCTCGGTCGGGCAGCGCAACGCCAATGAGGGGATCGCGTGGTTCGTGATGCACGCATGGGAGCGTGCCGAGGCGGTTGGGCTGATCGAGAAGGACAGCGCGCCGTTCCCCTTCGCCCAGCAGGTCGTGGCGGACTCGCTCGGGCTGTCGCTCGTGCATACGAACAAGACGATCCGCCGTCTGCGCGATCAGGGCCTGTTCAGGATCGCCGGCGGGCGTGTGCGGATCTCGTCGCTCCCGGCGCTGCGCCGGGCCGCGGCGCTCTGACCGTTCCCTTCCGGTAATCCTCTCTGACAGCGCGCCGCGGGGTTTCCGCGGCGTTGGTTTGTCATGCGCCGGGGGAGGGCGCTGCCCGTTACCGTCAACGCGGGGCGAGGCGGGAGTCTGAGCGGATAGCACCCCTCACGCACCGCGTGACCTCAAGCGTCCGTGATCGGCTAAGTTGCTCATTTTGCTCACGGATCGCTCACTGCTCCATCACAAGCGCGAGAGAAGGGCCCGTTTACCCCTGTATTCGGGCGCGCCCGTTCAAGACCAACCCCCTTTATTTATTGGTTATTTTTTCGTGCGTCGCAGGTGTGTGATGACATTTGTGCATGATTTTCAGTCGGTTACGCCCGTTCCTGCGACAATTTGTCAACACCGATTGACCTCGCGGGCGCTGCCCTAGAGTGGGAGGCATCGCGCGGGACGGGAGCCCTCGCGGCCTCCCCCGAGAGACCCCTATGCCCCCGCGCCAAGAAGAGGGAATAGGAAAGGTATTTCCGTGTTGTTTGAAAAAATCTACAAGCGGCCCAGCCGCCTCGCTGCCCCGGTCCTGTTGACCGTTGCGGCTGCATGGCTGTCAGGTTGCGCGGAGAACGGGGTGATGACCCCGCTCGGCCCGGTGGCGGCCGGAGAACGCGCTCACCTGATCAGCTTCTTCCTTTGGATGCTGCCCATTTCCCTGCCGATCCTGATCGGCACGCCGTGGATCGCGATGCGCTATCGCCGTCAGGGTGGGAAAGGCAAATATGACCCGACTTGGTCGCACTCGGTTGCCGCCGAAGTCGTGATCTGGGGTGGTGCCACGCTCACCTTCCTTATCGTCGGCTGGCTCACCTGGGGCCACGTGATGGGCGAAGACCCCTACAAGGCAACGGGCAAAGAGCCGATGCATGTGAAGGTCATCGGGTCCGAATGGAAATGGATGTTCATCTATCCCGGCAAGGTCGCCGCCGTGAACCGGTTGGTCCTGCCCGAGAACACCCCCGTCGAGTTCGACATCACCGCCACCGGCGCGATGCAGAGCTTCTGGATCCCGCGTCTTGCCGGCCAGATCTACGCAATGCCCGGCATGGGCACGAAGATGAACCTGACCACCTCGGAAGATCCGTCGCAGACCTATGGCTTCAACAGCCAGTTCAACGGCGCGGCTTTCCCGCTCAACAAGTTTGAGGTCGACGTGGTGAGCCAGGAGCAGTTCGATGCGTTCCTGCAAGAGCCCAAGCACCCCTTCGCCCAGCTCGAAAAAGCGTTCAAGAAGACCGCGACCTGGTCGGGGCCTGAGCTCTTCGAGCCGCCGGAGAAAGGCTACTGGGGCAAAGTAATGATGAACCCTGACATGCTGTCCGATGGCGGCGCAGCGATCCTGCCCGACCACGCGCCCGAGCAGAAGAAGATCGATGACGCGATCCGCGAAGAACTGCATGTCTCGCAAAACCAACATCAAGGGGACGCTCAATGAGTATTCTTGGTAGTCTCGACTGGAACGATATCTTCATCGTTCCCTTCTTCACGGATCCGTCTCTGTCCACCGGGATCGCAGCAGGCGCGGGCGGCATCGTCGTCCTCGGCGCGCTCGCGGTCATGGTGCTCCTGACCGTCAAAGGTTGGTGGAAACCGCTCTGGTCGAACTGGATCACCACGCTCGATCACAAGAAGATCGGTGTCATCTATATCGTTCTGGCCCTGATCATGCTGATCCGCGGTGTCCTCGAGGCGGTCGTGATGCGCGCCCAGCAGGTCTCGCCCGCACCGGGCTTCCTGTCGGTCGAACACCACGCCGAGCTGTTCTCGACCCACGGCACGATCATGATCTTCTTCGTGGCGATGCCCTTCCTGACCGGCGTCATCAACGTCGTCATGCCGCTCCAGATCGGTGCGCGCGACATGGAGTTCCCCTTCATGAACGCGGTTTCGCTCTGGCTGTCGATCGGCGGCGCGGCACTCGTGATGGCCTCGCTCGTCGTCGGTCACTTCGAGACCGGCGGTTGGACCGCTTACCCGCCCTATACCGGCATCAAGCTGTCGCCGAACGAAGGCGTGGATTACTGGATCTGGTCGCTGGGCCTGACTTCGGTGGGTTCGACGCTTTCGGGCATCAACTTCCTCGTGACGATCTACAAGCAGCGTGCCCCCGGCATGAAGCTGTTCGACATGTCGATCTTCGCCTGGGCGACGCTCTGCACGGCGATCCTGATGATCTTCGCGATGATGCCGCTGACCGTGGCCTCGCTGATGCTGGCGCTTGACCGTCAGGCGGGCTTCCACTTCTTCACCGCCACCCAAGGCGGGAACATGATGAACTTCGCCAACATGTTCTGGCTGTTCGGCCACCCGGAAGTCTACATCCTGATCCTGCCGGCCTTCGGCGTGTTCTCGGAAGTCATCCCGACCTTCTCGGGCAAGAAGATCTACGGCTACACCTCGCTCGTGTGGGCCACCATTGCCATCGCAGTGCTGTCCTTCACCGTCTGGGTGCACCACTTCTTCACCATGGGTCAGACCGCCCACCTCAACGCCATCTTCGGCATCGCGACGATGACGATCGGTGTGCCGACGGGTGTTAAGGTCTTCAACTGGATGCTGACCATGTGGCGCGGCAAGCTGCGGTTCTCGACCGCGATGCTGTTCTCCACCGGCTTCATCTTCACCTTCGTGATCGGCGGCATCACGGGCGTCATGCTCGCCAACCCGACGATCGACTTCGCGACCCACAACTCGCTGTTCCTGGTGGCGCACTTCCACAACATGCTCATCCCGGGCCTGCTGTTCGGTATGTTCGCGGCCGTGAACTACTGGTTCCCGCTCTGCTTCGGCTTCCGCCTCGACGAGAAATGGGGCCGTCGCAGCTTCTGGCTGTGGATGATCGGCTTCTACGGGGCCTTCATGCCGCTCTATGCGATCGGTCTGATGGGCGCGCCGCGCCGCATGGCCTTCTTCACCGAGCCGGCCTACTTCCCGTGGCTGGTGATCGCGATGCTCGGCGCGCTGTGCGTGCTGGCGGGTCTGACCGCGCAGATCATTCAGGTCTGGGTCTCGGTCAAGAACCGTGAGAGCCTGATGGTGCCGGCGGGCGATCCCTGGGACGGTCGCGGTATCGAATGGTCGCTGGGCTGCCCGGTGCCGGAATACGACTTCTCCACCATCCCGGCGATGACCTCGCGCGAGCCGTGGGTCGATGCGAAGGAAGCGGGCAAGCGGGTCATGGATCCGACCGAGTTCGTCGACATCCACCTGCCGAAACCGACCGGTATGCCGTTCCTGGTGGGCCTCGTCGCGACCCTCTTCGCTTTCGCCATGATCTTCCAGATGTGGCTGATCGCGGCGGTGGGCTTCGTGGCCATGTGGGTGCTGGTGCTAATCCGCTCCTACGACACCGACTGGGAAGAAACCGTCACCGCGGAAGAACTGCGTGAGGGCTATGAAGCCCACAAGCGCGTCGTCGAATCCACGCCGCAAATCCGGCTCGACGATGAGTTCACCACCAAGAACCGCGGCCTGATCATGGAGACGCAGGTATGAGTGCAACTATGAGCAACACGGGGGCAGCGCACGCTGCCTCCCACGATCACGGCCATCACGACAAGACGGGCACGGTGATCTTCGGCTTCTGGATCTTCCTGATGTCGGACCTCATCGCCTTCTCGCTGATGATCGCCAACTACGCCGATGCCGAATGGCACGGCATCGCGAACGGGCCGAGCCCGCATGAGCTGTTCAGCCTCGGCCTGCCGACCATCGAGACGATGGCGCTGCTGATCTCCACCTTCACCTTCGGCATCTGCACGCTGGGGATGAAATACGGCGCGTCGATGAAGCGCACGGTGGGCTGGCTCGTCGTGACGCTGGCGCTTGGCGCGATCTTCCTCGGGATCGAACTCTACGAATTCCACGAGTTCTGGACCGAGGGCAACACGCCGCAAGTGTCGGGCTTCCTGACCGCCTATTACTCGCTGGTGGGTCTGCACGGTCTGCACGTCACCTCGGGTATCATCTGGGGCATCCTGCTGATGGTTCAGATGAAGACCTTCGGGATGAACGACCTGATCAAGTCGCGTCTCGTGCGTCTGGGCCTGTTCTGGCACATGCTGGACATCGTCTGGATCGCGCTCTTCACGAAAGTCTACCTGATGGGGGTGCTGTGATGGATTATATCAACTCCGACGTCGGCATGGACTCGGCTGAGTACAAGCACGACATGGCGCGCTATGTCTGGGGCTTCGCGCTCTCGGTGGTCCTGACGCTCGCAGGCGTCGTGATCGTCGCGGGTGGCGTGTTTTCGACGGGCCTCGCATGGTCCATCGTGGGCATCCTCGGCATCGCGCAGCTGATCATCCAGTTCTGGGCCTTCATGCACCTCGACTTCTCGAAAGAGGCGCGTCCGGACCTGTATCTGGTGCTGTTCACCTTCCTGCTCATCATTCTGATGGCTGCGGGCACCGTCTGGGTGCTGGCCGATCTGGCAAGCCGGATGGGTATGGGCGCCGGCAGCATGTAAGCCGAGGGGCAGGGGCCTGCGGGCCTCGCTCCGCCAAGCAAAAAGAAACGCGGGCAGCGCAAACTGCCCGCGTTTTTTCATGTCCGCCGGAGAGGGGCGATCACATCGGGAAGAGCTGATAGCCCTGGCTTTCCAGCACCGGCACCGCCGCGAGCGCCGACAGCGCCACATCGACATTCGGCCCGACCTGATCCTCGGTGAAGCCGTGATCGGCCAGCGCCTGCCCGCAGACATAAAGCGTGACGCCGGCATCCGCGAGTTCCTGCTTCAGCTTGGTGTCGGGATCGTCCTTGCCGAATTTCTCCTTATACGCCTCGGGCGAAAGCGCGAGCGGGGTTGCCGCGCCATGCAGCACCACCGCGAATTTGCGATGTTCCTTGTCGACGCCCGCATGGCCGTAGACGTTCACCGCGCGCGCGACATGCCAGAGCGCCGCGTTCACGCCGCCGTCCATCGTCTTGCCCATCCCGACATCGAAGACGATCTTCCAGTCCTTGTTCGGATCGGGGCTGAGCGCGCCATCGGGCACGGGGTGCATCTTGCCGTAATCCTTCACGACCGGGTTGATCCATTCGGTTTTCGAGCCGTCGTTGCTCGAGGAGGCGGCGAAGGCCGCGCCCGAACCGAGGGCAAGGGCGAGGGCGGCGGGAAGAACGAAGCGGGTTGCGCGCTGCATGAAACTCTCCTGTGAAATAGATTTGAGGGCCGGGACCGGGGATGTCCGCGCCCGGTGAGGCTCAGCGCGGAGCGGCAGCGCTTCGTTCCTCGCCGCGCCGCTCACGGCAGATCAGGGCTGCGTGATGCGTGCCGCGCCTCCGCGCGTGCCAAAACCGATGCGACAGTAAGTCACGCAAAACTCACGAAATGTCGCATCCCCGTGATCGACGCGATCGCGCTAAGCAATGTGAGTAACCAGTAGTGAGCCAGTCGGAGCATCGATGACACAGAGTGCATTGCGGATCACGGCATTCGTCTCAGCCGTGATTTTGGGCCAGCTTCCCGCCTACGCGCAGGACGCGGCCGGGGAGGAGACGCCCGCAATCGGCGCGCAATCGACACCCGTCGCGCAAGGGGCCTCGAAGGCCGCCCATATGAGCGATCCGGTGAAAGAGCTCACTGCCGACCACTCGAAATTCGATCAGCTCAAAGGGCCGTTCGCCTCGGGCTCAGAGGTGACCGAGGCCTGTCTGTCGTGCCACACAGAAGCTTCCAATCAGGTGATGCATTCGGTCCACTGGACTTGGGAATACCAGAACGAGGCCACGGGCCAGACGCTCGGCAAAGCGCATGAGATGAACGCGTTTTGCGGCAATGTGGCCTCGAACGAGGTGCGCTGCACCTCGTGCCACACGGGCTATGGCTGGACGGATGTGCGCGAGCCGATGCCCGACGATCCGACCAAGGTCGACTGCCTCGTCTGTCACGACAAATCCGGCCAATATACCAAACAGGACAACCTCGCGGGCGAGCCGCCGCTGGAACCGGTGGCCGCAGGCGCGAAGACCATCACCGGCGCGGCTGCCTGGCCCGTCAATCTGGCCGAGGCCGCGCAATCCGTAGGCGCACCGCCCGGACGCGACAATTGCGGCAATTGCCACTTCTACGGCGGTGGCGGCGATAACGTGAAGCATGGCGATCTCAGCTCGGCGCTGTTCAACCCGTCGCGCGACGTCGATGTCCATATGTCGCCCGACGGTCAGAACTTCACCTGCGAGACCTGCCACGTCTCGGACAAGCACGTCTTCGAGGGCTCGCGCTACGAGACCGACGTGATCGACCCGCATCCCGATCGCAAGGCAGGCACCGCGCATGACGCGGCCGCCTGCCAGTCGTGCCACACGGACAGCCCGCATGAAGGGCCGAACCCGCTGATCGCGGCGAAGCTCAACGATCACACCGACACGGTGGCCTGCCAGACCTGCCACATCCCCAGCTTCGCGCGGGGCGGGGTGGCGACCAAGACCGTCTGGGACTGGTCCACCGCCGGCAAGCTCGACGCGGACGGCAAGCCGATCACCGAGGAGGGCTTCACCCAATCCGACGGCAAGCATCTGCACACCTACATGTCGAAGAAGGGCAATTTCGAATGGGGCGAGAACGTCACGCCCTATTACGCATGGTCCAACGGCGAGATGACCTTCACCCTTCCGGAGGAAGAGATCGACCCGACGCAGGTGGTCGAGATCAACAAGATCGGTGGCAATCCCGGTCAGCCCGACAGCCGCATCTTCCCCTTCAAGCGGATGGTCGGCACGCAGGCCTATGACGTACAGCGCAATGTGCTGGCCTATAACAACGTCTATGGCCCCGGCAACGGCACCGCGCTCTGGTCCTATTACGACTGGGAGAAATCGCTCAAGGCGGGCATGGACTATGCCGGTGTGGAGTATTCGGGCGAGTTCGATTTCGTCCATACCTACATGTACTGGCCGATCACCCATATGGTCGCGCCCGCCGACGATGCGCTGCAATGCGAAAGCTGCCACACGCAGGGCGGTCGGATGACCGATCTGGCGAGGATCTACGTTCCCGGCTCGGAAATCAATCTCGGCGGCAAGCTGGGGCTCGCTATGTTCCTGATGGCGCTTCTGGGGGCCTTGGGCCATGGCGCACTGCGCCTGATCAACCGCGGCAAGAAGAATGGAGGCCACCATGGCTGAGCATTGCGTAAAGGTCTATTCGCGCTTCAACCGGCTCTGGCACTGGAGTCAGGTTGGCTCGATCATGTTGCTGTTCTTCACCGGCGCGCGGCTTCTGGGGCTGCATCCAATCCTGCCTTTCGGGGCGGCGGTGCTGATCCACACGGTGGTGGCGCTGGCGTTGCTCCTGCTCTGGGCCTTCGCGACCTTCTGGCTGTTCACCACGGGCGGCTACAAGCAGTTCATCCCGCGCATGCAGGGCATGTGGGAGGTCGGCCGCTTCTACGCCTACGGTGTCTTCAAGGGCGAGGAGCATCCTTATGTGAAGAGCTACGAGCGGCGGCACAACCCGCTGCAGGCGGCGGCCTATTTCGCGCTCAAGATGATGCTCTTCCCGGCGATCTGGATCTCGGGGCTGGCCTATCTCAGCTACGGGGTCTGGGATCACCTCGACGGCGGCTCGTTCTGGCTGGAGATCATCGCGAATTTCCACGTCCTCGCGGCTTTCGCCATTGCGAGCTTCGTGGTGGTCCATGTCTACCTGCTCACCATCGGCCACGGCTTCCGCCAGCATGTGCGCCCCATGGTTTCGGGCTATGAGAAGGTCGATCTGACCCCCGAGGCAGAGGCCTATTTCCGTCAGCAGGGAAGGGTGCTCGACTGAGCATCGCTACGCATGACCGATCAAGGCCCCCCATGCGGGGCCTTTTTCCATCTGCGGTTTGGGGTAACCCCCGGCAGGGCCGGCAAAGAAAAACGCCGCTCGGGAAAGCGGCGTTCGGGTCGGTCCGGCGAGGTGCGCGAGGCTCAGGAGCCCCAATGCCGCACCGGGCCGCAATCCATGTGCACGAAGTTCGAGCGCGAGTATTTGCCAACGCCGCCGGCGTGGCAGGCGGCCGCCGCCTTGTACATCTGGCTGACCGAGCGCGACTTCAGCCGCAGGTCCATCGCCAGACCCTGCATGTGCAGCGAGTTCTTCGCGACGCCTTTCGAGCGGGAGCGCAGCATGGCGTTGGTCTTGGGCGAGCGGTAGCCCGACAGCAGCATGTAGGGTTCGCGCGAGTCCATCAGGTTGTGCGCTGCCGCCGCGATGTCCACGGTGCGCGCGTCGATGTTTTTCAGCTGGTTGGTGCGCCAGTCGCGGGCGAAGTAGGTGATTTCCTTCAGCGCGTCGGGGATATACTCGCCTTCGATCCAGTAAACGGTGTCGAGCGTCTCGCCGGTACGACCGTTATACATCTTGATCCGTCGGATGTCCCCTGCGCCCTTGAGTAGACCGAAAGCGTTACTCATGGTGGGGGCTGCCGTCACCATGGTCGCAGCAAATGCGCCCAGAAGGCCGCGCCGGGAAATCGTCGTCATAGCAAGTTCCTGTGTTCGCCTGTCTCTCGATTTTCCCGCCCTGTTTCGGGCGGTTGAGGGATGGTAGACCCAAACTTCTTACTCCTTATGGCATAGACAGATTAATCGATAAAGAACGGAACTGATGCATCTTTGCCATGTTGGGGCATGTCGGCAAAAATTCGCCTGCCGGTGGTAAAAATGCGCTCACGTCCTTGTGGGAGCGGTGTGCGTGCGGGGTGAGAAGCGGCGGAAAGGCGCTGTTGCCCCTCTGCATCGTTCCGCGCGGGTCCGCGCAGTTCGTTGCGCGCAGGCAACGCTTCGCTGGACAGATGCAGGTAAGTTTGGAACATCTGGAACGATGGGTCCGGGCAGGGGTTTAGACGCTATGACGCGCAATTTCCGTAAGATAGGGCTGGCCTTCGCGCTAGCTACGCTCGCCGCCGGCGCTCAGGCGCAAGGCACTGCCCAGATTGCAGCTCAAGGGGCCATGTCGCCATTGGCGGGGGTCGAGCTTTCGGGCTTCACCCAGGCCGTGGCCGAGGCTGCCGCTGATAATCCCGCTCTGGCCGCCTTCTATGCCGCCCGCGATTACCGGCCGATCTGGACCGCCGCCGAGGATGCGGGCCGCCGCGCGGCTTTCATGCGCGCGCTCGATCTGTCGGCGATGCAGGGGCTGCCCACTGCGCATTACGATCCCGAGGGGCTGCGTGTCGCCTTCGCCGCCGTCCAGTCCGAGCGTCAGCGCGGTCTGCTCGAAGTGAAGATGAGCCAGATTTTCCTCGATTACGCCCATGACCTGTCGCATGGCGTGCTCGACCCGCACCGTGTCATCTCCGATATCAAGCGCGAACCCAAACGCGCCGATCCCGAAGCCCGGATCACGGCTTTTGCGGCCTCGACCAACCCGGCGTTGTTCCTGCGCGATTTGGCTCCGCAGATGCCGCAATATGCGCAGCTGGTGAAAGCGCGCCTCGATCTGGAGCATCAGATCGAAGCGGGCGGCTGGGGGCCGACGGTGCCCGGCACCAAGCTCGAGCCCGGCGACAGTGGGCCGGATGTCGTGGCGCTGCGCGACCGGCTGCAGCGGATGGGCTATCTGGGCCGCTCTGCCAGCGCGACCTATGACGCCGAGATGCAGAAGGCCGTGCAGGCCTACCAGACCGATCAGGGGCTCGCTACCGATGGCGTGGCCGGGCCCAGCACGCTGGGCGAGATCAACAAGAGCCCCGAGGCGCGAATGAAAGCCATCCTCGTCGCGATGGAGCGTCTGCGCTGGATGAACGGCATCAATTTCTCGGGTCGCTACGTCTGGGTCAACATCACCGATTTCTCGGTCCGCGTCATCGACAAAGGCAAGACCACGTTCCGCTCGGTGACGGTGGTCGGGCAGAACAGCTCGGACCGCCGCACGCCGGAGTTTTCCGACGAGATGGAGCGGATGGTCATCAACCCGGCCTGGCATGTGCCGCGCTCGATCGTGACCAAGGAATACCTGCCGCAGATGAAGCGTAATCCGAATGCGGCGAGCCAGCTTCAGCTGATCGACAGCCGGGGCCGGGTGGTGCCGCGCTCGGCGGTGAATTTCGCCGCCTATAACGCGAGCAACTTCCCCTTCGCGATGAAGCAGCCGCCGTCGAACCGCAACGCGCTGGGGCTGGTGAAATTCCTGTTCCCGAACCGCTGGAACATCTACCTGCACGACACGCCCTCGAAATCGCTCTTCAAGAAAGAGACGCGGGCGTTCAGCCATGGCTGCGTGCGCGTCGGCGACCCCTTCGATCTGGCCTACACGCTTCTGGGCGCGCAAAGCTCCGATCCGGAAGGCGAGTTCAAGCGCATCCTCAATTCCGGGCGCGAAACCGTCGTGCCGCTGGAAAAGCACGTCCCGGTCCATCTGACCTATTTCACCGCCTGGCCGACCGCGTCGGGGCATGTCGAGTATCGCCGCGACGTCTATGGGCGTGACGCGATTCTCTTCAACGCCTTGCAAAAGGCCGGGGTGGAATTGGGCACGCAGGACAGCTAAATCTCTGGCAACGGGGGCGGTATGCGCGCCCTCATGCGACCATGAGAGGATCGGCCATGTCCCAGACAATCGAGCATATCGCGCAGGCGCTGAACGCCCGCGCCGAAGGCGACCTGTCGATCGAGGTGACCAGCGCGTCCGAGCCTGCGACGGCGGGGCCGGACCAGATCGCCCTCGCGATGAGCGAGAAATACGCCGAAGGGCTGCGCGAAGGTGAGGCCCGCGCGGCGCTTCTTTGGGAAGGTGCCGACTGGCGCGCGCTCGGGCTCGAGGCGGCAGTCTTCGTGACTCGCCCGCGTCTCGCCATGGCAGGGCTGTCGAAAGCCTTCGATCCCGGCCCCAACGTAGAGCCCGGCATCCACCCGACTTGTGTGATCGACCCGACCGCCATCATCGGCAAGGATGCCGCCATCGGCCCCTTCACCGTGATCGGCAAGGAGGTGAAGATCGGTCCGAATGCGCGGATCGTGGGGCAGGTGACCATCGCGGAAGGCGCGCAGATCGGCTCTGACGCGCTGATCTATCCCGGCGCGCGGATCGGCGCACGGGTTCTGATCGGCGACCGTCTGGTCTGTCAGCCCGGCGCGGTGATCGGCTCGGACGGGTTTTCCTTCGTCACGCCCGATCCTTCGGGTGTCGAGGAAATCCGCCACACGCTGGAGCAGCGCGAAGAGATCACCGAGCAGAAATGGTCCCGCATCCATTCGCTCGGCACGGTCGAGATCGGCGATGATGTCGAGATCGGCGCCAACGCCTGTATCGATCGCGGCACGGTGCGCGCGACTGCGATCGGCTCGGGGAGCAAGCTCGATAACATGGTCCATATCGGCCATAACGTGCAGGTGGGCGAGGATTGCCTGCTCTGCGGTCAGGTCGGCATCGCGGGCTCCACCCGGATCGGGCACCGCGTGGTGCTGGCAGGGCAATGCGGCGTTTCGGACAACATCACCGTGGGCGATGACGTGATCGCGGCGGGTGGCACCAACATCTACACCAACGTCCCCAAAGGCCGCACGATCTGGGGCAGCCCGGCGGTGAAGATGGAAACGCAGCTCGAGATCAACAAATCTGTCCGCAGATTGCCGAGATTGTTTGCGCAAATGGCCGAGCTTCGAGAAACTGTTACGAAACTCACGCAAAAAGGCGGCACGGAGTAACCCCAGATATGAGGCCAGACGTGCAAGACCAGGTTTTCTCGATCATCGCCCGCGAAGCCCTTCGCGAGCCCTCCGAACTTTCGCCCGAGATGACGCTCGACGAATTGGGGCTCGACAGCCTCGGCCTCGTCGAAGTGATCTTCGCCATCGAAGAGGCCTTCGACGTCTCGGTGCCGTTCAACGCCAACGAACCCGCCGCCTCGCAATTCGACATGTCGTCAGTCGGCGCGATCGTCGGCGCGGTGGAGCGTCTCGTCTCGGGCGGCAAGCCTTCGACCGCCGTCGCCTGATGCGGCGCGTCGTCATCACGGGCGCGGGCACGATCAACGCGCTCGGCGAGGGCGTTGCGGCAACCAAGGCGGCCATGGCGGAGGGGCGCAGCGGCATCGGGCCGCTCAGCTTCCAGGATGTGGAACGGCTGAGCATCCGCATCGGTGGCCAGATCCACGGCTATGATGCGTCGAGCCGCTTCACCTCGGCGCAGCTCGCGCAATACGACCCCTTCACCCAATACGCGCTGATCTCCGGCGCGGAGGCGATGGCGCAGGCGGGGCTGGAGACAGCTCCCGATCCCGCCCGCTGGGGCTGCATCGTCGGGTCCGCAGGCGGCGGGCATACGACCGCAAATAACGCCTATCGCGCTGTTTTCGCAGATCAAAAGGCCCGCGTCCATCCGCTGACGGTGCCCAAGCTGATGTCCAATGCCGCGCCCTCGCATCTCTCGATCCGCTACGGGCTGCAGGGGCCGAGCTTCGCCGTTGCCACCGCCTGCGCCAGCTCCAACCACGCCATCGGCTTGGCGTTCCAGATGGTACGTTCGGGCATGGCCGAGGGGATGCTCGCGGGCGGCTCTGAGGCGATGCTCAATTTCGGCGGGCTGAAAGCGTGGGAGGGGCTGCGGGTAATGTCGCCCGATGGCTGCCGCCCGTTCTCGGCGGATCGCAACGGCATGGTGCAGGGCGAGGGCGCGGGCGTCTTCGTGATCGAGACGCTGGAGAGCGCCGAGGCGCGTGGCGCGCAGCCCTTGGCCGAGATTGCGGGCTTCGCGATGAATTCCGATGCGAGCGATATCGTGATGCCGTCGCTCGACGGGGCCTCCGCAGCGATCACCGGCGCGTTGAGCGATGCGGGCATGGCGCCCGATGAGGTCGGTTATATCAACGCCCACGGGACCGGCACGGCGGCGAATGACCGGATCGAGACGGGCGCGATCCGCGCGGCGTTGGGCAAGGCGGCCGATCAGGTCGCGGTCAGCTCGACCAAGGCGCTACACGGCCATTGCATCGGCGGCACGGGGGCGGTGGAGCTTATCGCTTGCCTGATGGCGCTTGGCGATGGGGTCATCGCGCCGACGGCCAATTACGCCACCCCCGATCCCGACTGCGATCTGGATTATGTGCCCAACACGGCCCGCAAGTCGCAGGTCGGCGCGGCGCTCTCGAATGCCTTCGCTTTCGGCGGGCTCAATGCGGTTCTGGCCTTGCGCGCGATTTGAAAACGCCGCGCCCGGTTGGGGCGCGGCGTCTTTAATTTCAAACGGTTGCGAGCCGAAGCTCATCTATTCAGCTTACTGCTGAACGCCGTTTTCCTTGTTGGTTTTCACGGTTTCGTCGAAGGCTTTGGTGAAGCCCTTGAGCGAGATATCCGCTTTCACCTTCTGCTGCGGGTTGGCCAGCGGCGTGATCGTGATCGTCGCCTTGCTGCCCTTCTTGAGCGACTCGAGTTCGGCCTTGCCGACGCCGAAGCGCGCGAAGCAACCCATCATGCGCGGGTCGCAGAAGGAATAGGGGTAGACCATTGCCTTGCCGCCATCGACCTGCATCACGAGGTTCTGCGACAGCAGGGTCTGCATCGGCACCATCACGGTCAGACCGGCTGCGGCCTGGCTGCCATCGGGCAGGCCGATCACCGAGATGTCGGCCACGTTGCCGCCATTCTGGTCCTTGATCACCTGATACATCTGGCAGGGATCCTTGCCGTCGGGCGACTTGGCGCATTGCAGCTGCCAGTCTTCGTAGGTGGCCTTGATGTAGGTCTGCGGCTCCTGCGGCTTCTGGGCCTGCTGATCGGCGCCGGGCATCGTCGGCGCGGCGTCAGCACCGTTCGCAGGCGCCTGATCGGTGCTGGTCGCATCCGCCGCCGGGGCCGTCGCGCCCGCATCCGCCGAGGGGGTCGTGGTCGTGTCGCTCGAGGTGGTATCTTGCGCCCACGCCCCGCTTGCAAGGCCGAGGGCCAGTGCGAGGGCGAGCGGTTTCGTCAGTTGAGACATATTACTCTTCTCCTGAAACGTATTGGGCGAAGGCTTAACACGGGGCTGCGCCCCTGTCAGTCGCGAATTCCGCAGCGGCGCTCACGGATCGGCGGCAAACTGCCACAGTTTCGTGAGCGGTTCGACGGCCTGCATCGGCGCTGGGGCACGCGAGAGATTTCGCGGAAAGAGCGGGGGCGATTCAGTTGCGCCGCGCGCGGGCTGTATCGGCTATTCCGGGGGGAGTGAAAGCTGGGCTTTCCAAGCGAAAGGGGCCCATTCGGACCCCTTCCTTTTCCCCCTGTCGGACTGGCCGACTTCGTCATTGCCGACACGCTAGGCCGTAATTTTTCACAGGTCAACAGGCAAAGTTGAGGAAGTGTGACAGGCGGTGAGGCGATGAACTCAGGTGCGCAATCCCTTGGCACAGAAGAAAAAGACCGCGCCAAGCGTGGCGCGGCCAGTTCAACAGGGAGGAAGCGCCCCCATCCGCGCAAAAGCGCACTCCGGGGGCAGGATCAGACTGGCGCAAAAGGGTTAAGGTAGTATTGTCGGAGCCGAAATTTGTTTGGCGAGGGCAAGATGACCGGTGTTCTGACCGAAGAGGGTGTGTTCGTTGGGGGCGGTGGTGAAGGCTACGCAAGCCCGCAGGAATTGAAGCTCCAATACGGCAACCGTCACGGGCTGGTTGCGGGCGCGACCGGCACCGGCAAGACGGTGACGCTGCAGATCCTCGCGGAAGGTTTTTCGCAGGCGGGCGTGCCGGTCTTCATGGCCGATGTGAAAGGCGATCTGTCGGGCATCGCGGCCACCGGCTCGACCGAGGCGAAGCTGCACAACGCCTTCATGGAACGCTCGCAGACCATCGGTTTCGATCTGGAATATCGCGCCTATCCGACGGTCTTCTGGGACATGTTCGGCGAGAAGGGCCACCCGGTGCGCACGACCGTCTCCGAGATGGGGCCGCTGCTGCTGAGCCGCCTTTTGGGGCTGACCGAGGCACAGGAAGGGGCGCTCAACATCGCCTTCCACATCGCCGACAAGGAGGGGCTGGCGCTGCTCGACCTCGACGATCTGCGCGCGATGCTGCGCCATATCGGTGAGCGCGCGGATGAGATCGCGCTGGAATACGGCAATGTCGGCACCGCGACGATCGGCGCGATCCAGCGCGATCTTCTTGTGCTGGAGAACCAGGGCGGGGCGCAGTTCTTCGGCGAACCCGCGCTGGATCTCAGCGATCTGATCCAGATCGACGAAAACGGCATGGGCCAGATCAACATCCTCGCCGCCGACAAGCTGATGGGCAGCCCGCAGCTTTACGCGACCTTCCTGCTGTGGCTACTCTCGGAACTGTTCGAGGAGCTGCCCGAGGTCGGCAATCCCGACAAGCCCAAGCTCGTCTTCTTCTTCGACGAGGCGCATCTGCTGTTCGACGACGCGCCGAAGGCGCTGGTCGACAAGGTGGAGCAGGTGGCGCGATTGATCCGCTCGAAAGGGGTGGGGGTGTTCTTCATCACCCAGAACCCCGGGGACGTGCCCGACGGCATTCTCAGCCAGCTTGGCAACCGCGTGCAGCACGCGTTGCGCGCCTTCACCGCAAAGGATCAGCGCGACCTGCACCGCGCCGCCGAGAACTACCGCGCTAATCCGAGCTTCGACACCGAGATCGCGATCAAGGAGGTCGGCACCGGCGAGGCGGTGACCTCCTTCCTCGAGAAGAAGGGCGTGCCGGGCATGGTCGAGCGGACGCTTATCCGCCCGCCGCAGTCGCGCCTGGGCCCGCTCAGCGATACCGAGCGCGCCGCCGTGATCGCTTCAAGCGGTCTGGGCGAGAAATACGACACGCCTGTGGATCGCGAGTCGGCGCAGGAAATCCTCGCCAAGCGTGCCGAACTGGCCGCGCGCGAGGCCGCGGAGGCCGAGGCGCGCGAGAAGGCGGCCAAGACCGCCGCAGGCCGCTCTGAGCTCGATGAAGGCTTCGACAGTTTCAACAATGCACGGCGCTACGATCCGACGGCGAAGTCGAAACCGGCGCGCAAATCCTCGCGCCGGTCCGATACGATCCTCGAGACCTTCGGCAAGAGCTTTGCGCGTCAGTTGGGCACCAAGACGGGCCAGACGATCGTGCGCGGGGTTCTCGGCTCGCTCTTCAAGTCGCGCTGAGAGACGGATCTGCCGCACAGTTATCGGTGGGCTGCCGCGCCAGCCGCGCCTCCGCAAGCAGCGCGATCAGCAGCTCGATATGGCGGGCGACCGAATAGGTAGCCTCGCCCGCGCGCCGCGCGTGATCGAGCGCCGCTTCCTCGGCCATCAGCGCGCGCAGGGCCGCGCCCGGACGTGGCAGTTCGCTCATCCGCATCACCCGCTTGAGGTCGCGCTTGCGGCTGTAATCGCTCAGCCCGTGCCGCGCCGCGCGGATCAACAGGCGCGGGCGGCGCAGCTTCGCCACGGCGGTGACAGGATCGGGATCAGGGGCGACGCTGTCGGCTTCGGCCGGTTCGACGAGGCGCAAGGGCGACGGGGCGTGGAAGGCGGGCGTGGATTTCTGGCGAAATGCGAAGGTCATCGGAAACTCCCTTGAGGTGAGATCCCGAGCGTTACCCAGCCTCAGGCGGTGTTGCGCCATTTCGCCCTCAAGCGCGCGCCCCGCAAAGCTTTGTTTAGGAAGTTTAAGGAATTCTTGCTGGCGTCCCGTTTATTAACGAACGGGTAACCAAAGCAACTCACGGTTGTTACCGGACGGACTCGCCGCGCGTTTCGCGGCGCAATCTGGGGGACAATATGACTTCGATCGCACCGGCCCCGGCGGCGCTTCCCGCCTGGCTGCCCGAACATGCCCGACTCTATCTGCGCCATGTCGAAGAAGGCGTTCCGATACGGGCACTGGCACGGGCGGAAGGGTGCGCGGCCTCGACCATCCTGCGCCGCGTGCGCCGGATCGAGGCGCGGCGGGACGATCCGCTGGTCGATGAGGCGCTCGAACGTCTTGGCCGCGCGGCCGGGCCGGGCGCTGCCAATTATCCCGAGGCTCCGATGACGACCGTGCTCCAAAAGGACACGCCCATGACCGCTGCTTTCCGCCCCTCCGAGACGCCCGCCGATGAAGACCAGCTGCGCCGCGAGACGCGCCGCATTCTGCGCCGCCTGGCCGAGCCGGGTGCGCTCCTGATCGTGGGGCGCGAGATGGACAAGGCCGTGGTGCTGCGCGGCACGGTGCGCACGGCCGTGTTGGAGCGCGCGGTGGCGCAGGCTTTCGCGCTCAAGGACTGGATCGAGGTCGCCCATGCGGGCCGCGTCACCAGCTACGAGATCACGCAGGCGGGGCGCGCGGCGCTGAAACGCGTGCTGGAGGAAGAGGCCGCAGCACGCGGCGAGACCGCCGCCAATCCCTTCGCCGCCCAGCATGGCGAGTTCGCCCACGAGACGCGCGCCGACGCGGACGGGCATCAGCGCCGGGTGCGCGCCAATCTGGCCGAAAGCCCGCTCGCGGTGCTGGCGCGGCGGCGTGACAAACAGGGGCGACCGTTCCTCGGCGCCGATCTGGTCGCGGCAGGCGAGCGTCTGCGCGAGGATTTCGAACTGGCGCAGATGGGCCCGCGCGTGGGTCAGAACTGGGAACGGTTCCTGACCGGCGGCGGCGGGCGCGGGCAGTATCGCCCCGAGCTAGCGATGGGTGGCGGCTCCGACACCGCGCGCGAACGGGTGGCGCTGGCGCTGCGCGATCTGGGGCCGGGACTGGGCGACATGGCGCTGCGCTGCTGCTGCTTTCTCGAAGGTCTGGAGACGGCGGAGAAGCGGCTCGGCTGGTCGGCACGCTCGGGCAAGATCGTCCTGCGCATCGCGCTGCAACGTCTCAAGCGCCATTACGACGACACCTATGGCGGGGCCAGTCCGATGATTGGGTGAGTGGCGGTCCGGGCGTTCTGCAAGAGCTATCCGGACGCGCTCACGCGGCCAAACTCTAATGCCAAACAGTCCGTTAAAGTTAAGGTTTTACCTCAACATCACGCCGCAAGTCATTGTCAAAAAAGTAAATATCGCGAAGCTTTGCTCGTTCCCGTTCCGTTTATCGCGAATACGCGTTCGCGCGGCTATGGCGCGCACCGTTACAGATATCTTCTTGGCATGAGCCATCCATGTGAAAGCGGCATAAAGCGAAGTTGTAAATATTGTCGACTATCGATAACCGAAGATTATGAATATCACGCTTCGCCAACTCACCTATCTGCGGGCGCTCGGTCAGGCGCGCTCTTTCTCGCGCGCCGCCGAGATCGTCCATGTCAGCCAGCCCGCGCTCTCGGTCCAAATCCGTGAGCTGGAGGAGCAGGTTGGCCAGCCGCTGGTCGAGCGCCGCCCGCGCGATGTCCGGCTGACGCGGGCGGGGCGGCGGGTGCTGGAGACCGCCGAGCGGGTCGCGGGCGAGTTGCGCGATCTGCAGTCCGAGGCGCGGCGCGGGCTGGGGCAGGTCAATCTCGGTGTGATCCCGACCATCGCGCCCTATCTGCTGCCCGCGTCTCTGGCGGGGCTGCGCGCGCAAGGGGGGCTTCGGCTGCGCGAGGCCACGACCGAGTCGTTGCTGGCCGAGATCGCCGAGGGGCGCCTCGATGCCGCGATCATCGCGACGCCTGCGCCCGAACTGTTCGAGACACCGCTTTTCGAGGATCGCTTCCTGCTGGCCGGGACGCCGGATCAGCTCACCATGGTGCGCGGCCTCAGCCCGCAGGCGATCGACCCGGATCAGCTCTTGCTGCTCGACGAAGGCCATTGCCTCGCGGATCAGGCGCTGGCGCTGTGCGGGCTGACGCGGGCGGCGCAGCGCATTGATCTGGGGGCGTCCTCGCTGACCACGCTTTGCGCGCTGGCCGGGCAGGCGATGGGGCTGACGCTGGTGCCCGAGATCGCGAGCTTGCAGGAAACCCGGGCCTTCCCGACGCTCGCGCTCAGCCGGTTCGACGAAGAGCCGGCACGGACCGTAAGGCTGGTCCGTGCCCGCGAAGTTTCCGATGCCGAGGCGTGGTTCGACCCGCTCGCGCAGGTTCTGCAAAAAGCGGGCGAGGGGCTGGTCGCGCAGGCGCGCAGACGCTTCTGATCGCCGCGCGCCCCGGTCCCTCGGCAGCCGGCCCGATAAACAGGCCGGCATAAGGTCACGCCGCCGCTTCGGCCTTGGCGTTGACCAGCCAGTTCATGACGGTCTCGGGCGAGGACACGCCATAGGGGTCTTCGCCGTGATTGTCTTCAAGGCCGGGCTCTTCGAACCAAGCCTCGATCACGCCGTCATTGACGACGGCCGCATAGCGCCACGAGCGCAGACCGAAGCCCAGATTGTCCTTGCGCACCAGCATGCCGACGCGGCGGGTGAACTCGCCCGAACCATCGGGGATCACCTTGACGTTCTCGAGGCCCTGCGCCTTGGCCCACTGGTTCATCACGAAGGCGTCGTTGACCGACAGGCAGTAGATCTCGTCGATGCCCTGCTCGGCGAAATCGTTGAAGCCCTTCTCGAAGCCGGGCAGCTGGTAGGTCGAGCAGGTGGGGGTGAAGGCGCCGGGCAGTGCAAACAGCACCACGCGCTTGCCCGCGAAGTAATCCGAGGTGGTCTTGTCCTCCCAACGGAAGGGATTCGGCCCCTCGATGCTGTCATCGCGCACGCGGGTGTGGAAGGTCACTTCAGGCAGTTTCGAACCGGAAAGCATGGGGAGGTCTCCTTTGTCGGTTGGGGAGGTTGCGTTTTGGAGAGTGTCCTGACTAGCGGATGTCCCTTTCGGTCACAATCGCTGACTTTGCAGTTGCGGCATTCGCTGCGCGAGACCCTTTCCGATGCGCGGAGATGTTCGGCCTCTTTGAATTCGTTATCCTTGTGGTGATCCTGACCGCCGCTTCCGCGCAGGTCAGCCGCGCGCGATGTGCAAGGCTGCCTTCGGGCCTGCGCATTTGCATCCGACACGCAATCGGCTTATGTGACGATCAACCGCACTCCGAAAGGATGGATCATGCGCGATCTCAAGATGCCCGGTGAACGCCACCCCGAAAAGGCGCATCGCGCCGACAATGCTCAGCCCAAGAAACCCGATTGGATCCGCGTGAAAGCGCCGGTCTCGGAAGGCTACAAGAAGACGCGCGACATTTTGAAGACCAACAAGCTGGTCACCGTCTGCGAAGAGGCAGGCTGCCCGAATGTCGGCGAATGCTGGAGCCAGGGTCACGCCACCATGATGATCATGGGCGAGATCTGTACCCGCGGCTGTTCCTTCTGCAACGTGGCCACCGGTCGCCCCGACGCGCTCGACGTGTTCGAGCCGGGCCGCGTCGCTCACGCGGTCGAGACGCTGGGCCTGAACCACGTCGTGATCACCTCGGTCGACCGCGACGATCTGGACGATGGCGGCGCGGAGCATTTCGCCCAGACGATCCGCGCGATCCGTCACCGCTCGCCCGACACCACGATCGAGATCCTGACGCCGGACTTCCTGAAATGCGAGCCCGCCGCGCTGGAGAAGGTCGTTGAGGCGCGCCCCGATGTCTTCAACCACAATCTGGAAACCGTGCCGGGCCTCTATCCCGGCGTGCGCCCCGGCGCGCGCTACTTCCACTCGCTGCGTCTGCTGCAGCGCGTGAAAGAGCTGGACCCGTCGATGTTCACCAAGTCCGGCATCATGGTCGGTCTGGGCGAGGACGCGCCGCAGGTCCGTCAGGTGATGGATGACATGCGCTCGGCCGACGTCGATTTCCTGACCATCGGTCAGTATCTGCAGCCGACGCCGAAGCACCACGCGGTGATGCGTTTCATCACCCCGGACGAGTTCCGCGATTACGAGAAAGCGGCTTACGGCAAGGGCTTCCTGATGGTGTCCGCCACGCCGCTGACCCGCTCGAGCTATCACGCGGGCGACGACTTCGCCCGGCTCCGCGAGAACCGGCTGAAGAAGCTCGGCCTGAACTGAGCGCGCCCATCGCGATTTGAATGAACCCGGCCCTGTGTGGCCGGGTTTTTCATTTCTCCAGCCGCGTGAGTTTTTCGTCCAGACCGAACAGCGTGCGAAATCCCAACGCGTCGCGCGCGCCCAAAGCCTGTGCGCCCTGGATGCTCAGGTGACCCGCATCGCGGTAAAGCGGCGTGCCGGCTTCCTCCAGCGGGCAGGTATCATCCGGGCAAAGGACGCCGATCAGATCGAGCACCCGCACGCCTTCGATCTCCTCCAGCCCGTCGAGCGCGGCGAAGGCCTGCGCGCGATAAGCCCGTGCCTCCGTCTGCCGCATCTCGCAGCGCGCGCGGGGGCCGAAGCTGAAAAGCCCACTTTCGGCCCGTTCGCGACAGGCGAAGAAATTCGTGCCGACCGACGGGGGCGGGCTGACCACGACGATCTGACGGTCGGGGCGTGCGATGGCCTGCACAGCCGCGTGCAAGGCGGCGCGGCCTCGGGCGAAACTCATTGCGACGGGGACGAGCCGGCCGCGTTCCATCGCCATGCCTTGCGGCTGGGTGCCGAGGATCTGCGCGACGGGGCTGGAAATGACGACGCGGGTGATCTCGGGATGGGCTTGCAGATAGGCTATGATTGCGGCGTTCGAGCGGATGCAGCCTTCGCCCCAGATGGCATCCTGACCGACCTCCGGCTGAATTTGGGACAGGCCGAGCACCGGCGCGCAGGCGGATTTCGTGGCCTGCGCGATGGGGCCGATCTCGGGAGGCACGGTCGCGGCCAGATGCATCGCGTAGCTGTCGCCCCATAGGAACGTGGTCGGACGCGGGCCTGTCGTGCACAGCGCCTCCGGGTCGAACGCCCCGGCGAAGTCGCAGCCCGGCGCGATCCCGGTATTGGCGGCCCCGAGCGCGAGGTAGTCGCGCGGAGGCGTGCGCAGGCCGGGCAGGGCGAGGGCTATCAGCCATAGCGCCACCGTCCCGCCAAGCGCCAGCCCCGCCGCGCGCGGCCATGAGGGCAGCGGCGCGCGATGCAGCGGCCGCTCGATCCCGATATGCAGCAGATGAGCGAGCCCCAGCGAGACCACGATAAGACTCAGCCGCAGCCAGAGCGGCAAAGGCGCATCCAGCCACGCATTTCGCGTCAGCGCGAAAAGCGGCCAATGCACGAGGTAGAGCGCATAGGAAATCCCGCCGAGCCACAGCAGCGGTCGCGTCACCCAATGGCCGCCATTTATCCAGGCGGGCCGCGCCGCGATCACAAGCGCCGTGGCCCCGACCACGATCAGCGCGTCCAGCCCCGGATGCACCGAGCCCCAACCCGCACCCGGCGCAATGGCGCAGACCACCAGCAAAACGATAAGCGCCAAGGGGCTGAGCAGGCGCAGCCAGCGCCCGGCACGCCTTTCGATCCGCGGCTCGAACAGCATCACCACCGCCCCGGCCATCAGCTCCCACGCCCGCGTCGGCAGCAGGAAAAAGCTCGCAACCGGGCTGCGCGGGGCCAAAACGAGGCAGCCGGCGAGGCTGATCGCTAGAGCCCCCAGCAAAAGCAACGGCCAGTGCCTGCGCGGTGTAATCAGCATGGCGAGGGGCGTGACGAGGTAGAACTGCTCCTCCAGCGACAGCGACCAGCTATGCAGAAGCGGGTTCAACTGCGCGCCGGCGGTGAAGTAATTCACGCTCCGCCAAAGCGCGATATTCGAGGTGAAGCTCAACGCCGCCCCGAGCGTGTCGAGGAACCGCGCCATCTCGGTCTGCGACAGCAGCCACAGCGCGGCCACGGCGGTTGCGAGATAGACGGCAAAGGCCGCAGGCAGCAGTCGCTTGGCGCGCGACAGGTAGAACGCGCGCAAGGAAAACCGCCCCTCCGCCAGCGCGCGCGCGATCATCCCGGTGATCAGGTAGCCCGAAATCACGAAGAAGATGTCGACCCCGAGATAGCCGCCCGCGAGGGAAAGATCCGCGTGATAGAGCACCACCATCCCCACGGCGAGCGCGCGCAGCACCTGAATGTCGCGCCGATGGGGCAGACCCGCGCTCATGCCGAGGCCTGTGCGGGGGGCGCGCGCAGGCCAGGCGCGATGTCGAGGGTCAGCCAATCGGGGATCAGATCTGGCCGCGGCTCCTGTGCCGTCCAGATCCCGTCCCGCAGCGTGAAGCCGTTCGCGGCATAGACGTCGCGGCAGGGCGCGTTGAGAGGGCTCTCGTTGATCCGTCCACGCAAGGGACGGCCCGACTGTGCCGCCAGCGCAGTCTGCAACAGCGCCGTCTCGATCCCGTAGCCGAAGGCCCGGCAACTCAGCACGAATTGGGTGATTTCACCCGCCTCGGCCCCATCCGCGATCACAAGCGCGCTGACGATCCCCATCGACCCGAACCTGTCACGCGCTTCGGCGATCAGAACGCGGCGAGAAGGATCGGATAGCTCCTTGGCCGAGATCGGCACTTGTGTCGTGTTGAACTGATTGGTGCGCGCGATCAACTCACCCACCCGGGGCAGATCGCGCCGCTTGGCGATGCGGATCGCGACCCGCAGTCCAAGCTGGAGATAAGCGGCGCCGGGCTCTTCAGAAGGCGTGGCGACATAGGCCTGCCGCGCCGCCCGCGCTTGATAGAGCGTGGTACGGTCGGAACCCGCAAACGCTGCGCGCTGATCGGCCCAGTCGTCCAAGAGCTGCCACGTCTCCAGCGCGTTCGGGTCAAGCGCCAGCAGCCCCGGACAACCGGCTTCGGCCAGCGCACGCTCATCGGCGCGATCGTCGAGAAAGACGAAGCTCTCGGGCGCGAGGTTCAGCCGCGCCGCGATCTTGGCGATATTGCCCGCTTTCGGCGCCCAGTCGATCTCGCGCGCGACGAAATCGGAGGCCCGCAGCGCAGCACCCCGCCAATTGACATTTGCCGGATCGTTCTTCGAGGCCACCGCAAGCAGCACCCCGCGCGCCTTCAATCGCAGCAGCAGGGCCTGACGGTCGTGGTGATGCGTGATCGGACCTTCGCCGATTTCGCCCGCCCAGAGCGTGTTATCGAGATCGCTCACCACGAGCTTACGCCGCGCAAGCAGATGCGCCGCACGGCAGGCGCGCAGATAGGGGCCGGATGCAAGCGATGCGGCCAATGCCGTGGGGTGCAGATCGCCCGCCTCGAAGAGAACGCGCCCCGCCGCCGGGCCCAGACGATGCGCCTCTGTGGCCTCCGGGATACGCAGAACAGGGCGCGCCGCCCGCTGCGCCAGCGCGTCGAGCCTCTCGTTCAGCCACGCCGCCACGCGGGCCCGCCTCTGCGCGCCGAAGCGATCCGCCATAGCGCCACGCCAGCCGGAAGCCTGCCGCGCGCCCGAGACTTCGTGCAGGTAAATCGGGGCATCGGTCCGCGCGAGGAGGTGGCATAGCGTCACCTCCACCTCATCCAATGCGGTGCGCAAGCCGGGCAGGTCGCGCGCCATCGGGCGCAGGACGGCACTGGGCGCGAGCGCGCGGGCATAGCTCTGCGCGAAGCCGAAACCGAAGGGCGCGTAGAATACCAGATCGACCGGGCCAGCCTTATCCAGCGCGCGGCGCAATTCCGCCGCGTCGCGCTGGGCGCAGAGATGCGGCGTGATCGCGAGGCCCTCCGCCGCCGCCGCGATCTGAAGCTGGGTCGCGATGTCCCAGATCAGGCAATCCCCGATGAACAGCACCCGCAGCGCATGACCGGGCGGTCGGGCCAGTGTCTCGGTCAGGTGTGCCAAGCCTTGCACGAGCGTGGCGCGGGCAGCCTCCGACAGGCCCGGGCTCAGCCTGTCGTGCCAGCGTGCGGCGAGCGTGGTGTCGCAGGCCGCCTGTGTCTCGGAGAGCCGCGCGGCGCCATAGGTCAGCTTCAGCCACCCCGCCAGAGCCGCGAAGCCCTGCGCGGCCTCTCTCCGCGCGAGGTGATGCGCGAGCAAGGCGCAGCCCGTGCGCGCCTGCTGCAACGCCGCAGGGCCCGGCGCCTTCGCCAGCACCTGCAATTCCCCGGCAAGGGCGTCGGCTTGCGCACGGATCGCGCGGGACAGCTCCAGCTCCCCGCCGTTCATCGCGCGGCTCTCCGGGGTTTCAGTCGCAACCACGCGGTCAGCAGCCAAGGCGCAAGCGCGATCATCAACGCCTTCACCCAGAGCGCTTTCGGCGCGACCTGCCAATCCACCTGCGCCAGTCGCGCGAGTGCCAAGTCCCGATGGCCCGCGTTCGCCTGCCAGATCACCGCATGCAGGCAGGAATAGGCGTGAAACCGCGCCGCGCTCCGCCGTCGCGGCAAAGCGATACGTCCGCGCGCGATCCAGTCCGCGAAGGTCTGATGCCAATGCGGCACCTCGCCTTGATGCGCACGCCAGCCGCTCGCGCTGTCTTCGATGTGGTAGCGGGCGACGGGGGCGGGGAGATAGGCAAACCGCGCCTCGCAGCCCAGCCGAAACCACGTGTCGCTGTCCTCGCCGACCGTGACGCCTTCGGGAAATCCGCCTGCGCGGATAAGCGCGCCGCGGCGGATCATCACCGAGGAGGCGGTAACCTCTGGCCCGCCCCGAACCAGATGCGCGAAGTAATCGGTCAGGAAAAGTACCGGAGCCTCGGCAAGCTCAGGCGCGGGCGATGTGTCCTGCCCCGCGTGGCACACCTCGCCGAAGATCACCTCCGCCCCCGGGATCGCCCGTCTTGCGCGCTCGAACGCGGCCAGCGCGCCCGGCAGATAGGCGTCATCGGCGTCGAGAAAGGCGATCCAGTCGCGCCGCGCCGCCCGCATCCCGGCATTGCGAGCGGCACTCACGCCGCGATTGTCCTGCCGGATCAGACGGATGGTAAGCGGCGAACGCGCGGCGATCCGCTCCACGAGTGCGGCGCCCTCGTCGTTGGAACCGTCGTCGATCACCACCACCTCGGCGGGCGCAGGCCTTTGCGCCTCGATCGAGGCGAGCGTCCGCGCGATGAAAGGCGCCTTGTCATGCAGCGGGATCACAACGCTCAGATCGGCGCAGCGGTCGGGCCCGGCGCTGGGCGTACAGAGGCGGGGCGTGCGGTCCATCCTTGGCGAAAGCGCGGTCATGCGAAGGCGACCTCCTCGGCGAATTGGGTAAAGGCGCGGGCCAGTCCGGCGATCGCGCCGTCGATAGCATCTTGCGGGGCGCAGCTCGCGAGGGCACGAAGATCGGCAAGGTTTTCCAAGCCCGTAAGAGCCACGGGGTTCCAGCCGCGCCGGGCCACCGCGCTGGCGTAATCGTCGAATTTGAACCGCCCGCCGATCAGCCCCGGCGCAGCCAGCCAGATCGCGGGCAGGCCAAGCGCATCCGCCGCGATCAGCCCGTGCAGCGAGGCCGAGGCGATACGTTCGCAAGAGGCGATCTGCGCGATCACTCGTGCGGGAGGCGCGGCGGGCGAGATCACCCGGATTGCCGCCCCGTGCCGCGCTTTCAACGCTGCAAAACCCGGCGCGTCGAGATGGGCGTGATGGGCCATGAGCCCGAAGGCTTGGCTCGGCGCGGGCAGGGCGGGTCGTTTCTCGGTCCCTCCAACGAGAAGCCGCGTCGCGTAAAGTCCGGGATCGCCGAGGGTCACGCTATGGCCCAGCCCTTCGATCCGGTCCCGGCTCAGCGCGCCGCGCAGCCCCACAATCCGCGCCCCGGTGAAGCGCCGTGTGCTGCGCGCATTGATGAACCCGGAGCCGAGGATCGTGCCGCGATATTGTTCGGTCAGGTGTTCGAGCACCGATCCGGTCGCGGTCAGTTGCGCGCGGTCGGGATAGGCATGGACCGGGGTGAAGCCGTGATGCCGCAGGATCGCGGGCGTCAGCAGATCGCCGAAATTCAGCGTCTCGCGAAACCAATAGGCGCTGAGCCCGTTGCCCCGCGCGAGTGCAAGGCCCTGCTGGGGCAGCCGCTCGGTAAGATGATAGCTCATCAGCCGGTCGATCCGGTGGCGCAGCATGAGGCTCATTCGCCCGCCCTCCCGATGAGGTTGGCGATAGGCTCGGGGTCTTGGGGTGCAGCGGCGTGGCCGCTCCGCCCGGCCTCCGCACGCAGGGCCGCGGCCTGCCGATAAAGCGCCGCCATCTGCGCCCCGACCTGCGGCCAGAGATAGGCCCGGGCCACAAGCGCCCGCCCGCGCGCGCCCATCGCCGCCCGCTCGGGCGCAGTCGTTGCACCAAGCGCGGCAATCGCACCGCCCAAGCCCGCCAGATCGGGCGCGACCCACCAGCCGCAGCCCGCCTTGGCCAGTTCCGCCCAAGGGCTGCCGGTCGTGGCAATCACGGGGCGCGCGGCGGCCAGCGCTTCGGCCACAACGGTGCCGAAATTCTCGGTATGGCTCGGCAGGATCAGCGCATCCGCCGCCGCGATTTCCGCCTGTTTCGCAGCACCCCACACCGGTCCTGCGAGGGTGATGCGCTCTGCCGCGTCCCGCTCGGCGGCGCGCGCGCTAAGCGCCGGGGTCAGGCCGTCCTCGTCGGGGCCTGCGATCCGCAGCTCCCAATCGCGCGGCGCGCAGGCGGCGAAGGCGCGGATCAGCGTGTCGAGGTTCTTGACCCGGTGCAGCCGCCCGAGAAACAGGAGGCGTTTGCGCCCATTCGGGCTGCGCGACGGGGGGGACGTAATCTGCGGCGGCAAGGCGATCCCCAGCGGAACCTGCGCGATCCGCGCGACCGGGCAGTGGCTTGCGATCGCCTCCGCCTCGGCTTGCGAGGTGACGTGCAACAGCTCCGCCCGCGACAGATCGCGGCGCTGATACAGGTGCCACGCGAGGTCTTTCTTGCGCCGCTTGTGCGCCCGCGCCCACGGCAGCAGCATCCCGTGCGGGCTAACAATCCGGCCCAGCCCCAGATCGGCCGCGAGGCGCAGCCCCGCATGGTTCAGCGGATCCCACAGCCCATGGCTATGCACCACGATCCGCGCGCCGGCCCTCACTTGCGCACGCATCCCGGCCATCGCTCGTGCGAGCTGCGCGACGTTCGGACCTTGCGTGGGCACGACGCGCAGGCAGCGCTCGGCGATCTCCGCGTCCGGGTCGAAGGCACGGGTCAGAAAGCGGCTCGCGATGCCCTGCGCGGCGAGCGCCTCCGCCAGAGCGGGCGCATTGGCCGCGATCCCACCGGCACTGCGGCGCAGGTCCGGCACAACATGCAGAACGGTGATCTCAGGCGGGGGAGAGGTCATGGGAGAACTCCGGTTGAGGCGTCGGGTCGGCAGAGAGATGGTCCGCAGCCGCGGTCGCGAGGGCGGCGGTGAACCGGGCGGGGGCGAAGCGCGTGACGTTGGCCCGCAGGGCGGCGCTGAGCCGGGATTGCAGGCCCGCGTCGCGCGACAGGGCCAGCAGGCGGCGCGCGGCCTCTGCCTCGTCCGAAAAGCGGCAGTCTGGGGCGGAGACGATCTCGTCCTGTCCGGTCCCGCGCGGCACCAGAGGGATCATCCCGCTCGCGGCCATCTCGGCGGTGGCGATGCCAAAGGCCTCCACCTCGCAGCAATTCAGCCCGTAGCGCAGCAATCCCAAAAGCGCGGTTTTCGCGGCACCGCTCTGAGGGGGCAGCCGTTCGATCCAATTCTGCCCAGCGATCAGCGCGCGAATACGGGCCATGTAATCGGGCGGTCCGTCGGGCCCGGCGATCACGAGCCTGCCGCGAAACCCTTGGGCACGAGCGTGCGCGACGATGGCGATGGCCCGCTCGATCCGTTTTTCCGGTGCGATCCGCCCGAAAATCAGCACATCCTCGCGCCGCGTGGCCCAGTCGCGGATCGGGCCGGGGACGGCGGCCAGCGCCACCGGCGGGGAGATCACACGGACCCGGCCGGGGCAAAGCGGGGCACTCGCCGCAGCCAGCCAGCGCGAATTGGCGATTACGGTGTCATCGGGGCGCGGGCCGAGGGCGGGGCCGTCGATCACGCGGCGCAGGATCTTTGCGCGCGGGCCCGTTTGCCCTGCCAGCGCGGGATGCCAATCGCGGGCAGAGAGCAGATGCAGCGCGGGCGCGTTCCAGCGGCGGACGCCTGACAGCGAAACCCGCAGATCGTAGGCCCGCCCGAGCGTTGCCAGCGCCCGGTTGAACCGCGCGGCCTCAATCGTGCCGATGCGGCTTCGCGCGGGGAGGGTGAGAACCCGCAGATCGCTGGGAGAGAGGTCGGTGCCCGCCAGCGCGTTGAGCGCTTCGCAGTCGAAGCTGCCACGCGTGACGAGGGTCAGATCGAACCGCTCGCGCAGCGCCACGAGCGTCCAGGCGGCCACCGCCTCGGCCCCGCCGCGCCCCCAGATCCCATGGGCGAGCACGGCGCGCGGTTTTTTGGACGGCGCGCTCATGCCGGTCCCTCCGTCGGGCGGCGTCGCAGGAGTGCAGTCAGCCGCGCGCGTTCCGGCGCGCTCAGCCCCAGCCGCCAGCTTGCCCCGAGCCAGAGCGCCCCGCAGAGCCCGAGGCTCAGCGCCAGCCGCGCCGCACCTTCGGGCAACAGTCCCTGCACCAGCGCCGCGCCAAGCGCCGCGGGCAGCGCGCTCGCCAGAACGGGAAGCAACGTCTCGCGCGCCCAGCGTGTGGCGCTGCCGGGGGAGAGACGGGTCAGAAGCACGATGCGAAGCGCGGCGATGGTGACGGTGGCGGCGAGGGCGACCCAGAGAGCCGCGCCGATCTCGCCACTGGCCCGACCGGCGAGAAAGGCCGCGGGCAGGCTCATCACCGCAAGCGCCGCGCCCCAGCCCTGCATCCATGCGATGCGACCGCGCGCGAGGAACGCCAGCCCCAAGCCCGCGCTTAACTGATCGAGCGCGAGTGCCGCCAGCATCAGCCGCACCACCATCACCATCTCGGGGTTGCTGCGGCCCAGCCAGAGCGACAGCAGCGCCGGGGCGTTCACCGCCATCGGGATCGCCGCCCCGAACGTGATAAGCGCAGCGGTCCGGCTGGCGACCAGCGCGCCGGTGACGCTGCCGTCAGAGCCTCTTGCGGCATGATCGGCATAGAGGCGCGGGGCCAGAACCTGACGTGTGGCCTCGGCGAATTGGCGCAAAGCGGCGGGGAGTTGGTTGCCCAGCCCATAGGCCGCGCTCGCGACCGGACCGCCCAGCGCCGCCATCAGAAGAACCATGCCCTGCGCGCGTGCACTCGCCGCCAGCCCGCCAAGAACCGACCACGACAGGAGCGCGGTCTGGCCGCGGGCGGGGCGGATGTTCAGGATCCAGCGCAGATGCAGCCGCGTCTCGGGCAGGGATTTGCGCGCCTGCCACGCCCCCGCAAGGGTTACGCTCAGGCTCAGCCCGGCGGACAGCGCGGCGAAAGCGGCAAGCGGCGGCGTAGTCTGCCCGCCGAGGAGATAGGCCACCGGGATCAGCGCCACCGCCCGCGCCAGATCGAGCGCCGCAAACAGGCCGAACCGTTCGCGCGCCTGCAAGGCGATCTCGTACGGGGCGAGCGCGATCGCGACGACGCTCGCCGCCAGAATGCAAAAGAAGGCGATCCGGGCCTGATCCGCCAGCGCGGGGGGGAGATCGAACAGCCGCGCCAGCGCGGATGGACCAAGTATTGCACCGATCCCCGCCACGCCGAGCGCGACCCGCAGATGCAGCCCGATCAGCGCGTTGAAGATACGCGGGCGCTGAGCCAGCGGCGCAAGGGAGAGCGCCCGCAGCGTCGTGCTTTGCAGGGCGCCGGTCACAATGCTCGCGATCAGCGCCAGGGCGATTGCTGCAAGATAGGCGCCCATCGCTTCGACCCCCAAAGCGGCGAGCGCGAAGCGGGTGCTCAGGAACCGTGCGACCAGTCCGCCTCCGATCTGTCCCCATGCGATCGCCCCATTGCGCATCGCACGCGACGGAGGTGTTTGTGGTGAGGAGGAAGGCAAAGGCCGGGGGGACGATACGGAGACGCTCATCGGACACCGCCCTCCGAAGATACGCCATCCGATGCCGCGCGCGGGCCGCGCCCGTCTCTGGCGCTGACATCGCCCAGAACGACGACACGCGGCGGCACGACCGCTCCGGGGCGCAGGACGCGATGCGCCGTGACCCATGCGCTGTCGCCGATCTCGATGGGCCGCGCGAAGAAGCGGAAATCGCCGCGCGCCCAGTCATGGCTGCCGGTGACGATGCGCACCCCTTGGCTGATGCAGACATGTGCGCCGATGCGCACTTGGCCGGGATTGTCGATCCACACGCGCTCGCCCAGCCAGACATGCGCGCCGATCTCCAGAAGCCACGGGTATTTGATGGTGACGCGCGGCTTGCAGACGAGGCCGGGGCCGACTTTCGCCCCGAACCCGCGCAGGATCGCGGCTTTCGCGCGCGAGGGGATCAGGGCGAGAAGCGCCGATTGGAAGAAGAGCGCATTGACCAGATACCACGCCACGCGCCAGCCGAAGCTGCGATTGCCCGCGATCACCGGGCGGGGGAAGCGAGACAGGTCCTGCGTGGCGATGGGCCGGAAGGGACCTTGCCGGGAGGAGGGGCCCGGTTGCGGCGGGACAGGGAGGGGCATGGCATCAGGCATTGGAGCGCACCGCAGCTTGGGGGAAGCGTGCCCGGACCGCTTCGATCGCGCCGGCCACGCTCGGGCTGAGCCGAGCGGGCTTGAGCCGGGTCCGAATGCGCTTGGCCAGTGCGGTCGTCATTCCCAGCGCGGTCCAGAAGGCGGGGGTCGCCGCGCCTCCGGGCGAGAGCAGCCATGCCTCGAACTGCGCATGGGTGAAGAGCGCCGCGAGATAGCCTAGCAACAGCGCCATCAGCACCCGGTCGCTGCGGCGGCGCGCATGCCGGGCCGCGAGAACCGCGCCGCGTGTGATCAGGAGCAGCATTCCGGTGAAGAGCGCGGCCCCCGTAAGCCCGACCTCTTCGATCAGGGCCAGCGCCGAATTGGTCTTCTCGCGCCCATAGTGCGAGGCGCTCGCCGACAGCGCGTAGTCGTCGAACCCATAGGAGACGCCGAAGCCCAGCCCGAACGTTCCGCCCGCGCGCGCTCCCTCGAGCGTGGCGGCCCATGTCTCTGCGCGCGAGGCGATCAGGGTCTCCGTCTGTGCGGATGCCTTGAAGAGATAGCGCTGTGTCAGCGCCTCCGCCCGGTCAGGGAAATAAAGCCAAAGAAGCGACAGCACCGTCCCAAGCGTTGCCGCCGCAAGCGCCAGCCGCTTGAGCCCGCGTCCGAGAAGAAAGACCGCGATCAGCACCGTGAGCGATAGCAGGCTCGCCCGCGACAGGCTCATCAGCACCAGCACCGTCAGGATCAGTACCACAGCCCGCCAGAACAGCCATCTCTGTCGCCCGATCCGGCGCTGGGCGAGCCGCCACAACGGCAGTGGCGCGACGGTAAGGATCATCAGGGCGAGAAAGTTGGAATTGGCGCTCAGCCCCCGATAGAGCGAGATATCCGCGTTCATCTCGACCGTGCCGAAGCCCGAACGCAGCCCCCCGATCCCGGCGAACAGCACGAGCGCCAGCAGCGGCCAGAGGATCGCGAAGAGATCGCGCCGCCGCGTGTGCTGTGCCCAGGCCGCGCCTGCCGAGGCGAAGGCCAGAGCGGTCAGCGCGTAGATCGCAGCTTTCGGCCCGCTCAGATGCGGCACGCTCGACCACAGCGCAGACAGCGCGGCCAAGCTCAGCAGCGCCAGCCTGCAATACATCCCGTCGCCCGGGATCTTGCGCCACAGGCGGCCATTGAGCAGAAGCGCGAGGACCAGCGCCCCCATCGCCGCCCAACGCGCGCCGGGTCCGAAGAGCATGTTGACATAGATGACGCTCGGCGCCGCGGTGGCGGCGATGCCGAGGCCCAGCAACAGGCCGCGTTTGCGGATCGCGAGCCTCATGCGCGTTCCGCCTTGCGGTTGGGCGCGGGCGCGGCGGTGGCTTCGCGCTTGGTTTCGGGCGCGTCGTGCGTCACCCGCTCGGCCAGCGTGCAAAGCTGGCTCGCCCAACCCGCGCTCGACCAGCCTGCGATGGCCGCAGGCGCATCGCCCCGCATCCGGGCGCGCAGATAGGGATCGGCGCAGACGCGGGCCAGCGTGGCGTGCAACGCGCCGGCGTCGCCCGGCGGTACGATCAGCCCGGCCTCGCGCCCGCCCAGCAGGTCGGGCGCCGCGCCGCAGGCCCCGCTTGCCACGACACCGCAGCCCGCGGCCAGCGCCTCGCCGATCACCAGCCCGAACGGTTCGGCGCGGCTTGGCAGGACGAGGCAATCCGCGGCGGCGAGGTGATCGCGCAGCGCCGCCCCTTCGAGCCGCCCGCGCCATAGGATACGGGGATCGCGTGCCGCCGCCTTCGCCAGTGTCTCGCCCAGCGGCCCGTCGCCCGCCACGATCAAACGCGCCTGAGCGGCGTTGAGCTGCGCGAAAGCGTCCAGCAGCAGGTCCAGCCCTTTCTCGGGGGCGAGCCGCCCGAGGAACATCAACACGGGCGCATCGGCTGCGATCCCGAGCCGCGCGCGCATCTCCTGGCGACCCTCGGGACCGAGGGAGCGAATGTGGCGCGCGATGGCGTCGGTGTCCGAACTCATCCGTCCGGTTACGATCTTCTCGGGCGGCATGCCTTGGTCGCGAAGATAGTCGGCGGCACGCTGGCCTGCCGGGCTGAATCCGTCGATCATCGCGAGAATTCGGCCCTTGAGGGCTGCGCGCATCCCGCGGGCGGGGCTGATCCACGTGTCGCTCAGCGCGATGATCCGCGCGCCCGAGAGCTTGCCGAGAACGATCGCGGTCAGCACGGGGACATGCGCCCAACCGGCGACGAAAATGACTTTGGGTCGCGTGCTGCGGATCTCGCGCCAGAGCGTGATGAGGGCAGAAAGACGCTTCGCGGGCAGGACGGTTTCGGGCGCGGTGTTCGCCCATCGCTGCGTCGCTGCCGCGGAGACATAGCGCACAGTGAGACCGGTAGGCCAGCGCACGGCCAGCGCTGCGGTCATCGCGACCATGTAGGGCGCGGGCTCGATCAGCACCGCGAGCGCGGGGCCGGGACGGGCTTCGGGGCAGAGAGGTTCAACCGACAAGGCGTGCCTCCAGGGCGTAAGGGGCGGCGCGGGCGCAGGCGACGTGCAGCACCTCGGACAATGCGCGCGCATGGGCGTCCCAACTGGCATGATCGCGGGCGAAGCGGGTGCCCGCGCGCGCAATCTGGCGCCACTCGGCACGCGGTCCGGTCACCAGGGGGCGCAACGTCTCGACCAGCGCCCCGACCGAGCGTGGCGCGACCAGATAGCCGGTCTCGCCGTTGCGCAGGAATTGCCCGGGGCCCTGGCCCTCGACCCCGATGCAGAGCGCGCCGGCCGCCATCGCCTCGAGATAGACGATCCCGAAAGCCTCTCGCCATGAGGGCAATACGAAAATGTCGCTTTGTCCGAGCGTTGCGAGAACATCTTCATGTGGTTTCTGACCGGCGAGGGTGATCCGATGCGCAAGCCCCTGCCGCGCGATTTGGGCGGCGAGATTGGCACGCTCGGGCCCGTCGCCGATGATTGTCAGATGCCATGGCGCGTCCCCCTCGCGTGCAAGCCGTCCGAGCGCCGCGATCAGCAGGTTCAGCCCCTTGGCGGGATGCAGATTGGCGACGCTCACCAGCCGCAGGGGAGCCTCGTCCGGTAGCTGCGGGGGCGGACGGTCGGGCGCGGGATCGACCCCGTTCCAGACCACCTCGATATGATCCCCACGCCCGGACAGATCGGTCGCGAAGCGGCGCAGCGGTTCGCCCACCACCACAAGCCGGTCGAGCCCGCCCAAGGCGTCCCGAAACCGCTCGGCCTGCCCATTGGTCCAAAGATACCGCCAATTGCTGTTCTCGCCGTGCAGCACGCCGACCACAGGCAGTCCCAGCCGCGCGGCCAGCGACTGCGCGGCAGGTGCGAGGGTCTCTGTCTGTACCAGGATCACATCGGGACGGCGCGCGGCGATCATCTCGTCCGCCAGCGCCGTGAGCGCCCAGTCGAGCGTGCGATTGGTCAGCTTGCGCATCAGCCCGCCCGGCAGGGTCGGGTAGCGCGCGAGGCGGATCTCCTCGATCTCGGGGAAGTGCGCGGCGTCGATCTCTCCGCGATGCTCGGGCGAGGCGAACCGCGCCGTACCCGCAGGCGACAGCCCGCGCAGCACGCCGACCCGGACCCGGTGGCCCTGCCGCGCGAGCGCCCTTGCGCTGTCGGCGACGAAGCGGCTCGGCCAGCCGTCGGGGCGGTTCGGAAACCACGGGGTCAGCATCAGGATGTCGAGCGATGCGTCGCTGATGATCACAATCCCACTCCTTCACTCGGTTCGCGAGGTCGGGAGGCGACGGGGCGCGCTTGGTTGACCTCGCGTTAACCGTCGCGCAAGCGAGGTTAATTTGAGGTTAATGGTCGAAAGCGTGGCCTGTAGGGGCGGCCAGAAGGGCGCAGGGGGCGCATCGGTGAGCGGCCCGCGTGGCCCTGCGCGCTGTGATTTCTCGCGCGCGCGAACCGCGCAGCTGCAATTCTGGTTCCCGCAAAGAAACCTTTGCCGAGCTCCGGCGTTGAAGATATTCCAGCTTCTACGACACGCCGCAGACGGGTTTGTAATGACCAAGATTCACAGGCCCGCGCCTTCGCATGCGGTGTCCTTCCGACAAATTCTGAGACAGGAGACCGCCGCCGCGCATGAGGCGGGGGAGGCGCAATTCTCCCGGTTCTTCGCGGCCCCGGCGCAGAAGCTGGCTTGGTTCCTCGCAGCGCAGGCCGCAGGGGTTGGCGTGTTGGCGCGCCATGCGGCCCCCGGCGCGATCTGCGCGGATTTGCTGAGCGATTTGCTCGACCGGCTCGACCGGGATCTGGCGCGGCTGGGCCGTCCTGTGCACCCGGTGCCCGCCCCGGACGCAGGGCAGGGGCGGCTCGACCCGCTGGCGATCGACTATCTGGTGCTGGGCTCGCGGCTCGGGACGCAGGTGATCGACCGCAAGGTCTTCGCCGAGACCCCGGCCGAGGCCAAGCCGCTTTATTTTCAGGCCCCCGCCGCTGGGGCGCTGTGGAAACGGCATTGCGCGACGCTCGACGCGCTGAGCCCCGCAGACCCGCGCGCAGCCCGTATCGTCGCCGATGCGACGCGGGGTTTCCATCTTTTCGCGCAGGCCGTGCAGGCGCAGGGGGCGGGCACAACGTCCGACGCTCTCGCACCAGCGCTTGCCTCCAATTCCACTGACCATCCGCGGCCCGGCAGGATCGCGACAGACACCGATTTGACGCCCAAGGAGCCGACGTGACGTCCGATACCAGCCCCGCCCCCAGCCAGCGCCCCGTCGATCTGACCGATTGCGACCGCGAGCCGATCCACCAACTGGGCCGGGTCCAGAGCTACGGCGCGCTTCTGGCGCTCTCGAGCGACTGGATCGTGCAGCACGCCTCGACCAATCTCGAGGAGATCCTCGGCATGTCCCACGAGGAGGCGCTTGGCCGTCCACTTGCCGATCTTATCGTTTCCGACGGGTTCGACCGGATCCGCGCGAGCCTGCGCACGGCGGAGGGCGGCGAGACGGCGGTGCGGCTGTTCGGTGTGGTGCTGAAAGCGAACGGGAAGAGTTTCGACGTCTCGCTGCATGCCTCGGGGCCGTATCTGATCGTCGAATTCGAACCGAAGCTGGAGACGCGCGGGCGCGATGTTATGACCGATGTCTACCCGCAGATCGCGCGCCTGCGCCGCGACCGGGGGCTGGAGCGGCTTGCGCGTGATGCGGCGATGGGGCTGCAGGCGCTCTCGGGCTTCGACAGCGTGATGATCTACCAGTTCCAGCCCGATCAGTCGGGCAAGGTCATCGCCGAGACCCGAAAGGACCAGCAGCGCCTCTATGACGGGCTGCGCTTCCCCGCCAGCGATATCCCGGTGCAGGCGCGCGCCCTGTATAAACGCGCGCTGCTGCGGTTGATCGCGGATGTGGACGATCCCGGTGCGCCGGTGCTGCCCGGGGTCGATCTGAACGGGCAGCCGCTCGATATGTCTCTGGCGGTGACGCGGGCGGTCTCGCCGATCCATATCGAATACCTGCGCAACATGGGCGTCGGCGCCTCGATGTCGGTCTCGATCATGCGCGATGGCGAGCTGTGGGGGCTGTTCGCCTGCCACCATAACCACCCACGCTATATCGATTACGAATTGCGCACCGCGATTGAGATGTACGCCCATATGTTTTCCTATGAACTCAGCAAGTTCGAGGATGGGGAGCGCAAGCAGGCGCAATCCGATACGGCCAGCCTGCAGCGCACCCTGATGGGGCATATGGCCGATGGCAAGGCGCTGTCGGAAAGCCTGATGGCCGTCTCCGACGAGATCCGTCTGGTGATCCCGCATGATGGTTTGGTTCTTTATGAGAACGAGGAATTCAGCGCGACCGGGACGACGCCGACCAAGGAGGAATTCGCGGGGATCGCGCGCATGCTGGACCGGTCGATCGGGTCTTCGACCTTCGCGACCGATCAGCTGGGTCGCGCTCACGAACCGGCCCGCGACTTCCCGGAACGCGCGGCGGGGCTGCTCGCCATTCCGATCTCGAAACGGCCGCGCGACTATCTCGTGCTGTTCCGCCGTCAGATCGCGGATACGGTCGAATGGGCGGGCGATCCCACGAAACCCGCGCAGCTTGGCCCGAACGGCGTGCGGCTCACCCCACGCAAGAGCTTCGAGGTCTGGCGCGAGACGGTCACCGGGCGCTCGGCCCCCTGGACGAACCAGCAATGCCACGCAGCGGAGCTTCTGCGCACGGTGCTGCTGGAGATCTTCCTCAAGATCACCGACGCGACCTCGGCCGAGCGCAAGCGCGCGCAGGAGCATCAGGAACTGCTGATCTCGGAGCTGAACCACCGGGTGCGCAATATCCTCAACCTGATGCGCGGGCTGCTGGCGCAGTCGCGCAGCTCGGCGCGCTCGCTCGAAGAGTTCACCGACAATCTCGACGGGCGCATTCAGGCGCTGGCGCGGGCGCACGACCAGCTTACCGCCGAGCATTGGGAGCCCGCCTCGCTGCACGGGCTGATCTCATGCGAATTCGCCGCCTATGCCGACCGCAAGGCCGAGCGCGTCATCATTACCGGCCCCGATGCGCTGATCTCGCCGAAAGCCTATACGACGCTGGCGCTCGTGCTGCACGAGATGGCGACGAATTCGATCAAATATGGAGGGCTGTGCGATAGCGGCGGGCGCGTCGAGATCGCGCTCTCCACCGATCACAGCGGGGGGCTGCTGATCGACTGGAAAGAGCGTGGCGGTCCGCCCGTCACCCCGCCGAAACGGCGCGGCTTCGGGTCGATCATCATCGAGAACTCGATCCCGCACGAGCTGCGCGGCGATGCCGAGATTTCTTACAAGATGACCGGGGTGGAGGCGCAATTCCGCATCCCGCCGACCACGATCGCGGAGCTGATCGATCAGCCCGGCACGGAGGGCGACGTTGCGGCGTCGCCCGCCGCGCAGACCGGCGCCGCATTCCGCCTGTCGGGGCAGGGGCTGGTGCTGGAGGACACGCTCATCATCGCGATGGACGCCGCCGGTGTGCTGGAGGATCTGGGCGCGCGCGACGTCAAGATCACCTCCTCGGTGGAAGGCGCGCTGACATGGCTGGAGGCCACACGACCCGATTTCGCCGTGCTCGACGTCAATCTCGGGGACGAGCAATCCGTGCCGGTCGCTGAACGTTTGCACAAGATGGGCGTGCCCTTCGTGCTGGCCACGGGCTACGGGTCCGCGCCTGACCTGCTGGCGATCTACCCGCCCTGCACGGTCGTCCAGAAACCCTTCTCCTCCGACTCGCTCAGAGAGGCTTTGCAAAACGCAATTGCGTGACCCTACGCACAGAACTTCGATCATATCTCACGTTCCGATAACGATTTGACGTATCTGACATGTAAGTTTCCGTGATAATTCTGACCCTGCGGGACTGGGCAAACGGGGGTCGCCATGAATGTGAGTGCCAACACGGTCGGCGGCAGCCGGGCCGATTTCACCGAAGACGAAATCGCGAAACTCCGCGCGGCGCTGCACACGCTCGGGAATGTCGCCAGTGTCTGCGCCTCCAGCGCCCGTCTCCTGCCGCGATTTTGCGAGGATCAGGCGGCACTCGGGATCTGCGATGGGCTGAGCGAGAATGCCGACATCGTCCGCGCCACGATGGAGGATCTGAAAGCGGTGCTGCGCCTCGACAGCCTTCAGTGACGGTCGTGGGTGTATGCGCGCGACCCGGGCCGAGTGATCCGGCGCGGCGGTCCTTTGCGTAGCCCTGTCACCCAAGCAAGAGGAGAGTGCCATGCGCCGCCTGTCGATCGCCTTTCTCGTATCAAGCCTTTGCGCTGCGCTGATGCCGAGCCTCGCCCCGGCCTCGATCTTCGGCGGCTGGACTGAGCAGCGGTTTTCGCTGTTCTCCTCCAACGACTGGCAGCAATCGCGCGATGGCGTCGCGATGCGCTCGGACGGCTCGGTCTCGCTGATCTGGCGGGCGTTGCCGCAGTCCGATTGGGGCACGCGCAATGCGGCGTGGCAATGGTCGGTTAGCCAGAGCGTCCCGCCGACGCCGCTCGACCGCAAGGGCGGGGATGATCGAGACCTCTCGCTCTATTTCGTCTTCATGCCGGAGGCCGTCGCCCGCGCCAATGAAGGGGCCAGCATCCGCAAGCTTCTCGCGGTGAAGGAGGCGCGCGTGCTGATGTATGTCTGGGGCGGCAAGCATGGGCGCGGGGCGGTGCTGCCCTCGCCCTATCTCGGCGCGCGCGGCAAGACCGTGGTGCTGCGCCCGGCGGGCACCGGCACGCATTCCGAGAGCGTCGATCTGGCGCGCGACTACCAACGCGCTTTTGGAGCGCAGCCGACGCAGCTTGTGGGGTTGGCGTTGTCTGGCGACAGCGACGACACCGACAGCGCGATCCGCGCCCGGATCGAGGGGCTGAGCCTGAACTGACCGCGCCACACCGTCCCCGGTGATTTCACACAAAAACACTGCCAAGACATGACTTTGTCGGTAACCTGTGGCAGCAAGGCCCAAAAGGGGGGGCAGGATGGCGCTCAATTTCCGACAGTCCGAAATTCTCGAAATCGCGCGCGACGAGGGCCGCGTCGTGGTCGAGGCCTTGGCCGAACGCTTCAATGTCTCGGTCCAGACGATCCGGCGCGATCTGACGGAGCTCTCCGAAGCGGGCCATCTGGAACGCGTGCATGGCGGGGCGGTGATCCGCACCGGCGTGGTGAATTTCGCCTATGAAGAGCGCCGCCGGATGAACGAGGCGGCGAAAGCGGCGATCGGGCGGGCCTGTGCGCAGGCGATCCCCGATAACAGCTCTATCGTGCTGACGCTGGGCACCACGACCGAGGCGGTGGCGCGCGAGCTTCTGCATCATCGCAACATCACCGTGGTCACGAATAACATCAACGTCGCCAATATCCTGCTGGCCAATGAGAGCTGCGATATCCTTGTGGCGGGCGGCAACCTGCGCCGCTCGGATGGCGGGCTGGTGGGCGACCTCACGGCGGATTTCATGGGCGAGTTCAAAGCCGATTTCGCGGTGATCGGGACCTCCGCGCTCGATGCGGACGGCGACATGCTCGATTACGATCTGGCCGAAGTGCGCGTGAGCCGCCGGATCTTGCGGCAGGCGCGGCAGAGCTTTCTGGTGACCGACGCGTCGAAGCTGGAACGCTCCGCCCCGGTGCGGCTCGCCTCGCTCTCCGATATCGACCGGGTTTTCATCGACAAGCCCTTGCCGGACGCGCTCATGGCGCTTTGCGCGCAATGGGATACCGAGATCACCGTGGCGGGGTGAGCCTTAGCGCAGCACCCGCCGCAGCCCCGTCTGCACCCGCGTGAGCTCCGGCAGATAGGTCTCGATCAGGCTCTCTGCCGGATCGGCGCTCGCGGCCATCCCGGTATTGAGCGCGGCCACGACCCGCCCATGCATGTCGTAAAGCGGCACCGCGATGGAGCGCAGCCCGATCTCCACCTCCTGATCGATCACTGCGTAACCCTCGCGGCGCACCTGATCTATGCGCGCGAGGATCTCGCCCGGATCGGTCAGGCTATAGGCCGTGCGCGGCGTCAGGTCCGAGGCCTCCACGGCGGCGCGGGCGTCCTCCGGGGGCAGGGCGGCCAGCAGCACCCGTCCCATCGAAGTGCAATGCGCGGGCAGCCGCGACCCCGGCATCAACCCGATCGACATCACCCGCCTCTGCGCCGCCCGCGCGAGATAGACGATCTCGGTCCCATCGAGGATCGAAACCGAGCAGCTTTGCCCGATCCGATCCGTCAGTTGGTCGAGCCACGGCTGCACGATCTGCGGCAGCGGCAGCGAGGCCAGCGCCCCCATCCCGAGCCGCAAGACCTTCGGCGTCAACGTGAAGAACTTGCCGTCGTATTCCGCGTAGCCCTCCGCGTTCAGCGTCAGCAGGCAGCGCCGCGCCGTGGCCCGGTCAAAGCCCGTGGCCTGCGCCACTTCGGCAATCGAGAGCCGCGGCGTCTCCGCTCCGAAACATTCGATGACGCGCAGGCCCTTCGCGAAGGAGGCGATAAAATCGGTCGGTTTGTTCAACATGCGAACAGATTTTCTCGCGATGCGAACAAATGTCAAGATGCGCACGAAATCCGTGGAAAGCCGTCCCACGCAGGTCTAAATCCGAGGCCTCAGGAGGACCGCAAATGGACAAGAGACTTTCCTCGCTGACCGAGGCCGTGGCCGATATTCAAGACGGTGCCGCGGTGATGATCGGCGGCTTTGGCGGCTCGGGGGCCCCGATCGAACTGATCCACGCCCTGATCGACCGCTTTCTCGAAACCGGCTCGCCCAAGGGGCTGACCGTGATCAACAACAACGCAGGCAACGGCCATGTCGGCATCGCCGCGATGATCGAGCAGGGCATGGTCAAGAAGATGATCTGCTCCTTCCCGCGCTCGGCCGATCCGACGGTCTTTACGGAACGCTATCTGGCGGGCGAGATCGAGCTGGAACTGGTGCCCCAAGGCACGCTGGCCGAACGTATCCGCGCAGGCGGCGCGGGCATTCCGGGTTTCTTCACGCCGACTTCCGTTGGCACCGATCTGGCCGAGGGCAAGCCGGTGCAGCAGTTCGATGGCCGCGACTACGTGATGGAGCGCTGGCTCAAGGCCGATCATGCGCTGATCAAGGCCGAGCAGGGCGACGCGCTTGGCAATCTCACCTACCGGATGGCCGCGCGCAACTTCTCGCCGCTGATGGCGACGGCGGCAGAAAAGGTTGTCGTGCAGGTGACCAAGGCGGTGGAGCCGGGCGAGATCGACCCGGAAGTCATCGTCACCCCGGGCATCTTCGTGGACGCGATCGTCGAGGTCGCCAACCCCGCCCAGGAAGAAGAGTTGAACCGCGCCGGAGCCCATCACCCATGACCCAGAAACTGAGCAATGCACAGATCGCCTGGCGCGCCGCGCAGGACATCGAGGATGGCGCCTATGTGAACCTCGGGATCGGCTTTCCCGAAATGGTCGCGCGCTTCCAGCCCGAAGGCCGCGAGGCGATCTTTCACACGGAAAACGGCGTGCTGGGCTTCGGCCGCGCACCCGAGCCCGGTCAGGAGGACTGGGACCTGATCAATGCCGGGAAAAAGGCGATCACGCTGAAACCCGGCACCGCCTTCTTCCACCATGCCGACAGCTTCGCGATGGTGCGCGGCGGGCATCTCGACGTGGCGATCCTCGGCGCCTATCAGGTGGCTGAAACGGGCGATCTGGCGAACTGGTCGACCGGGCCGAAAGGCGTGCCGGCCGTGGGCGGGGCAATGGACCTCGTGCATGGCGCGAAACGCGTGGCTGTCATCACCGATCACGTCACCAAGAAGGGCCAGCCGAAGCTGGTTGAGAGCTGCACCTTCCCGCTGACCGGTGTGGGCTGCGTGACCCGCGTCTATACGTCGCTCGCCGTGGTGGACGTGGTGGATGGCCGCTTCGTCCTGCGCGAAAAGCTCCCCGCGATCTCGATGGAGGAACTGCAATCCGTCACCGGCGCGACCCTCCATATCGAGGGCGAAGTGGGTGACCTGATCTGTCCCGAGGAGTTGGCCGATGCGTGACGCTTATATCTGCGACTATATCCGAACCCCGATCGGCCGTTTCGGCGGCGCGCTGGCGCCTGTCCGGGCCGACGATCTGGGGGCGATCCCGCTGAAAGCCCTGATGGCGCGCAATACGGGCGTCGATTGGGAGGCGGTCGAGGATGTGATCTTTGGCTGCGCCAATCAGGCGGGCGAGGACAACCGAAACGTGGCCCGCATGTCGGCGCTGCTCGCGGGTCTGCCGGTGAATGTGCCGGGGACCACGATCAACCGGCTGTGTGGCTCTGGGATGGATGCCATCCTCACCGCCGCCCGCGCGATCAAGGCGGGCGAGGCCGATCTGATGATCGCGGGCGGCGTCGAGAGCATGTCGCGTGCGCCCTTCGTGATGCCCAAGGCCGAGGCCGCCTATAGCCGCGCCAATGCGGTCTATGACACGACCATCGGCTGGCGCTTCGTGAACAAGCTGATGAAAGAGACCCATGGCGTCGACTCGATGCCCGAGACGGCGGAGAACGTGGCCGACGATTTCGGCGTGAGCCGTGAAGATCAGGACGCCTTCGCGCTCCGCTCGCAGGAGGCTGCGGCCAAGGCGATGGAAGAAGGCCGTCTGGCCGAGGAAATCACCCCGGTCACGATCCCGCAGCGCAAGGGCGAGCCGGTTGTGGTCGACACTGACGAACACCCGCGCCCCGGCACCACGCTGGAAGCGCTGACCAAACTGCGGCCCATCGTGCGGCTTGACGGCACGGTCACGGCGGGCAACGCGTCGGGCGTGAACGATGGCGCAGCGGCGCTGATCATCGCCTCCGAGGACGCTGTGCGCAAACACGGGCTGACGCCGCTGGTGAAGATCTCCGGCGGGGCCGCAGCTGGCGTGCCGCCCCGGATCATGGGCTTCGGGCCCGCGCCTGCCAGCAAGAAGCTGATGGCGCGGCTGGGGCTGACGCAGGACGCCTTCGACGTGATCGAGCTGAACGAGGCCTTTGCGAGCCAAGGTCTGGCCACGCTGCGCGATCTCGGTATTGCCGATGACGATGCGCGCGTGAACCCCAATGGCGGCGCGATTGCGCTTGGCCATCCGCTGGGCATGTCGGGCGCGCGGATCACCGGCACGGCGGCGCTGGAGCTGGTGCGCCGCAAGGGCAGCCGGGCGCTTGCCACGATGTGCATCGGCGTGGGTCAAGGCATCGCCGTGGCGCTGGAGGCGGTGTAGCGAAAGCAGGGCGCGCGGCGGCCCGTGGGGTGGCGCGCGCCCGTTCTCCGCTGTGGCGGTTTATGCCCGCCACATTCCTCTGAGCTTCCCGCTGGGCACGCGGCCCCAATCGCGCCAGCCCGTCGGGACGGGCCGTCGTGCGCCCTGCGCCTTCGGCGCGCACCGGGCGGGGTGTTAGCTCAGGTCCTGTCCAAGAAATCCTTCAGCAGCGCCGCGACAGCCTCGGGCTGCTCGTAACAGGGCAGGTGGCCCGCATTCGCGATCTCGTGGAACTCGGCGCCGCACAGCTCCGCCGTGCCGCGCACCAGATCGGGCGGGGTCGAGGCGTCATCCGCACCCGTCATCGCCATCACCGGAAGTTTCAGCGCCCGTGTCGCCTCGGTCTGATCGGCCCCGGCAATCGCCGCGCAGCAGCCCGCATAGCCCTCGTCGGGCCCGCGTTCGAGCATGTTGCGGCAAAGCGTGAACTCCGCCGGGTGGGCCTCGGCGAAACCGGGCGCGAACCAACGTGCGAGGATCGCATCGGAGATGCTTGCGATGCCGTCGCGGCGCACATTGGCGATCCGCTCGTTCCACATCTCGGGCGTGCCGATCTTGGCGGCGGTGTCCATCAGCACCAGCGCACGCAGAAGATCGGGGCGGCGCGCGGAGAGGTTCTGCCCGATCAGCCCGCCGATCGAGAGGCCGATAAAGGTCACATCCCGAAGCCCGAGCGCATCGCAGATCACGGCGGCATCGCCCGAGAGGTCCTCGATGCTGTAGGGGCCGGGCGGGCAATCGCTCAGCCCATGCCCGCGCTTGTCGAAGCGGATCAGCCGCAGTCCCTCGGGCAGATGCGGGATCAGCGCCTCCCAGAGCCGCAGATCGCTGCCGAGCGAATTGCCGAACATCACCACGCGCCCGTCGCGCGGGCCTTCGTCGAGAATGTGGAGCGTCACCCCGTCATGGGTCAGTGCGTGCATGAAAGCCTCCTCTTTGCGGGAGGTTGTAGCGCGCGGGACGGGGGAAGGAAAACATACCGCGGAGGTATCGGGGATTACCCGGGTGATACCTGATGCGGAGGTGGCGCCGGGATCTACTGGCGCGGGGCGACCAGCCCCGGGCCGCGCCCGACCTCCCCCCGGGAGGGCGCATTGGCGAAGGCGTCGCGGGTATAACCGGTCTACGGGCTTGCGAGATAAAGCGCCAAGCCACAGAGCGCGTACAGCGCCCACCCGAGGTCGGGCGCGGCCCTTTCCGCACCAAAAACCAAAAAGGCCACCCCCGAGGGGATGGCCAGTCTCCGAAATCGCGGAGAGGTATTACTCGGCCGGCTCGGCCACGGTGTCCTTGGTTTCCGCCTCGGCCATCGCGGCCTCGACGATGGGCGTGCCATAGACGAAGAAGTCCTGCGGAAGCTCGCCGCCGAACCAGACACCGCCGCCGTTGAAGAAGTTGCTCTCGTCCCAGGTCAGCGTCTTCCAGTCCGGGTCGAAGATCAGGTAGCCGGTATCGCCGAACAGCTCGATGCGGTTGCCGCCGGGCTCGTAGACATACATGAAATAGGCCTGCGAGACGCCGTGCTTCGCCGGGCCCGCCTCGACCGTCACGTCGTATTCCTGCAAGATATCGGCAAGGTCGAGCATCTGGCCCTGATTGCCATACCAGAAGGCGACATGGTGCAGACGGTTGCCGGGGCCAGCCTGATCCTTGGTGAAGGCGACCTCGTGCACCAGAGGGCTGACCGAGAACCACGCCGCCAGCTCGTCCGAGCCGCCGAAGACCACGTTCTCACGCTTCAGGAAGCCGAGATTGTCCTGCAGGAACTTGCCATTCTTGGTCACGTCCGAGCAGAGCAGATTGACATGGTCCAGACGACGTACCGGTACCCCGCGCAGCGGGCGCTTCTGGGCGCGCGAGAGCAGCTTCGATTTCAGCTCTGCCGGGGCCTCGTAATACTCGACCTCCCAGAACAGGTGCTGCTTGTGGCCGTCCGGCGTGGTGAATTCATAGGCGCGACCGTAGCCCTTGTGGCCCTCGACCCATTTCCCCGGATTGTCAGAGGCCTCGAGCACGGCCACGCGGCGCTCCAGTGCCTGCGGCGAGGAGGCGCGCCAACCGACCATGCCGATCCCGGCCTTGTCCGAGCGCGTCAGCTTCAGCGAGTGGTGATAGCGGTCCTCGTAGCCGCGCAGGTAGCAGGATTTGCCGTCATCCTCGGTGGGGGTCATGCCCAGAACATCGTGGAAGAACCAGAAGCTTTCCTCGAATTTGGGGGTGAAAAGTTCGATGCAGGCAAGCTGCGCGACATCGTGGATCTGTTCCTGAAAGCTCATGGTGTCCTCCCTAAAGCTCGATAAGGTGAATGCGGTCAGTTTGCGGGGGCCTTCTCGTGGCCGTTGGTCGGGGCTGTGCCGTTCGAGGCGGCGGCGGGTTGCTCGCTCGCTTCGACATATTTCGGCTCGCCCGCGACCGCGTAATGGCCCGAGCGCAGCTCGTTGAGCATGATCCGAACGGCCTGCGGCTTGACGCCCAGCGTGTCGACCGCCGCGCGCGTGACCTCGCGCATCAGCGCTTCTTTCTGCGCCTCGGTGCGGCCTTCCATAAGGTTGATCTGGATTACCGGCATGACTGCTCCTCTGTCTCGGGACGCGCCCTCATTCCCCGCGTGTCGGGGCCTCCTCGGCGTGTCCGTGGACCGAGATTGGGGCAGAAAAGGCGATACGATCAAATACCATTTAGTCCGGGTTTCGATACCGAAGGCGCATCGCGCTGAATGTGGGGAACCCCTAAATAGGGCATGATTCAGCACCCGGGTTGCGTCCGGTCTGTCGCATGAAGAACGTTTCTCAAGTGGCGGAATTTATTGACTTAAGCTGCGTGCGACTTCGAGGAAGTTCGCGACGATCGGGGACGTGTCACCCTCTCGGGAGATGCAGGAGATATCGACCCGCGCGGTCTCGCTCACATCACTGATCGGCAGGCACTTCACGCCCTCCATGATGACCGATGTGATCGATTGCGGAACGACCGAGACGCCGAACCCCGCCGCCACCAGCGCCATCGCGGTGAAGCCGTCGCCCACGACCTGCGCGACATTGGGCGCGAACCCCGCCTCGTGGCAGAGCCCCGTGACCTTTTCGACGAACCCCTGCGCGCGGCTGGCGGGAAACAGCATCATCGGCTCGCGCGCCAGTTCCGACAGCGCGACGCTCTCGCGATCCGCGAAAAGCCCCGGATCGGGCACGACGATATAGAGCGGCTCCGAGGCCAGCTCCTCGATCGCCAGCCCCGGCACCGGCGTCAGCATCCGGTTGAAGCCCAGATCGATCGAGCGGTTCTGCAGCCCCTCGATCTGCGCCAGCTTGTCGAGCGCGTGCATCACCACTTTCACATCCGGGTAGCGGCGTTTGAACTCGAGGATGATCCGCGGGATGAAGCTGAGGATCGCGGTGCCGAAAATCGCGATGTCGATCCGGCCGAGCCCGCCCTCGGACGCCCGGTGCACCCGGTCCGCCGCCTGATCGAGCAGCGCCGCGATGTTGCGCGCCTCATCGAGAAACAGCGCGCCCGCCTGCGTCAGCTCCACCCCGCGCGGCGTGCGGTTGAAAAGCTGCGCGCCGAGCTGTTCCTCCAGCGCCTGAATCTGGCGGGTGATCGGCGGCTGGGAGACATGAAGCCGCGCGGCCGCGCGGCCGAAATGCAGTTCCTCGGCCACGGCGATGAAATAGCGAAGCTGGCGCAGGTTCATGGGTGTTCTCCCGGGCGCTCAGAGTGAGGCACAATCGCGAAGGGGGCAAGCAGGGCGCGCGGCGGCCCGTGGGGTGGCGCATCCCGACATATCAGCGGGTGCGCTTTATCCGTGCGGCTTCGCCCATCGCTCGAGCCACGCGCGCGGATGGCAAGGCGCCAGCCCGTGGGGACGGGCCGGCGCGCGAGGCTCACCCTCACAGCTTGAGGCAGAGGTTCGTCCGCTCGGTGTAGAATTCGAGCGAATGCACCCCGCCTTCTCGTCCGATCCCGGAGGATTTCGAGCCTCCGAAGGCCGTGCGCAGGTCGCGCAGGAACCACGAATTGACCCAGACGAGACCCGCCTCCATCTGCCCGCCGACGCGATGGGCGCGGCTGAGATTTTCGGTGAGGATCGTGGCCGACAGTCCGTAATTGGTATCGTTGGCCATCGCGATCACCTCGTCTTCGCTGTCGAAGGGCTGGATGTGGCAGCAGGGGCCGAAGATCTCCTCGCGCACGATGGGGCTGTCCTCGGGCAGGCCGGTCCAGATCGTGGGCTCGACGAAGAAGCCCCCGTTGCGATAGTCGCCTTCGGGGAAGTCGGGAACGCCGCCGCCGGTGATGATCTGCGCCCCCAGATCGGCGGCCTTCTTGTAATAGCTCAGCACCTTTTCGCGATGCTCGGCCGAGATCAGCGGGCCGATGGTCGCGCCGTCGGTATCCGGGCCGCCTTGGATCAGAGCTTCCGCCCCTGCTTTCAGGCGGCTGACGAACTCGTCAAACACGGGCCGTTCGACGTAAATCCGCTCGGTGCCCAGACAGACCTGCCCGGTATTGGCAAAGCACGAGCGCATCGTGACCTCGATCGCCTTGTCCATATCCGCATCGGCAAAGACGATGGCGGGGTTCTTGCCGCCGAGTTCAAATGACACATCGCGCAGACCCACCGCGGCCTGTTTCATGATCGCCTCGCCGGTGCGGGTCTCGCCGGTGAATGTGATGCCGTCGACGCCCGGATGCTGGGTCAGCAATTCGCCCGCGCTGTCCGGCCCGAAACCGTGGATCACGTTATAGACGCCCTTCGGGATGCCCACCTCGTTCATCACCTCGCCCAGCAGGGTCGCGGTGGCGGGGCTTTCCTCGGAGGGCTTCACGACGACGGTGTTGCCGCAGGCCAGCGCCGGGCCGACTTTCCACGTCATCAGCAGGAAGGGCGCGTTCCAGGGCGAGATCACCCCGATCACGCCTTTCGGACGGTGCAGTTCGAGATTGGCCGCGCCCGTGCCGTCGGGCGTATCCATATGGAAATACTCGCCGCCCGTGTTCTTCAGCATCTCCGCGAAGATCCGGAAATTCGCCGCGCCGCGCGGGATTTCGACCTTTTCGGCAAAGCCGCGCGTGTGGCCGGTATCTTGCACTTCCGCTTCCATGAAATCGGCCTTGCGCGCATCGATCGCGTCGGCGAGCTTCATCAGCAGGTCGCAGCGTTGCGCCTTCGGCATCTTGCCCCAGGGGCCTTTCAGTGCCGCCTGTGCCGCCTCCACCGCGTCGTTCACATCCTCGGTCAGCGCCTCATGCACATCGGCGATCTTCTCGCCGGTGGACGGGGAAATCTTGTCGAAGGTCTTGCCCGATTGCGCGGCGCGGTATTCGCCGTCGATGAAGAGCTTATGCGTGGTCATATCGTCCTCCCGTGAGCCACCTTTTGGGCGACAAGCTAGGCAACCCGGCCGATACGCTCCAATGCTTTTGTATCCCGCACGCGATACCGTTTTTGCATGATGCCGCATCGGGGTGCGATGCAAAACCCGTATCAAGCCCGGTCCGTCAAAGTATTGGAGCGTATCGCGCCGCCGTCTTAGCCTTGATCCGGAGGCAGCCCGTATCGGTTTCACGTGACCGACGCAGATGAGGGCCGCGACGGAGGACATATGCTGGACAGCACCAAGATCGAGAGCTTGGGCGATGCGCTGTATGACGCGCTGCGCTCGGGCCGACCGACCCAGAAAATCAGCGCGCTCGAACCCGAGAGCGACATCGAGGACGCCTATCGCATCCAGTTGCGGATGCTGAAGCGGCGTCTGGAGGCGGGCGACGCGGTCGTCGGCAAGAAGATCGGCCTGACGAGCCGTGCCATTCAGGACGCGCTCGGCGTCTACCAGCCCGATTTCGGGCAGGTGACGAAGCGGATGCTGTTCGAGGATGGCGCGACGATCGACCTGTCGAAACTGATGCAGCCGCGTTTGGAGGGCGAGCTGGCCTTCCGCCTGAAGGAAGACCTGATCGGGCCGGGCGTGACCGTGACCGACGTGATCCGCGCCACCGATTACGTGACGCCCTGTTTCGAGATCGTAGATACGCGTTTCGAGGATTGGAAGATCAAGATTCAGGACACTGTGGCCGATAACGCGTCCTGCGGCGTGTTCGTGCTGGGCGAGGCCAAGGCCGATCCGCGCGATCTGGACCTGAGCCTCGCAGGCATGGTGATCGAGAAGAACGGCGAAGTGGTCGCGACAGGGGCCGGGGCTGCGGTGCAGGGCTCGCCGGTGATGGCGGTCGCGTGGCTCGCCAATACGCTCGGGCGTCTGGGGATCCCGCTGAAAGCCGGGGAGATCATCCTGTCGGGCGCGCAGGCGCCGCTGCTGGCTGTCACGGATGGCGATCATTTCACTTGCGAGATCGCGGGCATCGGCGCGTGCGAGATGCGTTTTGCCGGGAGGGCGATGGTATGAGCCTCGATCAACCGAAGACCGTCGATGAGGAAGCGATTATCCGCATGGCCGAGCGCGTCGAGACCGCGCAGCGCTACGCGGTGCCGATCCGCAAGCTGACCGAGGATTACCCCGATCTGACCATCGCCGACGCCTATCGCGTTCAGACCGCGCTGCGCCGCAATCTGGAGAAGAAAGGCGAGCGGGTAATCGGTTGGAAAGCAGGCCTGACCTCGAAGCCGAAAATGGCGCAGATGGGGGTCTCGACCCCCGGCGTGGGCTTCCTGACCGACGCGATGGAGCGTCCGGCGAACTCGAAGATCACCGTCAGTGACATGATCCACCCGCGCGTCGAGGCCGAGATCGCTTTTGTCACCAACAAGGAGCTGTCGGGCAAGGTCACGCGCGACGAGGTGCTGGCTGCCACCGATTATGTCCAGCCCGCGCTGGAGGTGATCGACTCGCGCTTCACCGGGTTCAAGTTCGATCTGGAATCGGTGCTGGCCGATAATTCCAGCTCGGCCCGCTATGTGCCGGGCGGGAGGATGATCCGCCCTGACGCGCTCGATCTGCGGACCGTGGGCGTCGTGTTGGAGCATAACGGCGAGATCGCCGAGATCGGCGCGGGCGCCGAGGTGCTGGGCCACCCCGCCGAGGCGATCGCGATGCTGGTCGGCGTTCTCGATGACATGGGTGAGGTTCTACCTGAGGGCAGCTTCGTGATGGCCGGCGCGATCACCGCCGCCGTGGCCGTCAAACCCGGCGATTCCATCACCGCGAGATTTTACGAGATGGGCTCGATCACGGTGACCTTCACCGAGTGATCCCGAGCCAAGGAGGTTCAAGATGAACAAGATCAAATGTGCCCTGATCGGGTCGGGCAATATCGGCACCGATCTGATGTTCAAGCTGCTGCGCTCGGAGGTGCTGGAGCCGGTCTGGATGGTCGGCATCGACCCCGCTTCCGACGGCCTCAAGCGCGCCAAGGACAAGGGGCTGAAAGTCACCCATGAGGGTGTCGACGGGCTGCTGCCCCATGTCGAGGCAGACGGTATCCAGATCGCGTTCGATGCCACCTCGGCCTATGTCCATGCCGAGAACTCGCGCAAGCTCAACGAGTTGGGCGTGTTCATGGTCGACCTGACGCCCGCCGCGATCGGCCCCTTATGCGTGCCGCCGGTGAACCTTGGCGATCTGGCGAAAGCGACGCCGATGAACGTCAACATGATCTCCTGCGCGGGTCAGGCGACGATCCCGATCGTTTCCGCCGTGGGCGCGGTGCAGAGCGTCGAATATGCCGAGATCATCGCCTCGCTCAGCTCGAAATCCATCGGGCCGGGCACGCGGGCGAACCTTGATGAATTCACCTTCACCACCTCGAACGCGATCGAGAAGGTGGGCGGTGCGAAGAAGGGCAAGGCACTCGCCATCATCAACCCCGCCGACCCGCCGATGATCATGCGCAACACGATCTATTGCGAAGTCGATGGCGAGCCGGACAGGGAGGCGATCACCAAATCCGTCAAGGAGATGATCGCGCAGGTCCAGAAATACGTCCCCGGCTACAAGCTGGTGAACGGCCCCGATTTCGACGGCAATCGCGTCGCGGTCTTCATGGAGGTCGCAGGGCTTGGCGACTACCTGCCGACCTATGCGGGCAATCTCGACATCATGACGGCGGCGGCGGCGCGCACCGCCGAGATGTTCGCTGAACGGATCCTCGACGGGTCGATGGAACTCAAGAAACTGGAGCCGGCACAATGACTCGAGAAAGCGTGATCCAACAGAAAGTGAAATCCGGCCTCGAGGGCCGCAAGGTCAAGCTGCACGACATGTCCCTGCGCGACGGGATGCATGCCAAGCGCGAGCAGATCCCGGTCGAGATGATGGTCAAGATCGCCAAGGGTCTGGACGCGGCGGGCGTACCTTACATGCAGATCACCCATGGCGCGGGTCTGGGTGGCAACTCGATCCAGCATGGCCGCGCGTTGGCGTCGAACGCGGAATATATCTCGGCGGTGGCCGAGGTGGTGAAGCAGGCCACGATCTCGGTCCTGCTGATCCCCGGTCTGGGCACGATGAAGGAGCTCGAAGAGGCTTACACCTGCGGCGCGCGCTCGGTCCATGTCGCGACCCATTGCACCGAGGCCGACACCTCACCGCAGCATATCGCCTTCGCGCGCAAGCTCGGGATGGATGCGTCGGGCTTTTTGATGATGTCGCACCTGAACTCGGCCGAGGGGCTGACCGAACAGGCGCTCCTGATGGAGAGCTATGGCGCCAACACTGTCTATGTCACGGACTCGGCGGGCGCGATGCTGACCCATGAGGTCACCCATGCGATCTCGATGATGCGCGATGCGCTGAAACCGGAAACCGAGATCGGCTTCCACGGTCACCACAATCTCGGCCTCGGCATCGCGAATTCCATCGCCGCCATTGGCGCGGGCGCAACCCGGATCGACGCCTCGCTGGCGGGCCTCGGCGCAGGCGCGGGCAATGCGCCGATCGAGGTGCTGGCCGCTGTCTGCGACCGGATGGAGATCGAGACGGGCTCGGATACCTTCGCGCTGATGGATCTGGCCGAGGATGTCGTAGTCCCGTTCATGGATCACGTCGTGCGCGCCGACCGCGAGGCGCTGACGCTGGGCTTTGCCGGGGTCTATTCGACTTTCCTGCTGCCCGCGAAACGCGCAGGCGAGCGCTTCGGCATCCCGGCGCGCGACATCCTCGTGGAACTCGGCCGCAAGAAGATGATCGGCGGTCAGGAAGACATGATCCAGGACACGGCGATGACCATGGCCCGCGAACGCGGCCTGCTGAAGGAGAGCGCCTGACGAGACCCTTTCCGCGCGTCGGTCCCAACGGTGCGCGGAAAGCCGGACCGGGTAGGGGAAGAGGAGCCCTGACGCCCGGAGCGACCGGACGAGAGAAACGCGAAGGGAGGAAATCCATGAAACTGAAACGCGCCGCGCTCGCTTTGAGCGCGCTGATGTCGCTTGCCGCATTGCCGGCCCATGCCATCGACGTGGCCCCGGGGGATTACAACATCCTGCCGTCCGGCACGACTATCGGGCTGCTCTATCTGCAGCACCAAAGCGCCGATACGTTCGAGCTCGGCGGGACGAAGGTGCCCGACAGCAAGGCCAAGGTGAACGTGATGGTCCTGCGCGGGCTGCATTATTCCGAAGCCTTCGGGATGCCCGCGCTCTATCAGGCGGTGCTGCCGATCGTGAATTTCGACACCGCGCGCATTGGCGGTGGGGATATGCCGACCAAATCGGGCGTGGGCGATCTGACGCTGGGCTTCTCGGTCTGGCCGGTGCAGCCGTCGAACCCAGAGACCGGGACAACGCTGGGCGTGACCGCCTTCGTGACCGCGCCCACGGGCCAGTATGACGCGACGAAGGTCAGCGCGGGCTCTGGGACGTGGACGCTGACGCCGCAGATCGGGTTCATTCAGGGGCTCGGGCAGGGGCTCTATTTCGACGCGATGGCCGATGTGGCCTTCACGATGGATCACACGGAGAGCGGCCAGAAGATCGAGCGCAGCCCCGCCACGCAGGTCCAGGCATATCTGCGCAAGCAATTCGGCCAGAAGACCTCCGTGTCCTTCGGCCTGTCCTCGCAGCGTGGCGGCAAGATCAAGGTGGGCGGCACCGATACCGGCCAGCGCACCGAGCGCGATCAGCTCCGCCTATATGCCAATACCTTCGTCACCCCGACCGTCCAGGTGCAGGGGATGCTGGCGAAGGACGTGAACAGCGATGGCGGGTTCCGCAACGACGTGGTCGCGGAGCTGCGTTTCCTGAAGGTCTTCTGATCCTCCCCGGCCGGGCGCGAGCCCTCATTCGTGCCCGGCATTATCCAATACCTTTTGCGATAGTGAGGAGGGTTCCGTTATGACCTATATGGTATCAACGGGAGGAGGCGTGGGAATGGACTTTAAGCGGCTCAAATATTTCCTCGCGGTGGCCGAGGAATTGCATTTCGGACGCGCGGCGAACCGGCTCGATATCGCGCAGCCGCCGCTGTCGCGCCAGATCGCGGCGCTGGAGGCCGAGCTGGAGGTGCAGCTCTTCGACCGCTCGCGCAGCCAGATCCGGCTGACACAGGCGGGCGAGGTGCTGCAGGATCACGCGCGGCAATTGCTTGAACGGTTGGATGCGGCCTATCGCGAGACGAAGATGGTGGGTTCCGGCGCAGGCGGGCGGCTGCGGATCGCCTTTGTCGGATCGGCCTCGCATGGGGTGCTGCCGACGCTGATCAAATCCTACCGATCCTTCTACCCGGAGGTCGAGCTGCAGCTCTCGGCGATGAACAATGCCGAGCTGCACACCGCGCTGGTCAGTCGCGAGATCGACATCGCGGTGGCGCGCCCAATCCTCGATGACGAGGAGTTCCGGCGCGAGCCGCTCTGCACCGAGCCGTTGATCCTCGCGCTGCCCGACAATTCCGACCTCGGCACCCGCGCCGAAATCCATTTCGCAGACCTCGCCGATAAGACCTTCGTGCTCTATCCGCGCAAGCCCCGGCCCAGCTATGCCGATGTCGTGCTCGATATCTGCGCGCGGGAAGGGTTCAAGCCGAAAGCGGTCGATCTGGCGCAGGATTTTCAATCTGCGATCAGCCTTGTTTCCGTGGGCGTGGGGATCGCCGTGGTGCCGCAATCGGTGTCGCGCACGCAGCGCCCCGGCGTGATCTTCCGGCCCTACAAGGGCTATAATCCGGGGACCGGGCTGACCGTGCATGCGCGGCTCGACAATCGCGCGCCGCAGGTAATGCACTTTCTGGAGGTGACACGGAAATTCGCGCGCAAACAGTAGGTTAAGGTGCGAAGTTCAAGTGATACGTTAAGTCGGGCGCGGGTCGTCGCGGAAGGTCGTGGCCTGCACTGAGGGGCGTTCGGCAAAGCCTGCGTGCCAATTGGCCAAATCCGGACGGCCCTCGCGCCAGCCCTCACCGTCGAAGCGGAAATCGAGGTAGCACAGCGCGACCCCGATGCTCAGATGACCGATATCGAAGGGCCGCTCGGTCAGGCGCGCGGCATGACCTTCCAGCCAATGCGCAACCCGGTTCATCTTGGTGCGGTAGACGGCGAGCATCTGCTCGGACCGCTGTTCCTCGGGCCGCATCTTCAGCTCGACAAGCCACGGCAGCGCGACATCCAGAAGCCCCGTTCCCAGCGCCTCGTCGCGCTCGGCCTCGAGCCGCGCGGCGGGGTCGGCGGGGAAAAGCTGCGGGCCGTCCGCGCTTTCCAGATCGGCCCATTCGCAGATGACGTGGCTGTCGAACAGCACGCGGCCATCTTCCAGCTCCAGCGTCGGGATCTTCGATAACGGGTTGATCGCCATCAGCCCCTCATGCGGGATCATCGGATCGGCATGGGTGCGCACGGTCTCGACCTTATCGGCGAGATCTTTCTCATGCAGCGCAACCATCGCTTTGCGGACGTAGGGCGAGCGCGGGGACCAGTGCAGGATCGGCATCGGTTCAGCCCTTGCGCGCGACGGAGGCCAGCACGTCCTCGTTCACCGTGATCCCGAGGCCGGAGCCGGTCGGGCAATGGACGTGGAAATCGGCGAAGCGGATCTCGCCGCCGGTGAGGTCCGTCTTCAGGATCTTCGGGCCGAAATGCTCGCAGCCCCATTCGAGCCGGGGCAGGGTGGAGAACACCGCCAGATGCGCCGCGGCGCCGATGCCGCTCTCGATCAGGCAGCCGCCATACAGCTCCATCCCGCAGGCCTGCGCGATCCCGGCGGCGCGCTTGATTTCATTCAGCCCGCCCGATTTCACCAGTTTCAGCGAATAGACGGAACCGGCTGCAGCGATGCCGTTGGCGATAATATCGGGGCCGGTGAAGGCGGCCTCGTCGACCATGATCGGGATCGCGGCGCGGGCGGCCACGCGTGCGGTGGCCGCAATCAGACCGGGGCGCAGCGGCTGTTCGATCAGCGACACGCCCATCTCGGCCAGCTGCGGCAGATAGCGGATCGCGACCGCCTCGGTCCAGCCCTGATTGACGTCGACGATGATCTCGGTGGCTTTGCCCTCCAGCGCCGAGACGATCTTGCGCAGGCGGATCATGTCCTGATCGGGCGTGTTGAAGCCCAGCTTGATCTTGAAGCGGCGATGCTCGCGCGCGTCGAACTTGCGGTTGGCTTCCTCGATTTCCTGATCGGCATCGCCGGAGGCCAGCGCCCAGATCACCTCGATCTTGTCACGCATCGCGCCCCCCATCAGGACCGCGACCGGCAGATCGAGCGAGTGCCCGGCGGCGTCGTAAAGCGCGGCATCCACCGCGGCGCGCGCGGCGTTGTTGCGGCTTGCGGCCTTGGCCATCTTGGCGGCATTCAGCTCGAAATCGAGCGCATTCGCGCCCGCCAGCGCCGGGGCCAGATACGTGTCGATATTGGCCTTCATCGCCTCGACGCTTTCCTCGGCCCAGCGAGGGCCGCCCAGCGTCGATGCCTCGCCCCAGCCGACCGATCCGTCGGCCAGCTCGGCACGCACGATCACATAGGACTGGAAGTTGATTTCCGTGTTGGACAGCTTGTGACGCCGGGTCGTCGGGCAATCGACGATCATCGTCTCGATCTTCGCGATCTGGCGACCCGCATGGGCGTCCGCGCCCTGAAAATGATCTGCGAGTTTCGCAACGCCGGGCGTAGTCATCGGCTCTGTCCTTCGAAATATGTCATTGGTCTTCAAGGTAAATCCGGCGCCACGCGTGCGGCGCCGGGAACTCTTTACGCCACTCGGATCATTCCGCGGCCATCGCCTGAGCCTGATTGCCCAGCGTGAAGTCGAAGCGCAGAACCAGATCGGTGTCCGAACCTTCGGGCGCCTTCTCGAACTTGCCGATCAGGTCCTCTTTCACGGCAAACACCGAGTCGCTGTCGAGATAGTCGCTATCGGCGTCGTAGATCTGCGAGATCAGCGGGCGGTAGCCCTCGCGCGTGACCATCATGTGGATATGGCCCGGACGCATGCAGTGGTGGCCCATGTAGCGGATCAGCTCGCCCGCGGTCTCGTCGCCGGGGATCGGGTAGGGCACGGGGCGGATCGCGACGAAGGCGTAATGCCCGTTCTCGTCGCTCTCGAAGCGGCCACGCAGGTTGTATTCGGGCTGATCGGGGTCGTGGTTCTCGTACAGACCGTTCGGCGCGTCTTCCCAGACGTCGATGATCGCGCCGGGGATCGGGTTGCCCTTGTTGTCGCGGATATAGCCCTCGACATAGACGGTTTCCTGACCCTCGAAGTTCTTCTGAATGGTCGAGGCGCCTTTCGGCATCACCGGAGCGTTCTCGCGGAAGAACGGGCCGAGCACGGTCGAGACGGTCTCGTCGCCCGAGATCGGGTTCGAGAGCATGTCGACGAGCACTTCCACGCCGAGAATGTCGCCCAGAAGGATGAATTCCTGACGCTTGTCCGAGCACAGCGCACCGGCGCGGCCGAGATAGTCGCAGGCATAGAGAAATTCGTCATGGGTCAGGTTCACGTCTTTGCAAAACCCGTGCAGATGCTTGATCAGGCTTTCCATGATCTCGCGCTGGCGCGGCTCGAGCGTGGCGTGCTGGCCCAGCGAGTCGATGACCACATCGGTCACATTATCCACGGTTACGTTGCGCATAAGTCTCCTCCTCGGATGCGGTGGGCGGCCCTCCTCCGGGCAGCACCTTCAATTCGATAAGGAGAGATTTGCATGGCGCACGCGGCTTGGGCCAGACGGGTGCGCGGTATCCTGTAATACCTCAAAGGTTCAGTTTGGGCGAAGTTCATACCCTAGGCGTTCGGAAATCGTCCGCGCGGCGCCCAGGGCGATATTGCGGAAGGCGCGCGGCTGGGCCTCGTGACGCGAGCGGGGGACCGAGATGACCAGCACCGCGACGGGCTGGGCGATATGGTCGCGGATCAGCGCCGAGACGCAGATCACATCCGCCTCGTCCTTCGGCGCGCCCGCGTTGAACCCGTCGCGTGCGAGCGCGTCCAGCTCCGCGCGCAGGCGTGTGCGATCCTCCAGCCGCGAGCCGGGCCGCGTGTGGCGGTCGAGATATTCATCAAGCTGGGCTGGGGAGAACTGCGCCAGATGCAGCATCCCCGGCGGGCTGTCATGCAGCGCGATCCACGACCCCAGCGCCTCGCGCGAGACCCGCAGCGCCTGCGTGCCCTCCAGTGCGTCGAGCACCAGAAGCCGCCCGTGATCGTGCAAGGTCAGGTGCAGCGTCTCGCCATAGTCGCGCCAGAGCGCCGCCAGCACGGGCCGCGCGGCCTCCGTCAGGGCGGAACTATCCTCCAGCGCGCGGTTCAGCGTCGCGACCAGCGGGCCCAGCCGATAGCGCCCGCGCTCGACCTTTCGCAGCAATCCGATTCGCGCCAGACCGTTCACGAGGTCATGCGTGCCGCTCACGGAATTGCCGATCGCGCGTGACAGATCCGTGACCGAATGCTCCGGTTTCGTCGCGGTGAACTGGCGCAACAGCTCTCCGACCTTGCGTAATGTCTTCATTTGGGTCTCCCGGGTCGATTTCCAAATTCAATATTCCGGTAATGCCGGAAAAAGTCGCGGTATTTGTCGATACCTTTCGGTATGGGCTTCGCTCCGGCACGCTCCAATCAGACAGGTCGGCCATGTCTTTCGCTCATCCCGACCTGCTGGAGGAGGAAATATGAAAGACCAAGTGAAAGACGCCCAAAGCGGCGTCACGACCCCCTATACCGGTGCGGAATATCTCGACAGCTTGCAGGATGCCCGCGAGGTCTATGTTCATGGCGAGCGCGTCAAGGATGTCACCAAGCACCCGGCATTTCGCAACTCGTCGCGCATGGTGGCGCGCTGGTATGACAAGCTGCATGCCGAGAAGGACACGATCGGGCGTCCCACCGACACCGGCTCGGGCGGTTGGACGCACCCGTTCTTCAAAGGCGCGAAGACCAAGGAAGACCTGATCGCAGGTCGCGACGCCATCGCCGAGACGCAGCGCGTCGCCAATGGCTGGATGGGCCGTGCGCCGGACTACAAGGCGGCCTTCCTCGGCACGCTCGGCGCCAATTCCAGCTATTACGGGGAATACGAGCAGAACGCGAAGATGTGGTATGCCCGCACCCAGGAGCGGCTCGACTACTGGAACCACGCCATCGTCAATCCGCCCGTCGACCGCCATCTGCCGCCTGAGGAGACCGGCGATGTGTTCATGCAGGTCGAGCGGGAAACCGATGCGGGCGTGATCGTGTCCGGCGCCAAGGTCGTCGCGACCGGCTCGGCGCTGACCCATTACAACTTCATCGGCTATTACGGTGTCCCGGTGAAGGACAAGAAATTCGCGCTGACCTTCACCGCGCCGATGGACAGCCCCGGCGTGAAGCTGATTTCGCGCGCTTCCTACGAATTGAACGCGGCGGTGATGGGCACGCCCTTCGACTATCCGCTCTCCTCGCGCCTCGACGAGAACGACGCCATCCTCGTCTTCGACAAGGTGCTGGTGCCCTGGGAGAACCTGTTCATCTATGGCGATATCGAGAAGCTCAACGGCTTCGTCCCGGCCTCGGGCTTCGCGCCGCGCTTCACGCTGCATGGCTGCACCCGTCTTGCGGTGAAGCTCGACTTCATCGCGGGGCTGTTCTCGAAGGCGCTCGACGCGACGGGCGCCGGTGGCTTCCGTGGTCCGCAAACCGCGGTGGGCGAAGTGATCGGCTGGCGCAACCTGTTCTGGGGCCTCAGCGATGCGATGGTGATGAACCCCGATCAATGGGTCGGAACCGATGGCTATCTCGCGCCGAAATCCTCGTCGGCGATGGCTTACCGCGTCTTCGCACCGATGGCCTACAGCCGGATCAAGGAGCTTATCGAGCGCCATGTGGCCTCTGGCCTGATCTACCTGCCGTCCTCGACGCTCGATTTCCAGTCCGACGACGTGCGCCCCTATCTCGACCGCTTCGTGCGCGGCTCGAACGGGATGGTCGCGGTGGACCGGGTGAAGCTGCTGAAACTGCTCTGGGACGCGATCGGCTCGGAATTCGGCGGCCGTCACGAGCTGTATGAAAGCAACTATGCGGGCAATTACGAAGCGATCCGCATGGAGACCATGTTCACCGCTCAGGCCACGGGCGAGTTGGATATGATGCGCGGCCTCGTCGACAATTTCATGAGCGAATACGACCTCGACGGCTGGGTGTCGAAGGATCTCGTGAACCCCTGGGACGTGAACCGCCTCAAGGGCGGGTTCCAGGCCTGAGACTGAAGGGGCTGCGCGGGATTCTCGCGCGGCCCACGACCCCGGGGAAGGAGGAGCCCCATGAGTTTGGATTTCACAGGGATGAAGACGCAGGTGCTGCGCGACGATCAGATCGCGCTGCCCGCGAGCGTCCTCACCATCGGCGCTTTCGACGGCGTCCATCGCGGCCATCAGGCACTGATCTCGCGCGCCGTGACCGAGGCGCGGGCGGCAGGCGTGGCGTCGGTCGTCTGGACCTTCGATCCGCCGCCGAAAGTGTTTTTCGGCCGCGCCAAGCAACTGTCGCCCGTCTCGGAGAAACTCGCGCGGATCGCGCGGCTCGGGCCCGATTACATCGTGCTGGCGTCGTTTTGCAAAAGCTACGCGGCGCGCAGCCCGCAGGCCTTTCTGGACGATCTGGCGCGGATCAACCCGGCCCGCATTCATGTCGGCGCGGATTTCCGCTTCGGCGCGAAACAGGCGGGCTGCGTGACCACATTGGCCGAGCGCTTCGACGTGACGCTGGCGCCCGCAGTGCTGTGCGAAGGGGGCGAGGTCATCTCGTCCACGCGCATCCGGGGCCTGCGCGCCGAAGGCCGGTCGCGCGAGGCCGTGGCCCTTCAGGGCTCGACCGATGCGGCTGCGCTGATGTCGGGCGCGCTTCTGACACAGGATATGAGATTTGGGGAGGAATTCGATGTCCGGAATTGATCCGCGCGATCTGCGCGACGCTTGCGGCAGTTTCGCAACCGGCGTGACGGTGATTTCGACGCGCACCGAAGATGGCGATCACGGGATGACGGCGAATGCCTTCATGTCGGTCTCGCTCGACCCGCCGCTGATCACCATCTCGCTCGATCACAACTGCAAGCTGCGCGAGAAGGTGCGCGCCTCGGGGCGGTACGCGGTCTCGGTGCTCAATCACGAGATGGAAGGGCTGGCGATGCATTTCGCGGGCCGCCACGATCCGGCGCATAACGATCCCTTCATCGAGCGCGCCGGGATGCCCGTCGTGCCGGGGGCTGCCTGCGTCTTCGTGACCGAGGTCGCGCAGGAGGTTGAGGCGGGCGATCACACGCTCTTCATCGGCAAGGTGGTCGAAATCGAGCGCGATCTAGAGGCCCGGCCGCTTCTGTTCTGCGGTGGCAAGTTCGGCGCGCTGGCGAGCTAGGCCAACGCTATTGCGCGAAGATGTCGCGCCAGCGTTCGAGGAATCGCGCGGTTTTCATCGTATCCGTCGCAACCAGTAGCGCCGGGCCAAGCGCGATGAGGCGTTGCAGGGCCAGCGTCTCGTCGCTGCCGCCACCGTCGCGCGTGATCGGGTCGATCAGCTTGGTCTCCGCAAGCGCCCTCTGACCGCCGGGCGAGAGCAGGAAATCCAGCAGCTTCGCGGCGGTCGGATTGGGCTCGCGTCCCGGCAGATAGGCTGCACGCGACAGAACAAGCGTGTAATCGGCGGGCGCGATGATCCCCAGATCGGGATTGTCACGCGCCGCCTGCGCCGCGTAGGAGCCGAGGATATTATAGGCGATCAGGTAGCGCCCGCCCGCGACTCCATCGATGATCTCGGCCGAGCAGCAGGTGGCGACCGCGCCGGAGCGCGCGAAGGCCTCGGTCAGCGCGCCGAAGGTGCTGGCCTCCTGACTGTCGAGGAAAGCGAACAGGAACCCGAGCCCTGAATCCGCGATGTCATAGGTCGCGACCTTGCCGGTGTAGGGCGATTGCGCGGGCCGCAGCAGGTCCACCAGATCGAAGCGCGTGCGCGGCACGTCCTCGGGCGGGACCAGCGCGCGGTTGTAGATCATCACCGCAGGCTCGCGCGAGATGCCCCAGACCTGATCGCGCCAGCGCAGGTCCTTCGGCAGCGCCGTCGTCTCGGGCGAGACCCAGGTGGCGGCGCAATTGTCGTTCACCAGCTTCACCACATGCTGCACACCGGAACTGATGACCAGATCGGCGCCGGGTTTGCCGGACGCGCAGTCGGCCTCGGAAATATCGTAGAGGTCGTTCGAGCCCCATTGCTCGAACCGGATCGCAAGGCCGGGCTGGGTGTCGAGAAACGCCTCGATCGCGGGGGCGAGGATGTTCACATCGGTCGTGGTGCGCAGGGTGATCTTGCGCACGGGCTGATCGGGGCCGAAGGTGCGGACGGCTTCGGGCTCGGCCGCCGCGACGGTGGAACTCAGGCATAGCCAGAGCGTCAGGGTCAGGAGCGCGCGGATCATGTGGTCTCCTCGGCCTGGGGCAGGGTGATCGCGATGGTGAAGCCTGCCGCATCGCTCTCCATTTCCAGCGTGCCGCCATAGGTTTCCGCCACCGATTGCGCGATGGCGAGGCCCAGCCCGCTCGACGCACCGCGCCGCCGCGTGTCCGAATGTCCAGACGCGAAACGCTCGCCCAGACGCGCGCGCAGCTCGGGCGTGGGACCGGGGCCTGCGTCGCGCACCCAGAGCCGGGCGCGCCCGTCGCGCAGCTCCGCACCGATGGTGACCGGGGCTTCGCCATGCGCCAGCGCATTGCCCAGCAGGTTCTTCGCGGCCTCGGACAGCGAGAGTTCGTCGGCCAGCACGGGCACCTCCGCCTCGGCGATCTCCAGCCGGATTTCGCTGCCCGGCGCGAGGGCCGCATGATCGCCTTCCTCGAAGATATCCAAGGCGATGTTGCGCAGATCGACCCGCTCGCGCCGCGCACTGTCGGCGCGGTGGATCACAAGCGCGCGCGACAGCATCTGGTCGAGCAGGCGGCTCAGCCGTACCGTGCCGGAATGCATCTTCGCGACGATCTGGTCGCGCCGGGCGGGGTCGTCTTCCTCGGCGGCGAGGTCGGATTGCGCGCGCAGCGCCGCAACGGGGGTGCGAAGCTGATGCGCGGTGTCCGAGATCAGGCTTTTCATCGTGGCGAATTGCCGGTCCAGTCGCCCCATGAACCCGTTCGTCGCCTGCACCATCACATCGACCTCACGCGGCACGGCGGCGCGGATCGGGGTGAGGTCCTGCGGGTCGCGCTCCGAGATGCGATGGGCCAACCGCTCCAGCGGGCGCAGTGCGCTATGGACGATGATGATCGCGAAGGCGAGCATGGCGATGCCGCCGACCGCCAGCCCGCCAAGCGCGTTGCGGGTGATGCTGAGCGCAAGCTGGGTGCGTGCCCGCAGGGTTTGCCCCACGATCACCTCCACCGTGCCGGAGAACTGGCGCTCCGCGAAACGGCGCGTGACCCGGATGTAGCGTGCGGGCTCTCCCTTGAAGCGTGCGTCGTAAAGCTCGGAATCTTGTGCGGTCGTGTCGGGGCGGGGCAGGTCCTCGTAGCCCGTCAGCACCGCGCCTTTCGGGCCGCTGACCTGATAGGCGATGCGGTCATCGGGGGCGAGGGCCAGTAGCTCAAACGCCGAGACCGGCAGATCGACGACAGGCGCGCCGTCGCGGATCGAGATCGAGGCGGCGATGTCATTGGCCGCGCCCACCAGCAGCCGGTCGAAGGCGTCACGGGCCGCCGCGCGCCCATAGGCGAAGGCGGCAAGTGCGAGGATCAACCCGCCGACGATCATCAGCCCCGACAGCCCGGTCACGAGCCGCGCGGTCAGCGAGCGCGTGGCGGAAAGGCCGGTCTCGCGGGGGAGAGGGCCGTCAGACATCGCCATCCCGTGCCGCCAGACGGTAGCCGCGTCCGCGCAGGGTCTCGATCTCGACCCCGCTGCCCGCGATCTTCTTGCGCAGCCGCGCGATATAAAGCTCGATCGCATTGTCGCCCGGCACCGCGTCGTCGAAAGCGTAAAGCCCCTCGTGCAGCCGATCCTTCGACATCACTTGCCCCGCATTGCGCATCAGAATGCCCAGCAGCGCGAATTCGCGCCCCGTCAGTTTCAGCGCCTGATCCCCGACCGTGGCGCTGCCTGCTGTCGCGTTATAGCGCAGATGGCCAAGCTCCAGATCGGCGGAGCGATCCGTCGTCTGCCGCCGGCCGATCGCATGAAGTCTTGCCTCCAACTCACGGTGATCAAAGGGTTTTACGAGATAGTCGTCAGCCCCGAGTTCAAAGGCGGAGATCTTGTCATCCACCGAGAATTGCGCGGTCAGCATCAGCACCGGCATCGTGGCGGCCTGCGCGCGCATCTCGCGCAGAAGGTCCGTGCCGCTGCCATCGGGCAGGTTGATGTCGAGGATCACCGCGTCATAGGCCTGCACCGCCAGAAAGTCGCGCGCCTCGCCCACGGAGGCGGCGAGATCGCAGGCCATGCCCGAGCGCGCAAGCCGACGTTGCGTGGCCTCGGCCAGCTCCTCGGCATCCTCCACTAGCAAGAGCCGCATTCTTCCTCCCTCATGCGCCTCTGAACCTGTGACAGGTTCGTGACAGGTTCAAGCGGTAAAACCCGGCACATAGCCCGCTGCGGGAGGCAACGGGCGGACAGTGGAGGATATACCATGGCTTTTAAACTCATGCGCGCGGCGATTGCCGTCGCGGCACTCACCGTTGCGACCGGCGCTTCGGCGCAGGAATGCATCGCGCCCGCGAACCCCGGCGGCGGCTGGGACTTCACCTGCCGTCAGGTCGGCAAAACCATGCAGGATCTGGGCCTTATCGACTCGACCGTGCAGGTCGTGAACCTCGCCGGTGGCGGCGGTGGCGTGGCCTTCGCCGAAGTGGTCAACAAGCGCAATGACGACGACAACCTGATTGTCGCGGCCTCCTCGGCCACCGCGACCCGTCTGGCGCAAGGCGCCTATCCGGGCAACTCGATGGATCAGGTCCGCTGGATCGGTTCGATCGGCGCGGATTACGGCGTGATCGCCGTCGCAGCCGACAGCGACATCCAGACGCTTCCGGAACTGCTCGACAAGATCAAGGCCGATCCGAATTCGGTCTCCGTCGCGGGCGGCTCGGCCGTGGGCGGCTGGGATCACCTCAAGGTGCTGATCGCGGCGGACGCTTACGGCATCGATGATGTGCGCAAGGTCAAATACATCGCCTTCGACGGCGGCGGCGAAGCGGTCACCCAGCTTCTGGCGGGTTCGGTTCAGGCCTTCACCGGCGATCTGTCGGAAGCCAAGGGCTTCGTCGACTCCGGTGATATCCGCGTGATCGCGGTGCTGGCGCCCGAGCGTCTGGACGGCGAATTCTCGGAATTCCCGACCGCGAAAGAGCAGGGCGTGGATGCGATCGGCGCGAACTGGCGCGGCTTCTACGCGCCGGGCGGCATGTCCGACGAGGCTTACCAGGCTTGGGTCGACAAGGTCGGCCAGCTCTATGCCTCCGACGAGTGGAAGCAGGTGATGGCGGCCAACGGTCTGGCCCCGCTCGACCTGCAGGGCGCTGAATTCGAGAGCTTCGTGCAGAATTCGGTCCAGCAAATCCAGGATATCTCGCGCCAGATCGGCATCATCAAGTAAGCGAGACAACCCATGCGCGCGGCGGGCTTTCGAGTGCCGCCGCGCCTTCATACCAAGGGAGGGGATCATGAGTGATCGCATCTTCGGCGCCGTCGGCCTGTGCCTTGCGCTGTTCTACGGCTGGGCGACGCTGCAAATCCAAGAAAGTTTCCTGTCGGATGCGGTGGGGCCGAAAACCTTTCCGCTGGTGATCGCGGTGATCCTCGGGCTCTCCTCGCTCGTGATCTTGCTGCGCCCCGATCCCGACCCGGTCTGGCCGAGCCTCTCGCGGCTCGCCGAAATCCTCGCCGCAGTGGTGGTGATGATCCTCTATGCCGAGTTTCTGCCCGTCGTGGGCTTCCTGATCGCGACCGCCTTTGCCAGCGCCTACCTGACATGGCGGCTGGGCACGCGGCCGCTGCAATCCATCGTCGTCGGCGTCGCCACCTCGATCGGTATCTACGTAATTTTCAAGCTGGTGCTGGGCCTCTCGCTCGCCAGCGGCCCCTTCGGCTTCTGAGGTGAAATGATGGACACCTTAATGTCACTCGCAGACGGTTTTCACACCGCTCTGACCTTCGAGAACCTGCTGCTCGCGCTCTTGGGCACGTTCCTTGGCACCATGATGGGCGCGCTGCCCGGGCTTGGCCCGTCCAACGGCGTCGCGATCCTGATCCCGCTGGCCTTCACGCTGGGGCTGGGCGCTACCCCCTCGCTGATCCTGCTGACCTCGGTCTATTACGGGGCGATGTATGGCGGGCGGATCAGTTCGATCCTGCTCAATATTCCGGGCGACGAGCCCGCGATGATGACCTGTCTCGACGGCTATCCGATGGCCAAGAAGGGCCTTGCGGGCGAGGCGCTGTCGCTCTCGGGCATCGCAAGCTTCGTGGGTGCTTTCATCGCCACCTGGGGCCTTATCCTGCTGGCGCCGCAGCTGGTGAAATTCGCGCTGCTGTTCGGACCGGCAGAATATTTCGCGCTCTTCGCACTGGCCTTCGCTACGCTGGGTGGGGTCTCCTCGACCAATCAGGCGAAATCGGCTTTCGCCGCGATGCTGGGCCTTGGCCTGTCGGTGATCGGCGTGGATACCCAGACCGGCGTGCCGCGTCTGACCTTCGGCGAGGTCCACCTCTATGACGGGCTCGATTTCCTCGTCGCCATCGTCGGTCTCTTCGCGCTGTCGGAAGTGTTCATCTTCCTCGAGCACCGCCACGGCTCGGCCACCGGCGCGGGCCACAAGGTCTCGGTCGGGCGCATCACGCCGCCGTGGAAGATGGTGAAAGAGACGACGCCGACCATGCTGCGCTCGTCGCTGCTGGGCTTCGTCGCGGGCGTGCTGCCGGGGGCAGGGGCGTCGCTGGGCTCCTTCATCTCCTACTCGATGGAGAAGAAGCTGGTCGATCGCAAGAACACCTTCGGCACGGGCGATCCGCGCGGTGTGGCCGCCCCCGAGGCGGGCAACAACGCGGCAGCCGGCGGGGCGCTTGTGCCGATGCTGGCGCTTGGCGTGCCGGGCTCGGGCACCACGGCGGTGCTGCTGGCGGTGCTTCTGTCGCTCAACATCACGCCCGGCCCCTTGCTGTTCCAGAACAACCCCGATGTGGTCTGGGGCCTGATCGCGGCGCTCTTCATCGCCAACTTCATGCTGCTCGCTATGAACATCCCGATGGTGGGCATCTTCACCCGCGTGCTGATGATCCCGCCGCGGATTCTGATGCCGATCGTCGCGATGGTCTCCTTCGTGGGGATCTACGGGATTTCCGGCTCCAGCTTCGATCTGCTGGTGATGATCGGCTTCGGTGTGATGGGCTGGCTGCTGCGCAAGCTCGACGTGCCGCTGGTGCCGATCATTCTCGGCACGCTTCTGGGCAACACGATGGAGAACAACCTGCGCCGGGCCGTCACGATCTCGAACGGCGATTACTGGACGCTGGTCGGCAGCCCGCTGGCGATCGGTCTGTGGACCGTGGCGATCGTGGGCTTCATCCTGCCGCTGTTCCTGAGCCGCTTCGTGAAAGCGCGGATGCATGAGCGCCGCGATGACGAGGGTGCGATCTCGGACTGAGACCGCACCCCCTAGCGCAGGCATCACACCTCCCCCGAGGTGCCTGCACCGGTTCGAAGGAAGGGGCGGCGGTGGTCAACCCGCCGCCCCTTTCTCACCTCCGAGCCTTATTGCGTGGTCCAGCCCCCATCGACCGGGATCGAGGTGCCGGTCACGTTGTGCGCGATCGGCGCACAGAGCCACAGCGCGAGCGCCCCGATCTCGGACGGGTCGGAGAGGCGCCGGGTGGGCTGTTTCTCCGCCAGAAGATCCGCGATCCCCGCCGCCCGGTCGCCGCCATGCGCCGCTGCGCGTTCCGCGATCTGGGGGCCGAGAATGTCGGTCTCGGTCCAGCCCGGGCAGATGCAGTTCACCGTCACGCCGCCCGCTTCGCGCGTGCCCGCCTGCGCATATTCCAGCGCGGCGACCCGGCTCATGCCGACGAGGCCGAATTTCGAGGCGACATAGGGCGCCTTGTTGGCCGAGGCCACGAGCCCATGCACCGAGGCGATGTTCACGACACGGCCATAACCGCGCTCGGCCATGTCCGGCAGCGCGCGGCGCATCGTGTGGAACGCGCCCGACAGGTTCACCGCGAGAATGGCGTTCCAGATCTCGGGGGTGGCCTCGGCAAGGCTCGCCGTGCGCTGGATGCCTGCATTGTTCACGAGGATGTCCGCGCCGCCCCACGCCTCGACCGCATCCATCATCGCGTCGGTCTGCGCCGGATCGGCCATATCGGCGTCGAAGAACTTCACCTCCGGCGCGCCCGCGGCCTCCAGCACCGCTGTCGCCTCGGCGACCTGCGCCGCATCGGCCAGACCGTGCAAAGCAATGCGCGCGCCCGCCTCGGCCAGCGATTTCGCGATTGCCAGCCCGATGCCTTGCACCGAACCCGTTACCAGAGCCGTCTTTCCATCCAGTCGCGACATTAGTCCTCCTCCGTCACCATTTTGCGCAGCTCGGTTTTCAGAACCTTGCCGTAATTGTTCTTGGGAAGCTGCGTCACCACGCGATACGCCTTGGGGCGCTTGAACCGCGCGATCTGTTCGCAGCAATGTTGATCGAGGGCGGCGGGGTCGATCTCTGACCCCGGCGCGGGCGTGACGAAGGCCACGACGCTCTCGCCCCATTCCGGGTCGGGCTTGCCGACCACCGCGACCTCGTGGACGGAAGGGTGCAGGAGCAGCGCCTCCTCGACCTCGCGGGGGTAGATATTCGTGCCGCCCGAGATGATCACGTCCTTCGAGCGGTCCTGCAGCGTGACGAAGCCGTCCGCATCCATCGTGCCCAGATCGCCGGTCCAGAGCCAGCCGTCGCGCAGCGCCTTCGCGCTCGCCTCGGGGTTCTGCCAGTAGCCCGCCATCACCGCCGCGCCGCTCACGAGAATCTCGCCGGTTTCGCCAGCGGGCAGGGCGCGGCCTTCGGGATCGGCGATGCGCACGGAGACCGGGCTATGCGCCAGCCCGACCGAAGCAAGCCGCGCGCGCCAGCGCGGATGGGTTCGGTCGGCGACCAGCTCGCGCGACAGGGCTGTGATCGTCATCGGGCTCTCGCCCTGGCCGTAGATCTGAACGAAGCGCGGCCCCATCACGTCGACCGCGTCGATGATATCGGCGACATACATCGGCCCGCCGCCATAGACGATGGTCTTGATGCCCTCGCCGGTCCGCCCCGTGGCGCGGGCGCGGTCCACCAGACGGCGGATCATCGTGGGGGCGGCGAACATCGAGACATGCTGCAGCTTCGGCGCGAGATCGAGGATTTCGTCGGCCTCGAACCCGCCCGAGCGCGGCACCACATGGCGCGCCCCGCGCATCACATGGACGAAATTGTAAAGCCCCGCGCCATGCGACATCGGCGCGGCGTAGAGGATCGCGTCTTGCGGTTCGACGCTGTCGACATCCGAGAAATAGCCCAGACACATCGCCTGCACATTGGCCGAGGTGATGCACACGCCCTTGGGCCGCCCGGTCGTGCCGGAGGTGTAGAACAGCCAGACCGTCTCGTTCGCGGCGATTTCGACCGGGGCGGGCATCGGGGCTTGGCGCAGAAGATCGGCATAGGCCGGGCCTTTGAGGTCCACCGTCTCGACGCCCAGATCATTTTCCGGGCCGCCGGTGAAGGCCAGCTTCGCCTCGGAGGCCTCAATAATCCATGCGGCCTCGCGCGGGTGCAGCTTGCCGTTGATCGGCACCGCCACCGCGCCTGCGAACCACGCGCCATACATCGCCTCGAGATATTCGGGGCAGTTCTTGGCAAACAGCGCCACGCGGTCGCCCGGAGCGATCCCTTCCGCCACCAGCGCAGCCCCGATGCGGGCGGCGCGGTCGGCGAACTCCGCATAGGTGGCGCGCAGCTCCTCGCCCTGCAGCAGCGCGGGGGCGTCCGGCGTGCGCACCGCGCTGCGGATCAGCCACTCCGCCGGGTTCATGCCGCGCGCTCCGCTTCGAGGATCGAGCAGTAATTCGCGACGCCGGAGCCGCCCATGTTGAAGACGCAGCCCAGCTCCGCGCCGGGCAGCTGCATCTCGCCCGCCTGACCGGTGAGCTGCATCGCGGCCAGCACATGCATCGACACGCCGGTCGCGCCCACGGGATGGCCCTTGGCCTTCAGCCCGCCCGAGAGGTTTACCGGAAGCCGCCCGTCGCGCAGCACCAGCCCGTCGTCGATGGCCCGCGCGCCGGAGCCTTGCGGCACAAGCCCCATCGCCTCGTAGACGAGCAATTCCGCGATGGTGAAACAGTCGTGGACCTCGGCGAAGGAGAGATCATCGACACTGACGCCTGCCGAAGCATAGGCGCGGCGGAACGCCTCAGACGGACCCTCGAAGGCCAGCAGATCGCGGCGCGACATCGGCAGGTAGTCATTGACCTGCTCGGCGGCGCGGAAACCGATGGAATTGGCGAAATCGCCCGCGCGGTCGTCGGCGACCATGACCAGCGCCGCAGCGCCGTCGGAAATCAGCGAGCAATCGGTCATCCGCAGGGGCGGGGCGATCATCGGGTTCTTGTCGCTGACCGTGTTACAGAATTCGAACCCCACATCCTTGCGCATCTGCGCCAGCGGATTGGCGAGCGCGTTGTGGTGGTTCTTCGCCGCGATCCGGGCGAGAGCCGCGGAACGGTCGCCATGCGCCTGATAATAGGCCTGCGCGAAACGTGCGAAGATCTGCGGGAAGGAGACGCCCGCTTCCTCCATCTGGTACGACGCCCCGGCCAGCGCCTCGGTCACGCCTGCGGTGTCCTTTGCGGTCATCTTCTCGGCCCCGATGACCAGCGCGGCCTTGACCCGGCCCGAACGGATCGCATCGCGCGCGGCATAGATCGCGGCCGAGCCGGACGCGCAGGCATTCTCGACGCGGGTCGCAGGCGTGAAGCGCAGTCTGTCGTCGATCCCCAGCGCCAGCGAGCTTGCGAACCCATCCGGCACCAGCCCGGAGTTGAAATGCCCCAGCCAGATGCCATCGATCTCCGCCGGGTCGATCCCTGCATGCTCCAGCGCGCCGCCGCCCGCTTCGAGAACCAGATCCTCGAGCGTGCGCCCCTCCAGCTTGCCGAATTTCGTATGGCCCCAGCCGACGATCTTCGCGTCCATGCGGGTCTCCTCCCAATGATCCTCCGTTGCGGGGGAGACTAGCGCAGGGGCGGCACGACCTCTATTCGTAGAACTACGCTATCGGGAGAAGAGGATGGAGCAGGACCTGCTGGACAGCGATGAGATGGCGCTGCTGGCGTTCGAGCATGCGCCGGTCGGGCTGGCGGTCACCCGCGACCGGGTGATCGAGCGGTGCAACGCGCGGTTTTGCGAGAGTTTCGGCTATCGGGAAGACGAGTTGCCGCAGCGCTCGCTCGCGGTGCTTTACCCGTCGCAGGAGGAGTTTCTGCGCATCGGGGAGATCGGGTTGCGGCGGATGCGCGAGACCGGGCGCTATGCCGATGAGCGGATCATGCAACGTCGCGACGGGTCGCTCTTCTGGTGCCGGGTGCGGGGGCAGTCGCTGACGCCCCACGATCCCTTCGCCCGCGCAGTGTGGAGCTTTGCCGATCTGTCGGAATTGCGGCCCGTCGTCGATCTGACCGCGCGCGAGCGGCAGGTGGCGGCCCTTCTGGCCGAGGGGCAGACCAACAAGGAAATTGCGCGGGTGCTGGAGCTGTCTCCGCGCACGGCAGAGGCCCATCGCGCGCGACTGCAGGCGAAACTCGGCGCGCGCAACACCGCCGAACTGGTGGCGCGGCTGACGGGGCTGCCGCTCTAGACGCGTCGCCCCAAGGAAAAAGGGGCGCCGATGCGCCCCTTTTTGTCTCGATCCCAAGTCAGGCCCAGATCAAGAATGCGGTTCAGGTGTCGCCTCAGGTGTCGACCGAGGCGGCCGTTCGCTACGCTGCGGGGTGAGCTTGCTCTGGATGATCGCGAGTGCGCTCGACAGCGAGGCGGCTTCCTGAGAGCTCGTCGCTTCTTCGGGGAAGACGTATTTGCCGTTCGCGATGCTCTTGGCATCCTCTGCCAGCCGCTCGACCGGGCGCAGCAGCAGCTTGAGGAACACCAGCGTCACGCCGAGCAGGCACAGCGCCGCGGCTGCGACCGTCGCCAGCGTCACCTGCGTCAAAACCGGCAGATCGTTCGAGATGTTGTCGCGGCGCAGAACCGCGAAGACGCGCCAGCCGAAGTTGGGCAGTTTGTTCCAGACGAAATCCGGCGCAAAGGCATAGGTTCCGCCGTCCTTGCCGTCGACAAGGTGGAAGACGCCGGAAGACTTGCTGCGCAGGCTCGCGCTTGACGTCAGGCTCTTGGGCAGGGGCGTGCTGTCTTGACGGGTGTCGATGACGGGATCGCCGTTGATGTCCTGCACGACCACGTCGATGCCAAGTTCCTTGCTCGCCTCGAACAGGAAGCTGCGCACCCATGCGATCCGCACGCGGTAGACCAGCACGCCGATCTTCTGGCCGTTCGCGCCCTTCACGGGGGTCGAGAGGTTCAGGAAATACTCCATCTTGCCGGTCTGCGCATTGGTGGCCGTCTCGGTGATCGAGTCGACCGACGGCACGCGGATACCATCGCGGAACCACCGCTTGGAGCTGACATTCTTGCCGACCTCATAGCCGTTCGAGCCGGAGATGATCGTGCCATCGGGCGCGGCGAAGCCTGCCCAAGCGACCTGGCCCCCGGTGCGGGCGACGGCGTCCATGAACTTGTTGATGTCGTCTTGCGACGCGGTGCCGATGCTTCGCGCAACGGCATGCATACTGTCCCATTCGCGCATCAGGGCCGTGTTGAAGCTGAGCGCGATCGCATCCGAGCCTCTCAGGACCAGTTTGTGTTCAATGGCTGTCTGAAATTCATGGGCCTGATCCGACACGACCTTGGCGACGAAGACGGCCGTCGCTGCCACGACGAGCACCATCGCCAGAGCGGTGCGTCGGAAAATGCCCCCGAGATTGTGTTGTCGCCGAATGCTCATCTTCGCTTCAATCCTACGTTAATTGTAGAAGGGGTCCGATTTAAATCATGGTTACTGAGTAAATACGGCGAGAAAGTGGTGCGGGCCCATTTCAAAGTTAATTTTTTCGCGGACCGGAAGGATCGCTTGCAATGCGCAAAGCGATGCCAAACACTCGAAGGAACAAGCTCCCGGGGCACGGGGCTGCGAGGGCTCGATCGACGGGTCTTTCCGCAAAAACCAAATAGCAGATCGAGGGGCCGCAAAGGTCTCGGGCACAGGCTTACAGGACACGTAATATGCAAAAGATTCAAGGAGTAAGCGTCGCGATCGCGACCTGTCTGACACTGTCATTGGGGGCGGGCTCGCAAGCCCGCGCGGATGGCGCGTTTGTGCAGTTCGACGCGGCGCAGAATACCTCCGACACGGTCTTTTCGATGTCGCGCGGGAAAGTGAGCTTCAGCGCGAATTTCTCTGATTACGAAGGCGGATGGTCGACCGGCGCGGCCGTCACGCGGGACTTCGCGCTCGAGGGAATCGGCACGCTGAAGCTCGGCCCCAGCATCGGTCGCACCTTGGCGGACGATAACTGGCGACTCGGTGCGCGCGTGGGGCTGGAGCGGTATACGCCGACCGGCTTCGGGCATGTCTTCATGCTGGCGCAATACAACACGATCGATCAGGACTGGTTTGCGCTGTTTCAGGCCGGGAACCGCTCCGGGCTGGGGCTAGAGCTCTCCGCAGGCGGGAGCGACACCTATTCCGAGCGTACCATCGCGGTGACCCAGAAAATCGACGGCGGGCCGGTCTCGATCCGGGCGGGGTGGCGTGCGTTGGCCAAGGAAGCCTTCGTCGGCATCTCCATCAATACCTATTAATCGCACGCCCCGCGGCTCACTCGTCCGAGGAGAATTTCGGCAAGAAGCGGCGGTAGATGTCGTGCAGAAGCGCGCCGGGGCGAACATGGCTGACGCCCGGCTCGTTCCCTTCGGCATAGAAGCGCACGAACAGCTCTTCGCGCTGCTCCTCGGTCGGCAGAAGCTGGAGCCGCGCGCCGTCGCGGGTCTTCGCGATGACGTAGCATTCGATCGGGTCGGTGATCTGGTCGATCGTCAGCATCCCGCGAGTCTGTTCCGGCAGGGTCAGGCCGCGCAGGCGCACCGTGTCCATCGTGAAAGAGGTCATCCAGACCCAGTATTCCGTGCCGTCGGAGACGAAGGAAATTCGCTCGGGCTTGTCGGCCACATGGATTTCGCGCCGGGGCAGCTCGACGCAGGCCCGGCAGGTCGCCGCCAGCAGGAACAGGTTATAGATCGTCCAGAACAGGATCACCCATTTGCCGTCGCCCGCGTCGTAATAGGCGAAGCGGTCCCAGACGATCCCGATCAGAAGGCCGCCCAGCGTCAGGAAAAACAGGATCAGGAACGGCATCATGATCCGCCACTGCACGACGACTTTCGACCGGTCCCCGCCTTTCGCCGTCACCGAAAACGGGTGGCCATGGGGCCGCAGCAAACCGGTGAAGGCGGCGCGGGCGATCGGGATCGCACCGATCAGCTGGCTCACGTCGTTCAGCAGAGGAACGACCATGCCACGGCTGAGCCTGTTCAGCGTCATCAGGCTCCACAGGTAATAGACCCCGAAATAGCTCAGCACATCCGCAAGGCCCGCATTCACCACCGTGATGTTGAAATACCAGTAGAGCAGGGGATAGCAGATCGCCGCGATCCGGAAGGGGAAGGTCGTGGTCCAATAGAAGATCGAGTCGATGACGCTCCAGCGGTCGCGCAGGCGTAGATTGCTCTTCGAGAAGGGGCCGAGCGAGGACCGCGCGATCTGCATCAGGCCGAGGCACCAGCGGGCGCGCTGGGTGATGTATTCCTTGAGGCCTTCCGGAGCGAGCCCTTCGGTCAGCGGCTCGGCCAGATAGACGGTGCGCCAGCCTGCATTCTGCAACGCCAGCGTCAGCATGAAATCCTCGGTCACGCTCTCGGTGTTGAAGCCGCCGATCTCGCGCAGCGCGCTCCAGCGGCAGACCGAGGAGGTGCCGCAGCAAAAGGCGATCCCCCAGCCGTCGCGCGCGGGCTGCATCTGGTCGAAGAAGAAGCGCTGCTCGTCGGGGTAGGAGCTGTCGAGCCGGAAATTGTGCTGGATCGGGTCGGAGTTGAAGAAATGCTGCGGCGTCTGCACGAGGCCCACCTCGGGGTCGTGGAACAGCGCCAGCGTACGTGAGATGAAGCCGCGATGGGGTACGAAATCCGCATCGAGGATCGCCACGAAATCTGGCTGCACCTCTTCCTCGGCCAACCGGTCCAGCGCGTGGTTGATATTGCCCGCCTTCTGCCCCTCATTGTCGGCCCGGCGCATGTAACGCACGCCCTTGGTCTCGCAGAAATCGCGCAGCCAGTCGCGGCGGCTGTCGTCGCAGACCATGATCATCTTGTTGCGATGGCGCAGGAATTTCGCGCCCACGATAGTGCGTTCGAGAACGTCGCGATCCTCGTTATAGGTGGCGATCAGGATCGCGACGAGCGGCTCTTTCTCCGTCGGGAGATTGGCGTATTGATCCGCTTCCTCGCTGCGCAGCTTGATCCGCGACAGGACCAGAAAGGCGCTGAGCGAGCCGATCAGGGTGAAGACTTCGAGCGCGTAGAGAGACCAGCTTGCCAGTACATCCAGCGTCAGGCCCGGCGGGGCGAGGGTCTCGGTTCCGCGCCACCAGATATAGCGCAGCGCGAGCACCGCGCTGATCCCCAGCAAGACCGCCCGGTGCCAATTGCGCCGCGGTTTGACGAAGCTCGGCAGAATGGCTGTGATGCCCACCACGAGGATGAGCTGCATCGCCGCCGAGCCAAGCTCTCCCAGTTGCGGATAGAAGAACATGCCGCCCCGCCCTCAGCGCAGGAAGTCGAGGGGGCGGTGCTCGAAGAACACCCGCCCGGTCCGCCCCACGGGACAGTCGAGATCGGCATCGGATTTCAGGTCCGGAACGAGAAGCGTCATATCGTAGCGCTCGAGATGTTTCTGGCTCGGCGCGATGGCGAGATGCTGGTAGACGCGCGCCGCGCCGCTGCCGGCGAGCCGCGCAATCGTCGCGTCGTAAATCTTGTCGCGGGCAGCCAGCTTGAAGGTCGCGGAATCGCCCACCTTGAGGGTGTTGTAGACGCCTTCGCTCACCGAGGCGGTCACCAGCGAGACGTCGCAATCGACGAGCGACATGATCGGATCGCCCCGCTGCACCGTCACGCCATCCGCCTGCAGGGTCTCCCAGTAGATTCCGTTCGCAGGCGATGTCACCTGGCTCGAGGTCAGCGTGTTCACCCGCGTCTGTTCCTTCGACCGGCGCGCGTCGAGCGTCTTGACGCGGGCCTCGGCCTCGGTGAGGTCCGCTTCGAGCGAGGCGATCTCCTCATCGAGAAGCGCGCCGCGCTGTTCGGAGCTTGGGGCGTCGTTATAGCCGTCGCCCAGATAGACGCCGGATTTGGCGGCATCGAGCGCGTTTTCGAGCAGCGCCACGTCCTCACGCGCCTGCGTCACCGGCCCAGCCTCTGCCGTGGCGGTCTGCGCCACTTTCGTGGCACTCGTCTCCGAGCTTTGCGCATTGGGCTGCAGCCGGTCGAGCCGCGCGCGGGCGAATTTCAGTTTCGTCTCGATCTCGGCGATGCGATGCGTGCGATAGAGCTTGGTGCGCGCGCTATAGGCGTCGCGTTGCGTGCGTTTGGCGGCGAGGTCGCTTTTGATCCGCGCGACATTCGCCTCGGCATTCGCCAGCTCCATTCGCAAATCTTCGAGCCGCGTGGTGTCCGAGAGGATATCATCGACGGTGGCCAGCCGCTCGCCCTTGTCGACATGGGCGCCGAGCGGTCGTTTCGGCATCGACAGCTTGCCGGCGGTGCTGCTGCGAACCGTGACCACGGGCGCATTGACGACGGCATCGGCGCTCACGCCCGACATCTGCTCTCCGACGATCACCCAAAGCGCGCCCGCAACCAAAATAATACCGATGACAGGGCGAAAAGTTTTCAATTCGGGGCTCCTCGAGATGACACGTTACAGCGGGGCGGGGCCAATAGGTTTAACAACCTATAAACGTAACGTAATTGCAAGATGCAACCCAAGGTCTATTGAGAATATTTGGTTTGTGATGCGACGCGGCACGCTAGATCAGCCGCGGCGTGAGGCGGGCGCCTCGCATGAAATGCGCGTCGATAATGCGACGGAAAATCACTCGTGCGTGATATGCTTCCCGGTCTCAGGAGGAGGATTCACCATGACCGATCCAGCCAATGCGCGCCGCTTGACGGCGGCCGATTTCGACCAGGAACTTCTCGATCTTTACGATTACTATGTCCATGGCAAGATCTCGAAACGGGAATTTCTCGATCGGGCGGGGAAATGGGCGGTGGGCGGCGTGACCGCGCTGGCGATCCTCGGCGCGCTCGCGCCCGATTATGCGCTGGCCCAGAAGGTGGCCGAGGACGATCCGGACATTCTGGGCGAGGACATCACCTATCCCAGCCCGAACGGCACCGGCGAGATCACCGCCTATCTGGTGCGCCCGACGCAGATTGACCCGGACAATCCGCCCGCGGTGATCCTCGTCGTGCATGAGAACCGCGGCCTGAACCCCTATATCCGCGACGTGGTGCGCCGCCTCGCCAAGGCGGGCTTCGTGGCGATGGGGCCCGATGGGCTGTCCTCGCTCGGCGGCTATCCGGGCAATGATGACGAGGGGCGCACGATGCAGCGCAGCCTCGATCAGGGTGCGCTGCTCAATGATTTCTTCGCCGGGTTCGAGTATCTCCAGACGCTCGACGGCACCAACGGCAAGGTCGGTGCGACCGGGTTCTGCTATGGCGGGGGCGTGGTGAACAAGCTCGCCGTCGCCTATCCCGAGATGGGCGCGGGCGTGCCGTTCTACGGGGCTGCGCCAGACAGCGCGCAAGTCGCGATGATTGAGGCGCCGCTGATGATCCAGCTGGCAGCGCTCGACCAGCGGATCAATGCGATGTGGCCGGAGTATCAAAAGGCGCTCGAGGAAAACGACAAGCGCTACGAGGCCTATATCTATCCAGGCGTGAACCACGGGTTTCACAACGACACGACGCCGCGCTACGACGAGGCCGCCGCCAAGCTGGCCGAGGAGCGCATGATCGCGTGGTTCCGGACCTACCTCGCCGGATAAGCTTCCGCGCGCGCTCGCGGCCTGCCGGGGGTGCGCTCGGATTTGGCGCGTGCTACGCCTCTCGCAAGATCCGCGTCATCGCGCGGAGCCGCAAACGGGAGAGAGGCGCGCGCATGAGAAACGGTGGTCAGGTTCTGGTCGAAAGCCTCGTGGGGCTTGGTGCGCGCAAGGCGTTCGGGGTGCCGGGCGAGAGCTATCTCGCGGTGCTCGACGCGCTGCACGACACGCAGGGCACGCTGGATTTCGTGCTGTGTCGGCAGGAAGGCGGGGCGAGCTTCATGGCCGCCGCTTACGGCAAGCTGACCGGGGAGCCCGGCATCTGCATGGTCACGCGCGGACCCGGGGCCACCAATGCGTCGATCGGGGTGCATACGGCGATGCAGGATTCCGCGCCGATGATCCTCTTCGTGGGGCAGGTCGGCACCGATATGAAGGGCCGCGAGGCGTTTCAGGAGCTCGATTACAAGGCGGTCTTCGGCACGATGGCGAAATGGGCCGTCGAGATCGACCGGGTCGAGCGCATTCCCGAAATCCTCTCGCGCGCCTGGACTATGGCTGTGAGCGGGCGGCCCGGTCCGGTCGTGGTCGCGCTACCCGAGGATATGCTGACCGCGATGACCGACGTCGCGCCGCTTGGTGCGCCCGTCCGGATCACCGAGCCGCAGCCCGATCCGGCGGCGATGGGCGAGCTGCGCGAGATACTGGCGGGGGCGAAGCGTCCGCTGATCCTCTATGGCGGGTGCAACTGGCGCGGGGACGGAGCTGCGCCCATTAGGTCCTTCGCGGAAGTCTCTGATATCCCTGTGCTTTCCGTCTTTCGCTATCAGGATCAGTTCGACAATAATTCGCCCGTCTTCTGCGGCGATGCGGGCGTCGGGATGGCGCCGCATGTGAAGCGCCTGATGCGCGAGGCCGACGTGATCCTCGCGATTAACGCGCGCTTTGGCGAGAACACGACCGATGGCTACACGCTGCTGGACGTGCCGCAGCCCGCACAGCGGCTGATCCATGTGCACGGCTCGGATCTGGAGATCGGCAAGATCTACCGTCCCGAACTGGGTATCCATGCCGGGCCGAACGCCTTTGCCGCAGCCCTTGGCGCGCTGGAGCCGGTCAAGGGCGATTGGGCCGACTGGCGGGCCGAGGGCCGCGCGGCCTATGAGGCGGGCTTCGACCTGCCCGATCTGCCCTCGCCGGTCGATATGGGCAAGGTCTGCGCCTATCTGCGCGAGCACCTCCCCGAGGACATGATCCTGACCAACGGGGCGGGCAATTTCGCGGTCTGGCCGGGGCGGTTCTTCCGCTTCGGGCCGAACGCCACGCTGCTTGCGCCGCAATCGGGCGCGATGGGCTACGGGGTGCCGGCGGCCATCGCGGCCAAGGTCGCGCAGCCCGAGAAGACGGTGGTCTGTTTCGCGGGCGATGGCGATTTCCAGATGACCTCGCAGGAGCTTGCCACCGCCGCGCAGGCGGGCGCGCAGCCGATCATCCTGATCCTCAATAACGGGATCTACGGCACGATCCGCGCCCATCAGGAGCGCAATTATCCGACCCGCGTGTCGGGCACTTCGATGGCGGTGAACCCCGATTTCGCGGCGCTGGCGAAGGCTTATGGCTTCCACGGCGAGCGGGTCGAGCGGACGGAGGATTTCGCCGCTGCGTTCGAACGTGCGCGGGCGTCGGAGACCGGCGCGGTGCTGGACCTCGTGATCTCGCCCGAGGCGCTGACCCCGCGCCAGTCGCTGTCGGCGATGCGCGCGGCGGCGCTGGAGGCGGGCAAGGGGCGCTGAGCGCCCGCCGCCTCAGAACGTCTCGACCCAGGGGCGCAGCGTGATCTCGTTCGTCCAGGCGCTGCGATCCTGCTCGATCAGCTGGCGATAGGTCTTCGCGATCGCCTCGGGGCGCAGCATCGAGCCGGGCTTGTCGGGCGCCTCGCTGCAGCCCGGATTGAGGATCATGCCGTCGATATTCACCCAAGCCACATGGATGCCTTGCGGGTGCAATTCGCGCGCCATGCTCTCGGCCAACCCACGCTGCGCGAATTTCCCCATCGCGAAAGGGGCGGAGCGCGCGAATCCTTTCACCCCGGCGGAGGCGCCGGTGAACAGGATGGTGCCGCGAGTGCCCTCGGTAGGCTCGGCTTCGAGCATCCGCCGCGCGGCGTGCTTGCCGGCCAGAAACGCCCCGATCGCGGTGATCTCGACGGCGGTGCGAACCTCGGCGGCATCGAGCTCCGCCACCGGGCCGCGCAACCGGCCCGAAGGGTTGTAGACGACGACGCGCGGCGGCGCGGGCAGGGCGTCGAACAGATCGGCAATCGCGGCCTCGTCGGTCGCATCCAGTTGAACCATGCGCGCGCCGGTTTCCTTGGCCAGCGCCTGCATCTTCTCGGCGCTGCGGGCCGCCAGCGTCAGGTCATAATCGGGCGCAAGCTCCCGCGCCACTGCGGCTGAAAGCCCGTCGCCCACTCCGATAATCACCGCCTGTGCCTTGCTCATGGTCTGTCCTCCTCCAGTTCGCGTTCCCGCGCCCGGCGCGGTTGCCTTACGACATAGCCCGGCGCGACAATGGCCCAAATCGGGGCTGCCCGCGTCGCGGACAGCTTACCCGAAGAGGATCAGATGCGAGCGCCAGATCACGATCAGGCAGACGATCCCGAAGGTGGCGAACCCGGCCATCGACCAGATCAGCAGCCGCCGCATCAAACCCGGCAGGGGCCCCGCCAGCGAAGCGCGCTTTTGAAACGGGCTGAGCACGCCCGCCCCGAGCCCGGCTGCGGTGGCCAGAAACAGCGGCACATAAAGCGCGTAGCCGACATAGCCGTATTCGGGCTTGAGGATGCAGAACGGGCAATGATGGTTGGGGTTTTCGTAGATATAGAGCGAGATCGTGGCGACGATCGCGGTCAGCCCCATCCCGAACATCAGCGCCGAGGCCAGCGCGTAAAGCCCGTAGCCGCGCTTGCGGATCAACGCCGCGATCCCTGCCGCCAAGGCGATCAGCGCGGTGAGGCCAAGCAGCCAGAGCGCCTGCGCCTCGCCGACGCCCGCCATCTGGTTCGCGAGATTGGGATTGTTCGGCGTGAACAGCTTCGAGCAGCACGAGGTGATCACATCGGTCTGCATGTCGAGGAAGTAGCTCAACTCGACCGCGCCATCGGCAAGGATCAGCGGCGTGATCGCCAAGAGGGCTGCGTATTTCACGCGGGTCAGCGGGTAGTCCCGTCCCAGCCTGTCGGCCCGGTCGAGGATCAGCCAGATCACGGCGGCGAAGAACACCCCGATCTTGAGATAGAGCGCGGGGAAGCCGTAATCGTTCACGTTGAGCGTGCCGACCGCACACATCGCGCCGACGAATAGCGACGACATCCGGTCGGCATTGAAGACGAAGAGCAAAAGCGCCGCGAGCTCGGCCAGCATGACGGCGGCGAAGAGGGTCGAGACCAGCTCGGTCATCCGCTCCATCCGCAGTTGGCGCGCGCCCATATCCGTCAGGTCCCAGCGGCGCAGCACGGTCACGGCGAAACCGCCCGCCCAGAGGGCTGTCAGCGCGGCCAGACCCGCCACCAGCAAGAGCGCCATGATCGGCGTTTGAAAGATCATGGCTGCGGCTCCTGCTGGGCGGGGGCATCCTCGATCCGCCCGTCACGCATCGCCACCACCCGGTCGACGCAATCCGCGCCCCAGACGCGGGGGTCGTGGCTCGACATGATGACGGTGCGCCCGCGCGCTTTCTCCTCGGCGACGATCTGCAGGAAGGTCTCGGAAAGCGCACTGTCGAGATTGGCCGTGGGCTCGTCCGCGATAAGGATCGGGGGATCGTTGATCAGCGCCCGCGCAATCGCTGCGCGCTGCGCCTCGCCGCCCGAGAGCAGCTCGATCCGGGTCTGGGCGCGCGGCCCCAGACCCAGCGCCTCGATCCGGTCCATCGCACGCGCGCGGAGCTCCCCGAAGGGCTGACCCAGCGGCGCGGCGGGCAGCATCACGTTTTCCAGCACGGTCAAGCCGCGCACGAGGTTGAACCGCTGGAAGATGAAGCCGAACCGCTCGCGCCGCAGTTCGGTCTGGAAGTGCTCGGGCAGGCCCGAGACGACCTCGCCATCGAGACTGACGCGGCCCGTGGAGGGGCGCGCCATGCAGGCCACGACCGACAGGAGCGAGGATTTCCCCGAGCCCGACGGTCCCTTGAGAACGGTGACGGCCCGGCCCTCGATGGTCAGGTCGATCCCGTCCAGCGCGGTCACGGCATTGGGGCGGCCCGCATTATAGGTCTTGGTCACGGATTGTAGAGTGATCATGGCGGGCTCCTCAGCGCATCACGGCATCGGGATCGGCCGAGGCTGTGCGCCAGATCGGCACCACGGTCGCGGCGATATAGGGCAGGGTGGTCAGCAGCGCGAGCGTCAGCAGTTGCAGCCCGTCCACATGCGGGCTCAGCGGGAAATCGGGATAGATCACCGCCCAGCCCTTCAGGATCGGTGCAAAAAGCGGGGCGCCGAAGAAGAACACATGGGCGAAGCCCGCGACGGTGCCGATCAGGAAGGCCGCGAGCGAGATCAGCCCGCCTTCCCACATCTTCATCGCGATCACGTCGCGCGTATTCCAGCCCACCGCCTTGAGGATGCCGATCTCGCGCGCTTCCTCGGCCGAGAGCCCGCTGGCTTTTTCGGCGGCGAAAATGACGAAGGCGAGGATGCCCGCGAAGGCCAGCGCCGTCAGCAGCCCCTCGCGCCAGTCGAAGAGCTTCTGATAGGTGCGCGCGATATCGGCGCGGGTGACGAAGCGCATCTGCGGCAGCGCGTTCGAGCCTTTCTGGACGATGGTAGCGACCTCGTTGGGGTTGCGCACGCGGGCCACGACATCGGTGTAGCGGCCTTTGGGTATGTCGAAGAAGTCGCGGAAATCAGCCTCGTTCATCAGCATCAGGTCCGAGGTCATCAGCGCGGAGTCGCGGCTGAAGGTCTTGGCGACGTCGAATTTCTTCAGATCGCCCTCGTAGCGCGACAGGAAAACCGGCGCGCCTGCCCATTCGAGGCCGCGTGCGCGGGGGATGCCCTCGCCAATTGCGATCTGACCGGGGTCGGGCATCATCTCGGGGTCGTCAGGCACCATGACGGTGTAATTCGCGCCATTGATCCGGTCGTAATAATAGCCCCAGAGCCGGGGATGCGCCTCGGTCACACCGCGGATCGCGGCGATCTCGTCCGCGACCGATCCGTCGATCAGGTCCTGACGGCCGAGCGTGATTTTCTGCACGGTGATCTCGGGCGCGCCTTCGAGCACGGTGGTGGTTTCGAACCGTAGGCTGGCGGCGAAGAACATCGCCGAGGCGAGCACAAATACCACCACGGAATAGACCGCGATCAGGGCGATATTCTTGCCCTTGCGGCGGGCGAGAGCGGCGAGGGTGAAATCGGCCAGCGCGCGCTGGCGGCGCAGGAATGGGGTCATTTCGCGGCCTCGGGTTGGAAGAGGAGCCAGCCCTTGCCGGGCGCGGCGGGGGGCGGCACGAAGGTGCCGGAGGGGAAGTGGTCGAAGCTGCCCGGATGATCCTGAAACGGTGTGTTCAGATCGGCGAGGCTGGGGTTCCGGGTATAGCGCGCCTCGGTAAACAGCGCCGGATCGGTCAGTCCCAGCCGCGCGACCAGTGTGCGCTCTTCGAGCAGACGCCCATCGCGATGAGGGCGCGCGAAGACGGGGTAATAAAGCTCCACCGCCAGCAGCAGCGTCAGGGCGCCGAACCCCGCGAAAACATAGCTCGAACGGCGCATCAGAACGGGCCACCCTGATCGAGCGCGTCGATCAGCTCCGGCGTGACCTCGTCATGGCGCAGCAGCTTCTGGCCCTTGTGGTCGCGCATGAAATCCTGCGCATCGACCGCGTTCATCAGCGGCACCAGCTCGTGCCCCATCGGGCCCAGAACGTCCGAGCCCACGACATAAAGCGCCTCGCGCGCGTCGATCAGCTTGAGCCCGTAATACTCGGTCACGCCCATACCGGTGATCTGGTCGGCGGTCCGGCCAAAGGCGTATTTCTCCATGTCGAACATGTATTTGAAGTAGTCCTTGGCGCCGTCGAAATGATCGGCATAGTCATCCGCGTAGAGCACCGTGGTGACCCATTCGGGGTATTTGTAGACGAACATGCCGCAGACCGGGCAGGTGTCGCCGGGGCCGGGCGGGGGCAGGTCGAGTGTGGGTGCATCGGCGCGCGCAGCACTCAGCCCCGGGCCGAGCGAGAGGGCAGCGGCGAGGCCCGCCGCGCGTTTGAGCATCTGGCGCCGCGTCGGGCGCGACGGGGGGCGTGCGGGCGTGCCCCCGTGATGGCAGGGATGGTTGCACATCGTCTTGCAACTCCTTGAATAGAGGTCGGAAAGGACGGGGCCGCGCGGGCCCCGCCTTGAGGCGATCACTGACCGGCGCGGGCGCGGCGCTCGGCGCGGCGTTTGCGAATGTTGATCGTGTCGCGCGCCATGTCGGCATAGGCCATGACCAGCGCCTCGTCGAAGCTCGCCACCTTGCCCCCGTCCTTGGCCGCCGCATCCGCCTTGGCCGGATCGGCATAGGCGTATTTCGACGTGCCGGTCATCGTGCCGGGCTTTTTCGCGTCGATCACGTAGGTCATGTCGTCGACCACCGCGAGCGGCTTGACCTTGGCGTCCGCGCCCGCATCGCCCGCATAGATCGTCTTCGGACCCGCATCCACGTTCAGCGCGAGGCTGATCGCCGCGCAATGCAGCGAGCAGGTGCCGTCGACCGTGTCGTTGTCATAGACGATCAGGTGGCGCGTCTGGCTGAACATCTGCCGCATCATGCCGCAATAGGGGCAGCGGGGGTATTTCTCGAACTCGTTTTCGAGCGGCGCGGTGTCGGTCTTGAGAAAGCGGGTCAGCCCGTTCTGGTCGGTCCAGTCCATCGGCGACATCGGCATGCCGTCCATCGGTTTCATATCCTCGGCAGCGGCGCCGGAGGCCACCATCGCGAGGCCGGTCGAAGAAGTCAGAAGAAAGTCGCGTCGTTTCATCGGGATCATCCTGTCATATCGCAACGCACCGCCATCGAGAGACGGGCGCAGTCGCGAGCCATGTGTCTGGTTTGGAAAAAAGCACGTCGGGATCGACGTGCAGGGACGCACTCAGACGACAGGAGGGGCGCGGGCGTGCCGGAAACGGGGCGCGGTCTGCACCGGGAGAGAGACCCGCTCAAGGGACGCGTGGAGCGGGGCGATCTCGCGGTAGAGACGGGCCGGGGTGACGATCGTGTCGGGGGCTTCAAACGCGCAGACCGAGGCCGAGCCGCAGACTGCGCATTGGCTGTGGACTTGACCGGTGGGCGCGGTCTGGCCGGGCTGGGGCGCGGCCCCATCCGGCGCGGCGACCGTTTCGCCCTGCGGGGTCATGTAGACGATCCCCTCGCCGGTACAGATCTGCAGCAGCCCCATCTGCGCGCCGGGCGCGGCCCGGCCGGTGGCGGCTATGGCGGCCGCACCCAGATGATCGGTCAGAAGGACGACCTGCAGCAGGATCGCGACGAGCGCGGTCAGCAGCGCCGATTGCGCGCGGCGCAATCCATCGAAGCGCGGCGCGTGCAGGCGCGGGCCGCGTTCGATCTTGCCGTCAAAGGCTCTGGAGGCGCGTTGGGGTCGGGTCATCGCTCAAACTCGTATCACATGAGGGTGAGCCGAGAATTGATCCGCGTCAAACGCTTGAGGGGTGACTCAGCGTCGCAGTCCCTCGCGCCCAGAGCGCAGGCGGCCAGGCCATGGCCCGGCCTGACCTCTGTGCCCTCAGGCGACGCACCGCCAAGGTCGTGCGGGGAAGCGCACGGCCTCCCCGGTCTCGATCGAGCGCTGCACCGGGTCTTTCGGGTTCCGCTGCGATATCTCGACACAGCAGCTCGGAAACCTGATGATCGGTCGGCAGGCCGGTGCGCTATCAAGCAGGTTGTTTACCTAAGTTAACTCGAAGGGGAGACGCATGACTGCAGTGCTGATGAGAGCGGCTTTGTCGCGCCGAACCTCTGGACCGGGGCGCGCGCTCCGGCTGCGGTGCGTCGCTGGTGGGCTCACCCGATCAGGTGCTCTCGAAGCTCGAGGAATTCCGCGAGATGGGCATTCGCGCCTTCATCTTGTAGGGCTATCCGCATATCGACACGGTCTCGCTGCCCGAAATCTATGGGGCCGCTCGCAACACCGCTCGCAGAAGGGAAACGCCGCTAATGGAAAAGATCGACCTTACCTCGGATGTCGCGGTCAGCCGGATCGTCTATGGCATGTGGCGGCTGGCCGACGACGCCGACACCTCGCCCGCCCATGTGCGCGCCAAGATCGACGCCTGTCTGGCGCAGGGGATCACCACGTTCGACCATGCCGACATCTATGGCGGCTACACGGCGGAAGGGGTCTTCGGCGCGGCGATGCGCGAGGACCCGTCGCTGCGCGATCAGATGGAGATCGTCACGAAATGCGACATCATCGTCTCGGCGGGCCGTCATTCGCATCGCAAGGTGAAGCATTACGACACCTCGCGCGCGCATGTCGAAGCTTCGGTCGACGCCTCGCTGCGGGAGCTGGCGACCGACCGGATCGACCTGCTGCTGATCCATCGCCCGGATCCGCTGATGGATCACCACGAGACCGGAGCGGTGCTCGACGATCTCGTGGCGTCCGGGAAGGTGCGCGCGGTGGGCGTGTCGAACTTCCGCCCGTGGGACTGGGAGCTGCTGCAATCGGGGATGAAGACGCCGCTGGTGACCAACCAGATCGAGATCAGTCTTGGTTGCGTGTCGCCCTTCACCAATGGCGATCTGGCCTTCCACCAGCGGCAGGCGCAGCCCGTGATGGCGTGGTCGCCCCTGGGCGGCGGCGCGTTGATGACGGGCGAGGGCCGGGTGCAGGCGGTTCTCGACGATATCGCGCAGGCGCAGGGCGTGGATCGCGCAGCCGTCGCGACGGCCTTCCTGCTCGCCCATCCGGCGCGGATCATCCCGGTGATGGGGACCAATAACCTCGAGCGGATCGCGAAGCTTTCCGATGCGCTCAAGGTTCAGATCGATAGGGAGACGTGGTTCCGCCTCTACGAGGCCGGGCTCGGTCAGCCTGTCCCATGATGAACTCAACCCGCCAGCTCACCCGCGCCACCCGGCGCGGGGTCTTCTTTTTCGGGACGGATAAAGGGGCGTTCAGGCCGACAGCCAGCCCTCGAGCTTACCGCTATCCGGCAGGCCGCCCGAATGGACCAGCTTCCCGTCGACGGAGACACCGGGGGTCGACATCACGCCAGCCATGGCGATCGCGCGGGGATCGGTCACCTTCTCGACCGAGACCTCGATGCCGAGCTTGGCGGCCGCTTCCTTGACCATCTCCTCGGTCTTTTCGCAGCGCTTGCAGCCGGGGCCGTAAACCTTGACGTCCTTCATCTCTTTTCTCCTCAGAACAATGCGTTGAACAGGAAGCCGACGGCGAGGATGCCGCTGGCGACGACCCCGATGAACACCGCGATCAGGCGCAGTTTGAGGACCTGACGCAGGATGATCATCTCGGGCATGGACAGCGCGATCACCGACATCATGAAGGCGAGAACCGTGCCGAGCGCCGCGCCCTTGCCCAGAAGCGCCTCGACGATCGGGATGACGCCGGCGGCGTTGGTGTACATCGGCACGCCCATCAACACCGCGGCCGGCACCGACCACCACGTGCCCGAGCCCATGATGCGCACCATCAGGTCCTGCGGCACATAGCCGTGGATCAGCGCGCCCATGGCGATCCCGACGATGATCCAGATCCAGACCTTGGCGAAGATTTCGCGCACGGCCTCGAGGCCCAGGCGATAGCGGTCGGTCATGCTCAGATCGTCGCTCTCGACCGCGCCCGGCGTGGTCGCGCCGGAATGGATGTCGCGCACCCAATCCTGCAGCCAGCCCTCGACATGGAGCCGGCCGATCACCCAGCCCGCGACGATCGCGATGGCGAGGCCGAAGCCGAGATAGACCAGCGCCACGGGCCAGCCGACGAGGCCGACCAGCAGGATCAGCGCCACCTCGTTGACCATCGGGGCTGCGATCAGGAAGGAGAAGGTGACGCCCAGCGGGATGCCCGCGGAGACGAAGCCGATGAACAGCGGCACCGCCGAGCAGGAGCAGAACGGGGTCAACACGCCCAAGCCCGCCGCCATCACGTTGCCGACGCCCTCGCGCTTGCCCGACAGAAGCGCGCGGGTCTTTTCGGGGCTGAAGAAGCTGCGCACGACCCCCATCGCGAAGACGATCAGGGTGAGCAGCATCATCACTTTCGGCACGTCGTAGAAGAAGAAGGCCAGCGCCTCGCCGGTATGGGTGTCGCGGGCGACCGGCAGCAGCGAGACGATCCATTCGGAGAGGGCCGGGAGCTGGTGGTAAACCACCCACCACGCGACGAGGCCTGCCGCGACGACCACGCTCCACGCCCAGCCGGGCATCCCGCCATGCGGCGTTTCATGCTGCGTCACACTCATGCCGCGGTCCTTTCCGTGCTGGCGCTGGCTTTCATGACCGCGCTCAGGATTTGCTGGATGTCCGGGGAGAGATCGGGGTTCACCCGATACCGGACCCATTGCGCATCGCGCCGATCGACCACCAGTCCCGCGGCTTTCAGCACGCCCATATGACGCGACATGCGCGACTGGGTGGCATCGAGACGCGCCATCAACTCGCAGGCGCAATGCTCGCCCCCATCGTGCAAAAGCTGCATCGCCCCCAGCCGGGTGGGTTCGGCAAGCGCGGAGAGAACAGTCACGATCATCGGTGCCTCCATTTCTACATTCGCATATGCGCATTCGCGCAAATAAAGTCAACGCGCCCGAGGTGGAGCATTCGGTCGCACCCATCCACCGGGGTGCGGGAAACTATCGATGAGAGTGATCGCATCACGGGCCTCCGACCTTCACGGGATCGGGGCCAGATTAGCGCTGAGGGGACGAGTCGCTTCAATGCGCTCGATCAAGTCGGGCGCGATTTTTCGAGATATCTAGCGAAAGGCCATTGTGCCCGCCCTCAGGATTGGCCCTTCGCGATGTTGCGCTCCATGAGCCGCTGGAACAGCCGGGGCGAGGCGCGGTTGATCCACCACGCGAGCCGCGCGACGCGGCCCACCGGGATCATCGGGCGGCCGCGCTTGAGCCCAGTAAGGATCACCTGTGCGGCAGCCTCTGGCGTCATGTAATCCACCCCGTCCGCAGCCGCACCGGGGCGCGTGATGCCGTCCGATTGCCGCTCGGCCCGGTCGATATTGGTCGCCACGAAGGACGGCGCCGCGATCTGCACGCGCACGCCATGCGGCGCTTCCTCCGAACGAAGCGACTTGAAGAACCCTTCCAGTGCATGTTTCGACGCTGCATAGGCCGTGCGGTGGTAGAGCGGCGAAAACCCCGCGACCGAGGAAATCGCCAGATGCGTGCCGTGGCTTTCCCGCACGGGTTCGAGGAACTGCCGCGCCATCGCGGTCGCCGCGAAATAGTTAATCTCGAAGACCTTGCGATGCGCGGCCTCGGTCAGCTCGGAGAACGGCCCGATCTGGGTGACACCTGCATTGTAGATCACCAGATCGATCCGGGGATAGCGCGCGCGGATATCGGCGCAGGCGCTGGCAAGCTGATCCGCGTCGGTCAGATCGCAGGCGATGGCTTCCTCGTTCGGCTTGGCCGTTAGCCCGGAGATATCCCGGTCGAGCAGCACGACCTGCCATCCCTCGGCGCGCAGCCCCGCCGAGAGCGCCTGCCCAAGCCCCCCGGCGCCGCCCGAGATTACCGCGACGCGCGTGCTCATAGCCCCGCCTCGCGGGCCCAGAGGTCGAAAACCTCGGCGCTGGTCAGCTCGGGCGTGTAGCCGAAGACTTCCTTCAGCGCGTCGTTGGCCAGAACGGGGCGGTATTGCAGGAAGCGCACCTGCTCTGGCCCGTAGCGGCTCAGCCCCAGCGGATGGGCGATGGCTAGCGCCGCCTTGATGCCAAGCGCGGGCAAGCGGCGCACAGGTTTGCCAAGACGCCGCGCGAGATCGCTGACGCCGAGCGCGCCGTCGCCCGCGACGTTGAAGATTCCGGGCGGCCCATCGGTCGCAGCGCGGATCAGGATGCGCGCGAGATCGCGGGTCCAGATGAAGACGAAGGGGCTCTCGCAGCCCCTCAGTGCGAGCAGACGCGGCTTGCGGAAAAGCGCTGTGATCTGGTTGTCGGTGCCCTTGCCCAGAACGGTGCCCACCCGCAGCACGACCTGCTCGAGGGCAGGGTGGGCGGTGCGCGCCTCGGCCAGCATCTCCTCGACCTGCCGCTTGTGATCGGCATAGGCAAACTCGGGATTGCCGCGCACCGGATCGCTCTCGCGCAGGGGCACGGGATTGTCGGCGTGATAGCCATAGGCCGCGCCCGAGGAGGTCACGACGAGCCGCCGAACCCCGACCGAAAGCGCCGCATCCAGCACCTTGCGCGTGCCCTCCACATCGACCTTATAGGCCAGCTCGCGCCCCATTCCGGGGCCCGGCGTCACGATGGAGGCGAGATGCACGATCACCTCGGGCCGCTCGCGCGCGATGACCTTGGCGGGGGCGTCGGTGGTCACATCCATCGCCACGAAGCGCACGGCTTCGGGCAGGGTGTCGGGGCAAGCCAGATCGGTCGCGATGACCTCATGGCCGCTCTCAGACAGTTCGGCGGTGAGTACGCGGCCGATCATGCCGCCCGCTCCGGTAATCAGGATCCGGGTCATCGTGCGGCCTCCTTTCGTCTCATGAGTGTCGAGATCGCGAAGCCCGCGATGATGTGCCAGATGCCCCAGAAGGCCGCGACGATCGCCATGCCGCCAAGGCCGCCGAAGAAGGCGAAGATCAGCACGAGGCCGAGGCCGGAATTCTGGATGCCCGTCTCGATGGTGATCGCGCGCCGGTCGAAGGGCGACAGCCGCGCTAGCGTCGCGGTGCCATAGCCGCCCGCGAAGGCCAGCGCGTTGTGCAGCACCACCATTCCCGCGATCAGCCCGACGAATTGCACGAAATACTGCCAATTGGCGCTGAGCGAGAGCGCGACGAAAGCCACGAAAATCGCCATCGAGATCCACTTCAGCGGATCGCGGATGCGCGTCGTGAGGTCATAGCGGTAATGGTTCAGCGTGATCCCGGCGATCAGCGGCAAAAGCAGCATGACGCCCACGGTGATCGCCACGCTCACCGGATCGATATGGGTCTCGTGCAGCAGCGCGCGCGTCGGCGCGTAAAGGCTGCCCCAGAAGGCGATATTGAGCGGCGTCAGCACGATCGCCGCCACCGTGGCGAAGGCGGTCAGCGAGACCGAGAGCGCCGTGTTTCCACCCGCCCGGTGGGTGAAGAAGTTCGAGACATTTCCGCCCGGGCAGGCCGCCACGAGGATCAGCCCGAGCGCAATCGAGGGGCTGGGCTGCAGCGCCAGCACCAGCCCGAAGGTCAGCGCGGGCAGCACCAGAAATTGCGACGTGAACCCCACGATCAGCGCCCAGGGCCTGCGCACCAGGGGGCGGAAATCGCGCGGGGATAGGTCGATCGCGACCGAGAACATGACGATGCCGAGGATCGCGTTGAGCAGATGCAGGGCGCCGGGGCTGAAATTCAGCCGGACCGCGTCGAGCCCCGTCATGCCGCCGCCTTCCCGCTGAGCGCCTTGATCCAGCCGGTGACCGCCTTGCGATAGGTCGCCTTGTCCACGTAATAGGCCATCCGCGCGAGCTTGAGATAGGCCATGCCGCCGGTCGCGCGCTCGAACCCTTCGGCCTTCTTCGCCTGCAGGCGCTTCGCGGCCTCCGAGCCATCGCGCAGCCCGCGAATGTAGCGCGCCACCATCTCGGCTTGCTCGTGGCGACCCTGCCAGCCAAGTCCGCTCGCCTCGAGCATCCCCAGCACGAAGAGATCATCGCGCTTGGGATGCATCGCGTTCAGGTACAGATGCGGCGCATCGCCTTGCCAGTTCAGCAACTCCGGCGCGATGAACGGGTAGTGCAGCTTGTAGCCGGTGGCCGCGAGGATCATGTCATACTCGGCCTGCGTGCCATCCTTGAAATGCACCGTTTTTCCGTCGAGCCGTTCGATATCGGCGCGCACTTTCAGATCGCCGTGGCCTGCGTGGAACAGCACCAGCGAGTTCACGATCGGATGGCTCTCGTAGAGTTTGTAATCGGGCTTGGGAAACCCGTATTTCTGCGGATCGCCCACGAACCATTTCAGCAGCGCGCCGTCGATCTTGCGCTTGAGCCACATCGGCAGCTTGATCGCGCCGCCCAGCGTGTCGGCGGGTTTGCCGAAGACGTATTTCGGCACGAAGTAATAGCCGCGTCGCATCGAGAGATCGCAGCTTTTGCCGTGGTGGATCGCGTCCACCGCGATGTCGCAGCCGGAATTGCCCGCGCCCACGACGAGCACCCGTTTGCCGGCGAATTGCGAGGGGTCGCGATAGGCCGAGGAATGGATCAGCTCGCCGTCGAACTGGCCCGGGAAGTCCGGCATGTTCGGCTCGGAGAGCGTGCCATTGGCGATCAGAACGCCAGCATAGACCTCCGAATGCTCTCCTTCCGCATCGCGCCAGCTGACCCGCCAGCCCTCGTCATCGTCGCCCAGCGGCTCGAGTTTGGTCACCTCCGCGCCGAAGCGGTAATGCCGGCGAATGTCGAAATGATCGGCGAAATCGCGGAAATACTGCGCCATCTCGCGGTGGCTGGGATACTCCGCCACCTCGTCGCGCATCGGAAAATCGGTGAATTCCGTCATCCGCTTCGAGGAAATCAGATGCGCGCTTTCATACATCGTCGAATGCGCGCCCTCGATATCCCAGAGCCCGCCCACATCGCTGTGCAGCTCGAAGCCCTGATAGTCTACCCCCTGTTCGCCCAGCACCTTGGCCGCGGCCAGACCCATCGGGCCCGCGCCGATCAGGGCGAACCTGCCCCTCGTATTTGTCATGTTGCGTCTCCTCCCAGACATTCTTAAATTGAACCATTGTTCAAAATAAGCAAGCCCCGATCTGATGACGAAAAAGACGACCGAGAAACAAAGGCTTAGAGCGCCGTCGAAGCGCTCTCTCGCGAGTCGTTCACGGATTCTCGATGCGGCGGAAACGGTCTTTGCGCGGGACGGATTCGAAGGCGCGAAGGTGCGCGACATCGCCGCGCTGGCCGAGGTGCCGCTGGGGCTGGTGAACCATCACGGGGGCTCGAAAGAGGCGCTGTTTCGCGAAGTTGTGGAGCGGCGCGCCGAAGAGCTGGCGCGTCTGCGTCTGGAGGCTCTGGCGCAGGCGAAGGGGCAGGGGGCGCTCGATCTGACGGCGATCCTCGGCTGCTTCTTCCGGCCCTATCTGGCGAAGGCGGCGGGCAGCGATCCGCAATGGCTGGCCTATGCGCGGCTTGTGGCGATGGTCTCGGCCGATCCGGCCTGGGCGGATATCTCGACCGATCTGTTCGACCCGACCGCGCAGCGCTTCATGGACGAGATCTGCGCGCTGCATCCCAAGGTCAGCCGGGCGGTCGTGGCCGAAGGGTTCGTCTATTCGGTGGCGGCGCTTCTGGCCTTCCTGACCTCGGAATGGCGGATCGCGGCGCTGGCCTCGCAGTCCGATGCGCAGGGGTCCGTCGAGGGGCTGGTCGCCTTCTGCGCGGCAGGCTGCGCGGCGCGCATCGCGCAGGCCGAGACGTGACCGGATGTTGAGCACAACGACCCTGCTGGTCATCACGGCGGTGTTCTTCTCCGCCTTCTTGCGCGGCATCGCAGGGTTCGGTTTCGCGCTGGCCGCGGTGCCGATCGTCTCGCTGATGGTGCCGCCGATCGAGGCGGTGACGCTGGCGGTGCTGCTGCAGGTCGCGGTCGGGTGCCGCGACCTTTTCACTCTGCACGGGCATGTGCACAAACCCTCGCTCGCGCGGCTCTCTCTGGGCGCGATTGTGGGCACTCCGGTCGGGATTTTCGCGCTCACCGCCGTCAGCGCCGATGCCGCGCGGGTGATGATCGCGCTCGCCGTGTTGGCGGGGCTGGCGCTGCTGCTGCGCTACAAGCCTGCGCGCCCGCATCCCCATGGCGGACTCGCGTTGCTGGCGGGCGTGGCCTCGGGCGCGTTTTCCGGGCTCGCGGCGATGCCGGGGCCGCCTGCGGTGGCTTATTATCTGGGCGCGGGCACCACAGCTGTACAGACGCGGGCCTCGTTGCTTCTGTTCTTCTTCGTGGCCTCGCTGCTGGCCACGCCGGGGCTGATCTGGGCAGGCGTGGTGAATGGCGATGCGCTCTGGCTGACGCTGGTCTCGGTGCCTGCGCTGGCGCTGGGGACATGGGCGGGCACGGCTGCCTTCGCGCGGCTCGACAACACGCAGTATCGCTCTCTCGCCATCGTGGTCATGGCGATTTCGGCGGTGCTGGCGGGCTGGCGCGGCCTGTCGGTCTATCTCTAGGGCAGGGCGCGCGCGCGCCTCTTAGCTGCCGCGGGCGAGGATGAACCACTCGCCGATATTCTCGCGATTGATGAACCCCACGAAATTGCCGGTCTTGCCGATCACCGCCACCGCGGGAATACGCCCTTTCGCGAACGCGTCGAGTACATCGTCCATCCCCGTCTTCAGCGACACGACGGGCACGTTGTCGAACATGATCTCGGAAACGGGGCGCTGGCGGAATTCGGGGTCGGGCCGGGCCAGCACGCTCTCGCGGGTGACGAAGCCGACGAACTGCCCGTCGGGCGTGAGCACGGGGAACTCCGATTGCGAGCTGTGCAGGATCGCCTGAGCGGCGGTGTCGAGCGTGTCGTCGGGCGCCAGCGACACGAAGGAGGTGATGACCGCGTCACGCGCCGCCGAACGATGGGCGAGGCCACGCATCGCCGCATCCGAGCTTTCCGCCCCGGCCGCGAAGAAGATGAACGCCGCGATCAGCACGAGGATCGGGTTGCCGCTCGTCAGCCCCCAATAGGCGAAGAGCACGGCGATGACCTGCCCGGTGCGCGCCGCGACCTGCGTGGCTTTCACCCGGTCCATGAAGAGCGCAAGCACGGCGCGAAACACCCGCCCGCCATCCATCGGGAAGGCCGGGATCAGGTTGAACGCCACGAGCAGCGCGTTCACTAGCGCGAGCCGCCCCCAGAAGCTTTGTCCTGGATTGTCGAGCGATTGCAGGTCGCTCAGCCAGCCGCTGCCGCCAAGAAAGATCGTCAGGATCAGGAAGATCACGACATTGACCGCAGGACCCGCCACCGCGATCAGGATTTCCTGCTTGGGATTTTCCGGGATCCGCTCCAGCCGCGCCAGACCGCCGATCGGCAGAAGGGTGATGTCGGGGGTGCGCACGCCGAACCGGGCCGCCATCGTCGCATGGCCGAATTCGTGCAGCACGACACAGGCGAAGACCGACAGGATGAAGAGCATGTTGATCAGCGCGGCCTGCGGTCCCTCGGCAGCCCAGGCCGAGGCGGTGATCCAGATGATCAGCAGAACGAAGGTGACATGCACCCTGAGAACCGTGCCGCCGATCTTGCCGATTGAATAGGACCAGCTCATGTCATCCCTCTCTTTCCGCCGTGCGGTTGCCCCGAAAGCGGGGCGCGGCACACGGATGTCCGCCGCCCTCAATCTGACCCTTCGTTCCGGTCACCACAAGCAAGCAATCCCAATAAGTGACGGAGTTTGAAAAAGCTTCTGCCCGCGCAGATCAGAACTCGGTCACGCGCCGCGTCGTCTCCGGGTCGAGGAAACCCGCGACCGTGGCATCGGTCTCGAGCTGCAGCGCCCGGTGCAGGTCCGGCACCGCGGCGTGATTGAGAACGCGTTTCATCGCGCGGACCGACAGGACGGGAAGATCGGCGAGCCGTTCGGCGGTCTGGACGGCCACCGCGATCAGCGCCGCATCGTCAACGACCTTCCACGCCACGCCGATCTCGCCCATGTCCTTCGCTGAATACCGGTCGCCGAAGATCAGCATCTCGCGCGCCTTGTTCAGCCCGACCAGCGCGGGCAGGAGCGAGGTGACGGCCCCGGTGACGAACAGGTTCAGCGAGACCTCGGGGAAGAAGCCCTTGGCGCTTTCGGCCCAGATCGGAAAGTCGCAATTGATCGCCCATTCCAAGCCGCCGCCGACGGCCCAGCCGTTGATCGCGCCGACCACCGGTTTCTCGCCGAGGGTAATCGCATGGGTCGCGCGCTGAATCGCGTGCACGATCTCGCGCGCCTCTTCCTCGGTCTCGGGATGGGTATGGGCCTTGCGGTCATCGCCCGCACAAAACGCTTTGCCCGCCCCGGTGAAGATGATCACCTTGGTGGCCGGGTCGGCATTGGCGTCCTCAAAGGCGCACGCGACATCGACGACCAGCTGACGGTTCATCGCGTTGAGCCGCTCGGGGCGGTTGAGGGTGATGGTGCGCACGCCCTTGGCGCCAAGCTGGCTCAGGACGGTGTCGTAGGTGAAATGGCTCATTGGAAACTCCGGATGACGCGTTTGGTCTTGCCCTCGGTGCGCGGGAAGCTGTGGGCGGGCAGCAGGGTGACGCTCGCCGTCGCACCCAGTTTCGACTTGATCCGCTGCTCCACCTTGCGCGCCAGATCGGGCGTTGCATGCACCCCTTCCGCCAGTTCCGCGCTGACCGGCAGGGTGTCATAGGGCGGGGGCGTGTCGAGGGTGATGCGATAGTCTCCCGAAAGCTCGGGGATTTCGTTGAGCACGGCGGCGACCATCGAGGGGAACATGTTCAGGCCCCGCACGACCACCATGTCATCGGAGCGCCCGACGACCGAGAAACGAAACCCGGTGCAGCCGCAGGCGCAGGGCTCGGTCTCGCCGATGGTGATGATGTCGCCCGTGCGGAACCGCACCAGCGGCTGGCAGTCGCGCACGAGGTGGGTCAGAACCAATTCGCCGCGCGCCCCGGCCTCCAGCGGGATCGGCGCTTCGGTATCGGGGTCGATCAGCTCGGGATGCAGCACGTCGGCGGCCATGAAATGCAGCTTCGTGTCATGCGGACATTCCGCCGCGAAGTTCGAGAAGACGTCCGAGACGCCGTAATTCGCGTTGCGCGGCTCCATCCCCCAGGTCTCGCGCAGGCGGGCGCGGAAGGCGGGGTCGTCAAGGCCGGGCTCGCCGCCGAACAGACCCAGCTTGAGGCCCAGATCGCGCGGCGTCAGTCCGGGGTGTTTCTCGGCGATGACCCGCTCGAGGACGGAAGGATAGGAGGGCGTGCAGGAAATCGCGGTGATGCCGACCTCGCGGATCGTCTGGATCAGCAGCTCGGTCGAGCCGACGCCGAAGGGCACGACCAGCGCGCCCGTCGCCTCCAGCGTCATGTGATCGGTCAGCCCGCCCATCCACATCTGGTAATTGAGGCAATGCACCACCGTATGCTCCGCCGTCAGCCCCGCAGAGCGGTGACAACGCCCGCCGACCTCCTGCGTCACCAACGCGTCGCGGGCCGACAGGGCGAGGTTCATGGCCTGACCGGTGGTGCCCGACGTCCGATGCAGGCGGTTGGCGGTGCTGCGCGTGGCGGCGAAGTAGTCGCCGAAGGGCGGATGCTCGGCCTGCGAGATCCGCAGTTGCGATTTGTCGGAGAGCGGCATTTCGGGCAGGTCGCGCAGGTCTTCGGGTGGCCTGCGCCCTTGCCAGAGCCTTTGGTAGAAGGCGGAATGCGCGACGACATGGGCGCGCTGAGCCTGCCAGCGGCGTTCGATCTCGGGCTGCAGCTCCGCGCGGGAGAGGTTCTCGGCGCCGGGAATGGTGCTCATGCCGTCATCCCCCGGTCCCAGAGCAGCGAAAGAGTCTCCAGCACCGCATCGCGGTCCTGCGATATCTCGATCAGGGCCGGGTCCTTCGCCAGAAGAAGGTTGGAGAGGTATTGATCGACCATGCCCCCCAGCGCATAGGCGCGGCGCAGCAATTCGTCGCGCGGGGGCGCCATCTTGCCCTCCTGCCGCTGCCTGCGTTCCACGGAGGCGACCACCGCCTCGATCCATTCCCGGTTCAGCGTCTGAAACGCCGCCTGCGCTTCGGGGAAGCCGTCGGTCGGGTGGATCAGGCTGCGCATCAACCCGCTATTTCGCTCGAACAGACGGAGATAGGCGCGGGTCGCCGCGCGCGGCGCATCATGGCCCTCGCGTTCGCTCGCCGCCCTCATCGCCAGTTGAAGGAAGGCCACGAACCCCCGAAGCAGGCTGTCGAGCAGGGCGTTGCGATCCTTGAAGTAGAGGTAAAACGTGCCGTTCGAGACGCCGGCTGCCTTGCAGATCTCCGCGACGGTGAGGCCCTGCGGCCCGCCGTCTTGCAAAACCTTGCAGGCGGCGATCTGAAGCTGGGCTCGGGTGCGCTCTCCCTTCGGGCGTCCGGCGCTGGTCGTGGCAAGATGCTCCGGGAAAGAGAACACGGCGGCGTCCTGCGACGCATTTGCGAGGGTGGAGGTCACGTTCCGGCTCCAAAAATGAAACTGACGTCAGTTTTATATTTAGGGAAAGCAAACCCGTCAACGCTGACGTGACTCTGCGTTTCGTCGGGGCAATGCGCTCAGGTCGTGGAAGGTGCCAGATAGACCTCGCCCGGGGCGAAGGGGAGGAAGCGCTCCGCCGCGATCCCGGACGCCGCAAGGCTGCGCCCCAGCAGGGCGGGCGGCTCTTCGCGCGGCTCGTCGGTCAGCTGGAACGTCCCCCAATGACAGCCAAGCGCCTGCGTGGGGCCGATATCGGTGAAGATGCGCACGGCCTCTTCGGGCGCCACATGCTGGGGCTGCATGAACCAGCGCGGCTCATAGGCCCCGATCGGGATCACCGCGATGTCCGGCGCGCCGTGCCGGGCGCGGATATCGCGAAAGAGCGCCCCGTCGCCATAGCCGGTATCGCCCGCGAACCAGATCCGGCTCTGCGGCGTGTCGATCCAGAACCCGCTCCAGAGCGCCATGCGGCGATCCCCGAGACCGCGCGCCGACCAGTGGTTCGCAGGCGTCAGCGTGACCGAGACCTCGGAAGTCAGCGCGATGCGGTCGTGCCAATCCCCGGTCTCGATCTGCGCCCCGCGGACCGCCCGTCGCACCGTCGCATCCGTGCCCAGCGGCATAATCATCTTCGGGCGGTGGCGCGCATGCAGCTTGCGCAAAGTGACGGTGTCGAGATGGTCGTAATGGTTATGGCTGATCAGAACCGCGTCGATCGGCGGGAGAGTGTCGAAGGCGACACCGGGCGCGGTGACGCGCCGGGGCCCGGCAAAGCGCAGCGGGCTCGCGCGCTCCGACCAGACCGGATCGGTCAGCAGGTTTAGCCCCGCGACCTGAATGAGCACCGAGGCATGGCCGACCATGGTCAGCCGTGCGTCCTCGCTGCGCTCGGGCGGCACGCTCGGCGCGACAGGGACATGCTTGGGCCAGCGCGCCCGCTGCCCCTCGCGGTGCCATTTGAGAATATCGCGAAAGGAGCGATCGGTAGAGGGCTGGCCATGCGGGTGAAACCGCTCGCCGTCGAAATGGTCCGTGACCGGGCCGGAATAGTAGCGGTTACGTGCCATCTCGTGCCTGCCTTTATCTTTCGGGGAAGGTTAGCGGACCGGACCCGGCCTGTCGCGTCTCGGATATCAGCGCGCCAAGGCCTCGAGATGGGCCGCAGCCCCTTCCGCGAGCGCGGTCGGGTTATAGCCGCCCTCCAGACAGGAGACGATACGCCCCTCGCAACAGCGGCGCGCGACGCCCCGGATCGCATTGGTCAGCCACCAGTAATCGCCCGCGGTCCAGAGAAGCCCGGAGATATCGTCCTCGCGATGCGCGTCGAACCCGGCGGAGACGATGATCAGCTCCGGCTTGAAGGCCTCGAGCCGCGCTAGCCCGTCTTCCCAGGCCACCTTCATCTCGGAGGCGCCGCTTCCACTGGCCAGCGGCAGGTTGAGCACGTTGTCATGCGCCCCGGTCTCCGAGCGCGCCCCTGTGCCCGGCCAGAGCGACTTGGGCTCCTGATGCGATGAGATGAACAGGCTGCGCGGCTCGTCCCAGAGGATATCCTGCGTGCCATTGCCGTGATGCACGTCGAAATCGAGCACCGCAACACGCGACAGGCCATGCCGTTCGAGCGCATGAAGCGCCGCAAGCCCGGTATTGCCATAGATGCAGAACCCCATCGCCCGCGTGCGCGTCGCATGGTGCCCCGGCGGGCGGGTCGCGACGAAGACGCGCTTGGCCTCGCCCGAGAGGACAAGATCGACCGCCTGCAAGGCACCGCCTGCGCCCAGACGGCTTGCACGGCGCGACCCGGGCGAGACATGGGTGTCCGAGTCGAGATCGGCATGCTCTTGCCGCGCGAAGACCTCTTCGAGCGCTTCGAGATAGGCCGGATCATGGCCCAGCAGGAGGTCCTCGTCACTGGCCTCGCGTGCCTCGATGACGGGCAGCTCCATCTCGTCGATCAGTCCGCGCACCGTCTCCAGCCGCCACGGACGCTCGCGATGATGAGGCCCGGTATCGTGACCGAGGCAATCCTCGTGGGTGATCGTGACGAAACTGCTCATGAAGGTCTCCAGAGAAGGGGCGTATCGGGGCTATAGGCGCGAGTCGGACCCCGCCGCACCGTTGCGAGAACGGTGCTGCCCGTTGCGAAGCTGCGTCAGCCTTGGGGAAATGACAAGCACCCCCGGCGGAGGAAACACGCGTCCGCCGTGACTTTGAAGGGACGTCGCCTAAACGCGGCGCATTGCTGTCAGCAGGGCGGCCCGATCAGAAACACGGGCGGCAGTTCGCGCGCGCGGCGCTCTGCCAGCCGTTGTTTTGCGGTGGCCAGCTTGACCTGCGTGACCTCAAAGCGCACCAGCGCCCGGCTGCGCGCGTCATAGAGCCGCCGTATCGGTGAACCCGGATTTCCGATCATTCCCGGACGGCGGTCTGCACTCGGCGGAAACCAGTCGTTCAAGGCGACAAGCGCGTCTCGCCACGCTCTGTCCGCCTCGATGTAACGCTCGAACGCAAGACGCAAGGCGCGGCGGCGCGTCGTGAGTTCCGGTCGCATTTTCTCTCCTCCCCCAGAAGATTCGACATCTTCCAATTATAGCAGAAACGCGGCGAGTCGTCAGGTTTTGCTGGGCTCCGCGGCGATCACCGTCTCGAACACGGTTTCGCGAGCAGGGCAGGAATTCCTTGTCTTGACGCTTTAGGGTTGCATTAAATGAACCATCGTTCATTTAATATGAACGCCCCCATGGAGGATCGTTGGCCCGATGTGCCGGCGATGGGGTGTCAGAGGAGGAAATCATGCATAGCGAGACGAACCCGCACCCTGAACTCGGTGTGGCCCCGAAACGCGGTCTGGCCCATGTCGCAGGACCGACCGATACCCCGCTGATCGAGGATACGATCCCGGCCGTGCTGAAGCGCACCGCCGCGCGTTGGCCCGATCGCGAGGCTGCCATCTTCACCTCGGAAGGCATCCGCTGGACCTGGGCGGAATTCGCGGCACGGGTCGATCGGCTCGCCTCGGGTCTGCTTGCGCTCGGTCTTCGCCATGGCGACCGGCTCGGCATCTGGTCACCCAACCGCTCGGAATGGCTGCTGACGCAATTCGCGACGGCGCGGATCGGGGTGATCCTCGTGAACATCAACCCGGCCTATCGTCTGCACGAGCTGGAATTCGCGCTGCGCAAGACCGGCTGCCGGGGGCTGGTGCTGGCGGAGACCTTCAAGAGTTCGGACTACCTGTCGATGGTTCAGCGCCTGCTGCCGGAACTTGCGAAAAGTGAGCCCGGCCAGCTCGAGACGCGCAAACTGCCCGACCTGCGCGACATCATCACGATTGGCGAGACCCAGCATCCCGGATGTCATCGCTTCTCGGATGTGGAGGCGCTGGGCGAGGCGCAGGACCGGGCCGCGCTCGATCCGATCACCGCTCGGCTCGACCCGAATGAGCCGATCAACATCCAGTTCACCTCCGGCACGACCGGGTCGCCGAAAGGCGCGACGCTGACCCATCGCAACATCGTCAACAACGCGCATTTCGTGACCCACGCGATGCTGGCGACCGAACAGGACCGCGTCTGCATTCCGGTGCCGTTCTATCACTGCTTCGGCATGGTGATGGGCACGCTGGGCTGCGTCACCAAAGGCGCGACCATCGTCGTCCCCAGCGAGGGCTTCGATCCCCAGAGTGTGCTGGAATGCGTCGCCGCCGAGCGCTGCACCGCGCTTTACGGCGTGCCGACCATGTTCGTTGCGATCCTGGAGCATCCCGATTTTGCGAACCACGATCTGTCCTCGTTGCGCACCGGCATCATGGCGGGCGCGCCCTGTCCGATCGAGGTGATGAAGCAGGTGCAGTCGAAGATGCACATGTCCGAGGTGACCATCGCCTACGGCATGACCGAAACCGCGCCGGTCTCCTTCCAGTCGGCCACCGATACGCCCTTGGAGAAACGTGTCTCCTCGGTGGGGCTGGTGCAGCCGCATCTCGAGGTGAAGATCGTGCGCGAGGATGGCTCGCTTGCCAATGTGGGCGAGCAGGGCGAACTGCTGACGCGCGGCTACTCGGTCATGTGCGGCTATTGGGGCGAGCCCGAGCGCACGGATGAGGCGCTCGATGCCGACGGCTGGATGCATACGGGCGATCTCGCCCGGATCGACAGCGAAGGCTATTGCAACATCACGGGTCGGGTGAAGGACATGATCGTACGCGGCGGCGAGAACGTCTATCCGCGCGAGGTCGAGGAATTCCTCTACACCCATCCCGATATCAGTCAGGCGCAGGTCTTCGGGATACCGGATCACAAGTTCGGCGAGATCGTCGCCGCATGGATCGTGCCGCGCAACGGGGCCGAGTTGACCGAAGATGCTATCCGCGCGTTCTGCCGCGACGAGATTGCGCATTTCAAGGTTCCGGCGGTGATCCGGTTCAAGGATAGCCTGCCGCTGACGGTCTCGGGCAAGCCGCAGAAATTCGTCATGCGCGATGCGATGATCGAGGAGCTGGAACTGGAGGTCGAGGCGACTGCCTGAGACGTCTCAAGCTTTAAGCGCCGCGCGGGTTACCCGCGCGGCGCTCTCTGCGTCAGGCTGCGTCCTTGGGTTTATGCGTGCCATTGAACCGCGAGCGCAGCGGAAGCAGGCTCAGCGCCGCCGTCGTCGCAAAACCTGCGCCCGCCAGGAAGGTCCATTGCGCGCCGCCGATTTCCCAGAGCGCCCCGGCAAGCACGCTGGCAATCAGCAGCCCCACGCCGGTCACGAGGTTGAACATGCCGAAGGCGGTGCCGCGCAGCTCTGCCGGGACCGCCTCGGCCACAAGCGCGGCCAGCAGTCCCTGGGTGAAGCCCATATGCATCCCCCAGAGCAGCACGCCGACTGCAAGCCCGCCGACCCCGCCGACCAGCGCTAGCGTCAGGTCCGCCGCGATCAACAGCCCCAGCCCGACCAGCAGCAGCCCGACGCGACCGACCCTGTCGGACAACGCCCCCACCGGATAGGCGATCAGCGCATAGACCGCGTTCATGCCCACCAGAACCAGCGGCACCAGCATCACCGGGATGCCGTCGTCATTGGCGCGCAGGATCAGGAAGGCCTCGCTGAACCGGGCGAGGGTGAACAGCGTCGCGACCACCACGACCCACCAGAACATAGGGCCCAGGAGCTTGAGTTCCGAACGGGCGAGCGGGTTGCGCACGCGGCGTTGCGTGCCGGGGTGGGCGGGCTCTTTCACCACGAACAAGATCAGCCCGAGCGACAGGAAGGCCGGGATCACCGCGACCCAGAAGACCGAGCGGAAATCGTCCGAGAACAGCCACATCAGCCCGATCGCGGCGAGCGGCCCGAGAAAGGCGCCGACCGTGTCGAGCGATTGCCGCAACCCGAAGGCCGCACCGCGCATCTTGCCCGGCGCGAGGTCGGCGATCAGCGCGTCGCGCGGCGCGCCGCGGATGCCTTTGCCCACCCGGTCGATGAAGCGCGCGGCCACCAGCCAGTCGAATGTCGGCGCGAGCGGGAAGATCGGTTTCGTCACGGCCGCCAGCCCATAGCCGAGCGCGGCCAGCTCCTTGCGCCGCCCGATCCGGTCCGACAGCGCGCCCGAGAAGACCTTGGTGATTGCGGCGGTGGCCTCGGCGATCCCTTCGATCACGCCCACCGCCAGCGCCGTCGCCCCAAGCCCGGTCATCAGATAGACCGGCAGTAGCGCGTGGATCATCTCGGAGGAGATATCCATGAAGAGCGACACGAACCCCAGCGCCCAGATGCCCACCGGCAATCCGCGTCCAAACTTGCCCGCTGGCGTGTCCTGTGCCTCTTGCGCGTCGTCCGTCATGTGCCTCCTGCGCGCGCCGTGGTGGGCTTACTGCCCGCGCGCCTGTGCCCTGCGATCATAAAGCGCGCGTATGAGCAAGGCCATCGCTCCCTCAAGCGGCAGCCAGACGAGGCAATAAAGCCAGACCAGCAGCGCGGGACCCCAGCCGATCGGCGTCACGAAAAGCCCGTAAACCGCGATCAACGTGCCCAGCAATTGCGTGGCCTCCGTTGTCGCGAACAGCCGCAGCGCCGGGAAGGGCCGCCGCCAGAACCAGCTTTGGTGGCGCGTGACGAACAGCGTCATATGCCCCGAGACGAGGAGCTTGAGGAAGATGATCGTCTGGATCTGGTCGCGCGGCAGGCCGAGATAGGCATCGACGAACCAGAACAGCACGAAGGTCTCGATCACCCCGGTCACGCCCAGCGTCGCCGCCACCGTCAGCACGCGCCGCATGTCCCAGCGCACCGGGCGTGGCGAGACCGAGACGTTGTCATAGGCGATCATCATGATCGGGAAATCGTTGAGCACCGCCAGCAGCACGATCATGATCGCGGTGACGGGGTAGAAATCGAAGATCAGGATCGAGAGTGTCATGAACAAGAGCACGCGGATCGTCTCGGCGACGCGGAAAGTGGCGTAGCTCGTCATCCGCTCGAAGATCCGGCGCGCTTCCTCGATCGCCGTGGTGATGATCGACAGCCCCTTGTCGGTCAGCACCAGATCGGCGGCGGTGCGCGCGGCATCGGTCGCCCCGCTCACCGCGATCCCGGCATCGGCCTTGCGCAGGGCAGGGGCGTCGTTCACCCCATCCCCGGTCATCGCGACGATGGAATGCCCCGCCTGCAGCACCTCGACGATGCGGAACTTGTGCTCGGGGAGAACGCGCGCGAAGCCGTCGGCGGCGCGGACATTGGCCTCCACCGTGGCCGGGTCGCCATCGAGCAGCTGGCCCGCCGGATAGATTTTCTGCCCGAGATCGAGCTTGCCCGCGATCTGGCGCGCGATGGCCTCGTGGTCGCCGGTGATGATCTTGACGTCGATCCCCATGTTGCGGGCCTCAGCGATGGTGCTGGCGGCATCGGGGCGCGGCGGGTCGATGATCGGCAGTAGGCCAAGAAATTCCCAATCCTGCCCGGCGCGCTTCTGTGCGGCCCCGAGCGCGCGGTAGCCCTGCTGCGCGAGGGTTTCGACCTCGTCCTCCACCGCCTTGCGCGCGTCATCTGTGAGGGCCGCAAGCTCTACGATCACCTGCGGCGCGCCTTTCGCGACCTGCCAGTGATCGGCCTCGTGACGGACCTCCGCCTCGCTGCGTTTGCTGACCGGATCGAAGGGGGTGAAGCTGAGCGTCTCGATGGCGTCGAGTGCAATGCCCTTCGCCGCCGCCAGCACCGCTTTGTCGATCGCATCGGGCGCATCGCGGTCGCAGGCAAGCGCCGATGCGCGCAGCAGATCGTCGACCGCGATGCCCTCTGCCGGGCGCGGATCCTCGACGGTCAGCTCGTTCAGCGTCAGCGTCCCGGTCTTGTCCGAGCACAGCACATCGACGCCCGCCAGTTCCTCGATTGACACCAGCCGCGAGACGATCGCCTTCATCCGCGCAAGCCGCTCCGCGCCCACCGCCATCGTCACCGACAGAACCGTGGGCAGCGCGACCGGGATCGCCGCCACCGTCAGGATCAGCGCGAACTGGATCACCTCGAGCGGCGGGTTGTGCCGCTGAAACGAGACGATCACGATCATCGCCACCAGAACCAGCGCCGCTGCGATCAGGAAATTCCCGATCTGCATCACGGCTTTCTGGAAATGCGATTTGCCATTCGTGGTCTGCACGAGCGAGGCGGTGTGGCCGAAATAGGTCTCCATCCCGGTCGCCGTAACCTCGCCGGTCATCTCGCCCAGCTTCACGACCGAGCCGGAATAGGCGCTGTCACCGACCGCCTTATCGACGGGCAGGGACTCGCCCGTCAGCGCCGCCTCGTCGATGGAGAGATATTTGCCCTCGAAGAGCGTCAGATCAGCCGGGACGATCTGACCGATCGACAGGCGCACGATATCGCCGGGCACCAGATCGCGCGCGGCGATCTCCTGCCATGTCCCGTCCCGTTTCACGCGGGCGCTCGGGGCCAGCTGCGCCTTGAGCGCTGCGATGGCCGAACTCGCCTTGCTCTCTTCCTTGAAGCCCACCGCCGCGTTGAGCAGCAGCATCACGAAGATCACCGCGAAATCGGACCAGTCGCGCAGCACGAGCGACAACAGCGCCGCCAGTTCGATCAGCCACGGGATCGGTCCCCAGAAATAGCCCGCGATCCGTTGCAACAGGGTTTTCTCGTCGCTTTGGAGCGCATTGGGACCGTATCGCTCGAGCCTCTGTGCCGCCTCTGCCGCGCTCAGACCTGTCTTGCGGTCCGTTTCCGGCACATTCTGCGTCATCGGTTCAGCGACGGTCTGGTCCATTGTTCGTGTCTCCAGCTTTGGCCCCGAGCTTGCCGAGCCACTGACCGATTTCCGGCCAGACATTCGAGAGAGTGTGGCTGCCCATGAAGAGGCCGATATGCCCGCCCTCGACCAAGCGGCTCACGATATCCTTGCGCGGCGTGCCGAGCAGCGTCTCTGCCGCGAAGACCTGTTCGCGCGTGGTGATGTCGTCCGCCTTGCCCGCAAGCAGAAAGGCCGGGCAGGTGATCGCGCCCAGATCGAGCTTGCGCCCGAGGCCCACGAATTCCCCCTTGGCGAACAGGTTCTGTTTGAACAGCAGGTCGATCGCCTGCAGGTAATAGCGCCCCGGCAGGTCGATGGGGTTCTCGTACCAGCTCTCGAACCGCTCGGTGCGCTTCATGAAATTGCGGTCGTCGATATGCTCGTAGAGATCGACGAACTTGCCGAAATACTGCTGATCGGCATGCATGTTCTTCCAGCCGGTGAGCATGAACCGCCCCGGCATCCGGCCCTCACCGGCCTCGACCATTTCCTGATAGGCCGAGAGCGGCATCTCATGGGCGAGCTTGCGGATCGGACCGTGCCCGGCATCGGTGTCGATGGGCGAGCCCGCCAGCACGAGACCCGCGACCTTCTCGGGGAAACGCGCGGCATACATCGCCGACATCCAGCCGCCCTGACACAGGCCCACCAGCATCACCCGCCCGCCGAGCTCATCGACCGCGACGTTGATCTCGGCAAGGTATTTGTCGATGTCGAAATCGCGCATCTCGGGCGTCGCGCTTTTCCAGTCCGTGCAGAGCACACGCCCCAGGCCTGCATCCAGCAGCGTCTCGATCAGGCTCTGGCCCTTGGCGTAATCCGCGATGGTCGAGGAATGCCCGGCATAGGGCGCATCGACAATCACCGGAATGCCGCCGCCCGTGCCGCCGAAATCGCGCAGCCGCATCGTGTCGAGATCGAGCAGCACGTCGTTCTTCGTGGCCCATTTCGGATCAGGCGGGTGCGTGATCTTCGCCGCCTCGTCGAGATAGGTCAGCCCTTTCTCGACCGCGTCGAGCCCGATCTTCTGCCACTCCATCGCCGCAGCCATCGGCCAGAAGAAGGGAACGCTGTGTTCGTAGGTGTTATTGGCATCGCTCATGTTCGACACTCGCAAGACGCTTTGGTGCACAGATGCACTCTTTTGAGACCCCAAGGCCCGTTAGAATGCAAGTGCAGCAAAGCCCGAGCGCGCGAACGTGAAGCTGATGTGTGGAACGGTGAGGCGGTTTTGGCGGCGGGTGACGCTTTCTTAATCCGTGCTCAGAAGCGCCGTGACCAGCGCGCTGGACGGATCGGACAGCTCCTCGATCACGTCGAAATGGTGCCGCCCGTAGGCCGCGACCAGATCTGCTTCCGGCCAGTGCTCGGCCTGCAGGGACGACTGGCGCAGGAATTCCGGACGTTCCGCCGCGCCGACCCAGACGGTGACTTTCACGCCGGGGCGAAGCTTCAGCAGGGCGGGGCTTTCGCTGGCGGCGATCTCGGGCGTGATCCCCAGCCGCGCGTTCATCGAATGCATCTGCAACGGGCGCAGGTCATGCACGCCGCTCACCGAGATCACCCGCCGGATCCGCGCCGCGGTTTCGTCGGAGAGCGCGCTGCCCTCGGATACCGACCGCGTCACGAGATGCCCGCCCGCGGAATGGCCGACGAGATGGATCGGGCCTTCCACCAGCCCCGCTGCGTGATCGATGGCCCGTGCGATCTGCTGCGCGATGCCGGGAATGCTGTTCTCCGGGGCGAGCGTGTAGCCGGGCAGGGCGACGGTCCAGCCCTGAGACAGCGCACCCTCTGCCAGATGGGACCACATGTCCTTGCTGAATTTCAGCCAGTAGCCGCCGTGGACGAAGACCACGAGCCCCTTGGACGCGCCTTCGGGGCGGAAGAGGTCGATCTTTTCGCGGGGCGCATCGCCATAGGCAGCTTCGCTCATCCGATCGGCATGGCGCGACCGGAACTCGGCGGCGCGCTCGGCCCAGAGATCGGGGTAGGCGCTGCCATTCTCGATATAGCCGCCGTTCTCGAAAGCGTCTTCCCAGTCGATCCCGCTCAGGTCTTCCATGTTCCCTCCCGCTTTTTTCGCGTCATGCCCGGAGACAGAGCATATCCCGCGGGATATTGCGAGGGCACGGTCGCGCGGGTAGCGTGCGCCGGAGCCGAAACTTTCGTGATCCATCAGCCGATTGCCGGGTTTCGAGACGCGCTTTCGGGCCGTGAGAACAAGAGGAAGACGACCATGCCGAACCTGCCGAGAAAGCACCTTTTCGATCTGCCCGAGGGGGTGATCTATCTCGACGGGAACTCGCTCGGGCCGCTACCGCGCGGGGTGGCGGAGCGGCTGGAGAGCTGCGCACGCGACGAATGGGGGCAGATGCTGATCCGGGGCTGGAACGAGGCGCATTGGATGGATCAGCCCGCCCGCGTCGGCAATAGGATCGGTCGGCTGATCGGCGCGCCGGAAGGCTCTGTCGTGCTGGGCGATACGCTTTCGATCAAGGTCTATCAGGCGCTGGCCTCGGCGCTGGAAATGCGGCCCGACCGGAAGGTCATCCTGTCCGACAAGGGCAATTTCCCGACCGATCTCTATATGGCGGATGGGCTGGTCCGCTCGCTGGCTCGCGGGCACGAGCTGCGCACGCCCGCACCCGAGGACGTGGCCGACGCGATCACCGAAGAGGTCGCGGTGGTGATGCTGACGCAGGTCGATTACCGTACCGGACGGATGCACGATTTCGAGGCGATCACCCGCAAGGCCCATGCGGTTGGCGCGGTGATGATCTGGGATCTCGCCCATAGCGCGGGCGCGGTGCCGGTGGACATGACGGCGAACGGGGCCGAATTCGCGGTTGGCTGCACCTACAAATATCTCAACGGTGGGCCCGGTGCCCCGGCCTTCATCTATGTCCGCCCCGACATCGCTGACACGGTGCGCCCGGCGCTGAGCGGCTGGCTCGGCCATGAGGCGCCCTTCGCCTTCGATCTCGACTACCGCCCCGGCCGCGCGGTCGAGCGGATGCGCGTCGGCACGCCGCCGGTCCTGCAGATGACCGCGCTCGAAGAGGCGCTCAAACTCTGGGACGGGCTGACGATGGAGGAGGTGCGTAAGCGCTCCGTCGAGTTGTCGGAGCTCTTCATCCGCGAGGTCGAGGCGCGCTGCCCAGACCTCACGCTGCTCAGCCCGCGCGACCCGGAGGCCCGCGGCAGTCAGGTCTCGTTCGGTTTCGCCGAAAGCTACGCCGTCGTTCAGGCCCTGATCGCGCGCGGGGTGATCGGAGATTTCCGCGCGCCCGACGCGATGCGCTTCGGCTTCACGCCGCTTTACCTCGATGAGGCCGACGTGACGCGCGCCGCCGAAATCCTCGGCGAAGTGATGGCGCTGCGGGCCTGGGATACGCCTGCGTTCAAGGCACGCGGACGGGTCACCTAACCGTTCGCCTTTGCGCGACCGTCAGCCCGGCGTCGTGAACTCGGCGACCAATTCGCGGATCAGCTCGCGCAGCCAGACATGCCCCTGATCCCGGCGCAGATGCGGGTGCCACGCGATCTGGCTGGGAAAGGTGCCGAGGTCTATCGGCACGGGAACATCGCGCAAGCCATAAGGTCTGGCGGTCATCGCGGCGACCCGCGCAGGCACCGTGGCGATCCCGCCCAGCCGTGCGACCGCAGGCGCGGCGGTCAGGAAATGCGTGACCACGACGGCGGTGTTGCGGGACAACCCCGTCGCCTCGGTGCGTTTGTGAACTCCGGTGCGCCACTTGCCGGGCGGGGCGACGACCACATGCGGCAACGTCTCGTAGAGGCTCCGGTCGAGCGACGCGCCCTCGGGTAACGCCTGCGGCGCGACGATGCAGCGGAACCCGTCCTCGAACAGGTCGGAGACCACGAGGTCCTCGGGTGGGGAGTCGAACCGCCCTACCGCCAGATCGAAGGCCCGCCCGGCAAGCGCGCGGGGGTCCAGATCGGGCCCGATGGGCGAGATTTCGAGACGCGCCGACGGGGCCCTGTCCGCGAAGGCCGCCGCGAGTTCCGGCGCGAGAACGATCTCGGCATAGGGCCCCAGCAACAGCCGGAAGCGGCGTGTGGTGCGCGCGGGATCGAAAGGCTCGGCGGCGCGGAAGGCCTGTTCCAGCCGCTCCAGCCCCGCGGCGATGTCGGGCGCGATCTCGAGCGCTTTCTCGGTGGGCTCCACGCCATAGCGGGCGCGCAGGAACAACTCGTCACCCAGCGCCGCACGCAGACGTGACAGCGCCGCGCTCACGGTGCTCTGGGATTGGCCGAGCCGCTGGGCCGCGGCGGTTACATTGCGTTCTTCCATGACCGCATGGAACACGCGCAAAAGCGATACGTCGGGTGTCATGTCTCCGGAATATCGATTTCTGACGTTGCCTGCATCAATTTCTCGATCAGTGAACGCAACCTATCTCTGTTGGGACGCGTTGACGGCCCGAGACGAACAGGACCGGAAATGCCCTGAAACGCACAACGAAGGAGGCCAAACCCATGGCACGTATTCTTATTCTTTCGACCGCAGCCGACGCTCTGGGCGATACGGGCAAAAAGACCGGCGTCTGGTACGAGGAACTGGCGACGCCCTATTACGCCTTCCTCGACGCAGGCCACGAGGTGAAAGTCGCCACGATCGGCGGCCACTCGATCCCGATCGACCCGAATTCCGACGTGACCGGCGATGACGCGCCGGCCTCGGTGACGCGTTTCCGGGATGACGCCGACGCCAAGGCGGTTCTGGAAAACCCCGCGCGCATCGAGGACGAGGACATCACTTCCTATGATGCGCTCTACATCCCCGGCGGCCACGGCGCGATGTATGACCTCGCCGAGAGTGATATCTCCGCGAAGGCGATCAGCACGGCTTGGGATGGCGGCAAGATTGTCGCCTCGGTCTGCCACGGCCCCGCAGCCTTCGACAAGGTGAAGGACAAAAACGGCGACTCCATCGTGAAAGGCCGCAAGGTCTCGGCCTTCACCGATAGTGAGGAGCGCGGCGTGGGACTTGCCGACGCGGTGCCCTTCCTTCTTGAAACCCGCCTGCGCGAGTTGGGCGCTCAGTTCGAGAGCACCGACGACTGGCAGCCCCATGCGGTGGCCGACGGGCGTCTTGTGACCGGCCAGAACCCGGCCTCCTCCGAGGCGGCTGCGAAAGAAGTGCTGGCCCTCCTGGGCTGATATCGAGAGGCGCCGCCCGGTCCGGGTGGCGCCTTCTTCGTTCCCACCAAATTCAGAGAGGCTGACATGTCGAAAATCATTCTCATCACCGGCGCCTCCACCGGGATCGGCGAGAGCTGTGCGCGCCATGCGGTCGAGGCGGGCCACAAGGTCGCTCTGGCCGCACGGTCCGAGGAGAAACTCGAAGCTCTGGTCAAAGATCTGGGTGCCGACAACGCCCTCGCGCTGCCCACCGACGTCACCGACCCCGACGCTCAGGAACGCATGGTCGCGCGTGCGGTCGAGCATTACGGTCGTCTCGACGTGGTGCTGGCCAATGCGGGCGTCGGCGCTTCGGCGCGCGGGACCGAGGCCGGATCGGTCGAGAGCTTCCAGAAGATGATCGAAGTGAACTGCCTCGCCGTGACCTACACCGCGAAATTCGCGTTGCCGCATCTGCGCGCGTCCAAGGGGCATATGGTGCTGACCGGCTCCAAGGCGTCGCAGGGCGCGATGTTCGGCTCGGTCTATTCGGCGACGAAGTGGTTCATCCGCGGCTATGCCGACAATCTCGGCGAGGAGCTTGGCGCGGCGGGCGGTCGCGTCACCTGCCTGCATCCGGGCATGGTCGACACGCCGTTCTTCGACGAGGCAAAGCCCGACGCGCTGCGCCCCGACGATGTCGCGCGCGCCTTCCTCTTCGCGATCGACCAGCCCGATCACGTTCTTATCCCGCATCTGCCGGTCTATCCCAAACCGAAGACGGATTGATCCGAGCGGGTCGCCTCTGCGGCGATCCGACATTGAAAGGAGCCGGCCCGAGGGTCGGCTCCTTGCTGTTTCGACCCTCTGAGAGCCCGGCTCAGATCGGGTAATGCTGCTTGGGATCCTCGACGGTGATCCAGCGCAGATCGGTAAACTCGGCAATGGCCGCGCGCCCGCCGAACCGTCCGTAGCCCGAGGCCTTGACCCCGCCGAAGGGCATCTGCGGCTCGTCGCCGACTGTCGGGCCGTTGATGTGGCAGATCCCGGTTTCGAGCCGGTTCGCCAGCGCCATCGCGCGCGAGACATCGGCGCTGAAGATCGCGCTCGAGAGGCCGTATTCGGTGTCGTTGGCGACTTTCAGAGCCTCTTCGTCGCCCTTCACGCGGATGATCGATTTGACCGGGCCGAAGCTCTCCTCGGCATAGATGCGCATGCCTTCCGACACCCCGTCGAGCAGGGTCGCCGCAACGATCGTCCCCTCGCGCGAGCCCCCGGCGACAAGTTTCGCGCCTTTGCCGGTCGCGTCGGCAATCAGGGCGTCCATCTTCTCGGCCGCCGCTTCGGAGACAAGCGCCCCCAGCGCCACCTCGCCGCGCGGATCGCCCGCGGGCAGGGCACTGGCGCGTGCGGCGAGCTTTTCGACGAAAGCGTCGGCCACTTTCTCGTCGACGATGATCCGCTCGGTCGACATGCAGATCTGACCCTGGTTCATGAAGGCGCCGAAAATCGCGGCATTCACTGCCCCGTCGAGATCGGCATCGTCGAGCACGATCAGCGGCGCCTTGCCGCCCAGCTCCAGCAGCGAGGGTTTCAGATGCTCGCCCGCAAGCCGCCCAATGATCCGACCGACGGCGGAAGAGCCGGTGAAGTTTACGTGCTTGACCGCGGGATGCGCGATCAGCGCCTCGACGACATCGGCCGCGTCCTCGGGGGCGTTGGTCACCACGTTGAGCACGCCCTCGGGAAGCCCGACTTCTGCGAAACATTCCCCGATCAGGCGGTGCGTCGCGGGGCACATCTCGGACGCTTTCAGCACCACGGTATTGCCGCAGGCAAGCGCCATCGCGACCGCGCGCGTGCCGAGGATGACCGGCGCGTTCCACGGCGCGATGCCGAGGCAGACGCCCTTGGCGCGAGCAACGCCCATCGCCATCGTGCCGGGCTTGTCGGAGGGGATGATCTCGCCGCCGATCTGGGTGGTCATCGCCGCAGCCTCCCGGATCATGCCCGCGGCGAGATGGACGTTGAACCCGGCCCAGGGCCCGGTCGCGCCGGTCTCGGTGATCATCGCCTGGATGAACTCGTCGGCTCTAGCCTCCATCACGTCAGCGGCTTTCGACAGGATCTTGCGCCGCCCGTTTGGCCCGGTCGCGGACCAGCCGGGAAAGGCGCGCGCGGCAGAAGCCACGACCGCCTCGACATCATCGCGCCCCGCCGCAGCGGCGCGGGTGGCGACCTCGCCGGTCACCGGATCGATCCGGTCGAAACTTGCGCCCGAGGCGGCAGGGGCGGAGGCCCCGTCCAGCAGCATTCCGATCTCTTTCATGGGTATTCTCCTCCTCGATTTCTGTCTTATCTGCAGGGTGCTGCGCGCGCCCGCCGGGTGTCGCGTCTTCCCCGGCAATCACAGCGATAGTCCGGGCACCGAGGTGCGGATTGCAAGGGGGGATGACGTCACAAAGCCGAAGCGGCGGGGGCACCCTCCAAGCGGAGAGCGTCAGACCGACGCTCTCCGAACCAGATCGGGCGAAGACCTCCGTCAGACGCGCAGGGCGTCGGCGGGGTGCTCGACCGAGGGGTCCGTCTCCTCGGGCTCGGGATCGGCGGTGCGGATGCCGAAATCTTCGAGCACGGCGAGGATCGCCGGGGTCACGAAGAGCGACAGCACCGTGGCCGCGCTCAGACCGAAGGCGAGGCTCGCCACGATCGGGCGCAGGAATTGCGCCTGCGTCGAGGTCTCCAGCAAAAGCGGGCCGAGCCCGACCACCGTCGTCAGCGAGGTCAGGAAGATCGCGCGGAAGCGGTCGCGCACGGCCTCCTTTCCGGCCTCGAGCATCGGGGTGCCGGTCGCACGTCGCTCGCCGATGAACGCGTCGAGCAGGATCGCGTCGTTCACCACAACGCCCGCCAGCGTCGCCAGCCCCACGAGGCTCGGCAGCGAGAGCGGCAGGCCAAGCAGCACATGCCCCCACATCACGCCGATCAGGCTGAGCGGGATCGTCGCGATCACCGCGACGGGGCGGATGAAGCTGCCCATGTAGAAGGACAGCAGCAGGTAGACCCCGACCGCACCCGCCGTCATGAAACGCACGAGCGACGCGCCGGTGGTCGCGGTGTCCTGTTCCTCGCCCAGAACCTGCACCTTCACGTCGGGACGCTTTTGCGCCAGTTCGGGCAGGTAATCGGCCCGCATCGCCGCCATCAGCTCGCGCGAATTGGCCCGCGTCGGATCGATCGTGCCCTGCACCGAGACCGCGCGCTGCCCGTTCACATGGGTGATCGTGGTGTAGCCGCGCGTCTCGCTGACCGTGGCCACGGCCGAGAGCGGCACCAGCGCGCCGTTCTTGCCCGGCACCCGCAGCGCCAGAACATCGCCGATAGCGCGCCGCTCGGAGGGCGCGAGCCGGGCCACGATATCGACCTGACCGCGCGCATCGGCGAAGCTGACCGCGCTGTCGCCCCGGAAGGCCGCGCGCAGCTCCCCCGCCAGCGCGGCAGGCGTCACGCCCAGCAGGTTGGCCACCGCCGGTTTCATCCGCACCACCAGCTCGGGCTTGCCCGGCTGCAGATCGAAGGTCACATCACGCACCCCGTCGAAGCCCCGGAAGAAGCGGCGCAGCTCGCGCGCGGTGGTTGCCAATTCGCCAAGATCCGGGCCGGTGACGAGCAGGTCGATCGGCTTGCCACCCGCGCCGCGCTCCTTGTCGGTGATCCGGAAGGCGGCCATGTCGGGCATCTTGCCGACCAGCTGCTTCCAGCGGTCGAGCACCGTGCCGACATCGGTGGTGCGTGTCCCGGCAGGTAGCAGCGAGGCGCTCACCGTGGCCATGTTCGGCCCCGTGGTCGGGCTGTCGGCATTGCTGCCATAGGTGATGGTGTAGCTTCTGACGAGGGGCTGGCCGTCCGGCTGAGCGGGGCTCAGTTCGGCATCCATTTCCTTGAGCGCTTTCACAACCTTGCTCACCCTCGCCTCGGTCAGCGAGAGCGGCGCGCCCGCGGGAAGCAGAAGCCGCGCCTCGACCGTGTCGCTCTCGAGCGTCGGGAAGCTCTGGTATTTCAGGAAGCCCCCGGTGAAGGGCGCGACCGAGAGCGACACGAGCAAGATCGCAAGCCCAAGCGTCAGATAGCGCCAGCGCAGCGCGACCCCGGCCAGCGGCACGATGACACGGTCGCGCAGCCGCTCGAAGACGCCGTTGACCGCGCGCTGGACGGGGCCGGGGCGCATGTCGTGTTTCAGCGAGTGGCGCATATGGGCGGGCAGGATCAGGAAGGCCTCGATCAGGCTGACCGTCAGCGTGATCAGCAGCACGATCGGGATGTATTTCAGCAGCGCGCCGATATTACCCGTCAGGAAACTGAGCGGCCCGATCACCATCGCGGTCGTCAGGAAAGACGCCAGAACCCCGGGAAAGACCTGCATCGTGCCTTTGACGGCGGCGACACGGGCGGGCTCTCCCGTTTGTCGCCTGCGCACAATGTTTTCCGAGATCACGATCGCATCGTCCATCAACAGGCCCGTGGCGACCAGCAGCGCCACCATCGTCATCATGTTGATCGTGTAGCCGAGGAACTGCATCGCGAAGATCGCGCCGAGGAAGCTGATCGGCAGGCCCATAGCGACCCAGAAGGACATGCGCAGCCCGAAGAACAGCCACATCGCGACGAGCACGAGGATCAGGCCCTGCAGCCCGTTGACCCCGATGATGCGCAGGCGCTCGACGATGTTGCGCGTGGAATCCGCCGAGATCGCGAGCTGGATATTGCCCGGCGCCTCGGCCTGCGCCTGTGCCATCTCGCGATCGAGTGCGGCCCGCACCCGCAGCGCATCCTGCGAGGCGGTCTTCTGGACCGAGACGATGGCGGCGCGCTTGCCGTCGAAATAGGTGGCCTGCGAGGGATCGGCGAAGCCTTCGCGGATCGTCGCGACATCGCCCAAGCGCACCTCGCCGCCCGCGGCACTGCCCGCAATCGGGATCTGCGCAAGCTCGGCAGGCGTGCGCCTCTCGCCGAGGAAGCGGATCGCCACCTCGCCCGAGCGCCCCTCGAGCGAGCCCGCGGGCATGTCGAGGCTGTAGCGCGCCAGCGTCGCACCGACAGAGCCCATGTCGAGCCCGAAGCGCTCCAGCGCGGCGCGGTCGAATTCGATCGCGATCTCGCGGTCGGAGAAGCCGTTCACCGAGACCAGCGAGATTGCCGGATCGGCGCGCAGCTGATCGGCGAAGCTCTGGGCATAGGCGTAGAGCACCGCCGGATCGTCCGGCCCGGTCACCGCCACCGACGAGACCGAGGCGGTGCGCTCGACGATCTGCACCACCGGATCGTCGGCCTTGTCGGGGAAGGAATTGATCCCGTCCACCGCATCCTTGATGTCGTTGTAGAAGCGCGTCATATCCGCACCCTCGATCATCTCGGCGGTGATCTGGGCGCTGTTGTCGCGCGCAAGACAGGTCAGTTTCGCAAGGTTCTCGACCCGAGTCAGAACCGGATCGGTCACGGTGCAGATGCCGGTCTCGACCTCCGAAGGCGCGGCGCCGGGATAGGTGATGCGGACCGAGACATCCGAGGGTGGCGTGGCGGGGAAAGTGTCGCGCTGCAGGCTCGGCAGCGCCATCAACCCGAGGCCCGCAATCGCGATCATCGCGATATTGGCCGCCGTGCGATGACCAGCAAAAAGCGCGATCATTGCGCATCTCCCGCGGGCTTGGCGGCGCTGTCTCCGCTCGGTGCGGCGTCGCCTTCGGGCGCGGCACCCTTGCCGCCGCCGCCACCTCCGCCGCCACCGCTGCCCGGTTGCGGGCTGGTGGCCGTCTGGCCAAGCGCCTCGGCGGCGATCTCGGCCTTGCGCGCCTCATCCTCGGTCGCCTTGACCGTCATGCCCGGCACGGCGATCGAAGGATCGGTGACGACCAGCTTGTCGCCCGCCTTGAGGCCCTGCGCGATCACCGCCAGATCGCCCGAGACGAAGCTGGTCTTCACCGCGCGCATCTCCAGCGTGCCATCCTCGGACACCACCATCGCGGTGCCGCCCGCGACCGCCTCGGCGGGCACGACGAGCAGGCTCTGCTTGGGCGCGGCGAGTTCCACCGCCACCACCATGTTGCGCCGCAGGGGCGGGCGCTCGCCCGCCTGCGCCTGACCCAGCGGATCGTCGACCCGCACCACGACGGGCGCGCTTTGCGTGGTCTCGTCGATCGCCTCGCCCATCCGCTCGACCTTGGCCTTCCAGACAATGGGGTGCTCGGGCTCGGGCAGGGTGACGCGCGCCTTTAGATCGGTGACCTTGGTGCCGTCGCCCGCGAGCCGGAGCAGGGGCCCCATCCGCCCGATCGGAAATTGCGCAGAAATATCGACCGCCGCGACGCCTTCGCCGCTCAGTAGAACCTGACCTCGATTGACATATTGGCCCAGATCCGCGTCCAGCGAATTGACCCGCAGCTCGAAAGGCGCCGTGATCGTCGAAAACCCGATGGACCGGTCGATCGTCGCCGCCTGCGTATCGAGCACCTCGCGCTCGGCCTCGTTCAGCTTCAGCTGGCTTTCGAGATCGGTCACCTTGGTCTGCGCAGTCAGCTGCTGGCGGCGCGCCGCGTCGAGCTGGGGCTGGGTGATCCGTCCCAGATCGTGCAGCGTTTTCTGGCGGTCGAGCTCGTCCTGGGCCAGCGCGAGATCGGAACGCGCCAGTTCGAGGCTCGTGCGCACCGTCTCATCCTTGACCTTGGAGGCCGCGACCTGCGCCTCGAGACTGGCGCGCTGCAGTTTCAGATCGCTGTCGTCGATGGTGAAAAGCGGCGTGTCCTTGGCCACGATATCGCCCGGCGCGAGCGGCTTGGCGATGTCGCGGATTTCCCCCTCGATCCGGGCGACAGCGCGCCATTCGCGCACCGGCGCGACCGTGCCATAGCCGGTGACGCGCGGGATCATCTCGATCGGGGCGAGCGTGATCACCCGCACCAGCGTCGCCGGTCGGTTCGCCTCGCTCGGGCTGGGTAGAGATTTCAGATCGCCCGCAAAAACAATCGCCGCCACACCAAGTGCGCTCGGCACCGCCACCATCGCGAGCCGTGCGAGGCCCGTACCAATTCCAACCATGACGTCCCTCTTCGCGCATGTCTTTTGACTACTTATGCAAACCTTGGCGCGCCGGGCTAGCGCAAATGTGACGCACCCCCTGAAAGGCCCCGTAGCCGGGTCGGCGCGTCGCATGCGGCTGGTGGGTCGCGGGAGGCTTGGCGGGCGCGGGTCGGGCCCTACCTCAGGCAGGATCACGTCTCGAGACACGCACAGACATCAGTCAGGGAGCCAGACCAGCCATGAAATATCCTCTCATCGTGGCCGCTGCGGTCTTCGGGGGCGCGCTCGCCTCCGCCGCGCAGGCCGATATCACCGTCTCCTCCAAGATCGACACCGAAGGCGGTCTCTTGGGCAATATCATCGCGCTGTCGCTGGAAAATGCCGGAATGCCGGTGGAGCGGCGGCTGCAGCTGGGCGGCACGCAGGTCGTGCGCAAGGCGATCCTCGCGGGCCAGATCGACATCTATCCCGAATATACCGGCAACGCGGCCTATTTCTTCAACGAGGCCGATAGCGACATCTGGAAGGATGCCGCCAAGGCGCATGACCGCGCCGCCGAACTGGACAAGCAGAACGACATCACCTGGCTCGATTCCGCGCCGGCCAACAACACCTGGGCGATTGCCGTAACCGGCGATCTGGCCAAGGAGAACGACCTCACCACCATGTCCGATTTCGGCAAATGGGTGTCGAATGGCGGCGACGTGAAGCTCGCGGCCTCGACCGAGTTCGTCTCGTCCCCGGCCGTTTTGCCCGCGATGCAGACGGCCTACGGGTTCAAGCTGAGCCCCGATCAGACGGTGGTTCTGTCGGGCGGCGATACGGCAGCGACCATTCAGGCAGCGGCGCGCGGCACCTCGGGCGTCAACGCGGCGATGGCCTATGGCACCGATGGCGGAGTCGGCGCGGCGGGGCTCGTCGTGATGGAAGACGACAAGGGCGTTCAACCGGTCTACGAGCCCACCCCGATCGTGCGCGACGCGGTTCTGAAGGACTATCCGAAGATCCCCGAGGTGCTGAACCCGATCTTCGACAAGCTCGACATGCAGACGCTGCAGAAGTTGAACGGTCGCATTCAGGTCGGCGGTGAGCCCGCCGAGGCGGTCGCGAAGGACTACCTGACGCAAATCGGAGTGCTGAACTGACTGCGGCGGCGCGCAAACGGGCGGTGACGCGCTCCGCGATGGCGGGGCTGTCGCCGCTGGGCGTGCTGTTTGCGGTGCTGGGTCTGGCCGCGATCTTCGCGCCCTTCATGACCTTGGCGGCGAACCGGATCGTCGCCGGTGAGGGCAGGGCGCTCTGGACCCTCGCCGCGCCGCAGATCACGGGGCCGGGGATCGCGCTGATGCTGCTGGGGCTTGCCTTGGGCCTGCCTGCCGCGCGGCCCTTTCTGCGTATCGCGGGGGCTGCGCTTGGCCTTGCGGGGCTGGTCTGGCTGCTGGTTCTCGGCGCGTCTTCCCTGCTTGCAGAGGCGGGAGAGTATGCCCGCGTCTCTCCGGCGGCGGGCTTCTGGTTCCTGCTGGTGGTCTTCGCGCTGATGATGGCCGATGCGCTGAGCGCGCTGTCGCCGGGGCCTGCAGCGCGGGCGGGGCTGTTGGTTCTGGTGCTCGCGCTGGTGGCGGCCCTGCTGTGCTCGGGCGCGCTGAGCGATCTGTCCATCGCGCAGGAATTCGCGAGTCGCAAGGACGCCTTCTACAGCGCCAGCCTGCGCCATCTGGGCCTCGCCTTCGGCTCATTGCTCGCGGCGGCGGTGATCGGCTTGCCGCTGGGCGTGCTCTCCCACCGCAACGCCGGGCTGCGCCGCGCGCTCCTGCCGGTGCTGAGCTTCCTTCAAACTATCCCCTCGCTCGCGATGTTCGGGATCATGATCCCGGTTCTGAGCTGGCTGAGCGGGGTCATCCCCGGCGCCCGCGCGATCGGCATCGCCGGGATCGGCTTCGCGCCGGCCTTCCTCGCGCTGACCCTCTATTCGCTGCTTCCGGTGGTCGCCAATGTGCTGGCCGGGCTGCGCACTGCGCCCGCCGCCACGCTTGAGGCCGCGCGCGGGATGGGCATGACATGGCGCCAGCGCCTGACCCGGGTGGAGCTGCCGCTGGGCCTGCCGGTCGTGCTGGCGGGGCTGCGCATCGTGCTCGTGCAGAATATCGGGCTGGCGGTGATCGCCGGGCTGATTGGCGGCGGCGGCTACGGCACCTTCGTGTTTCAGGGCCTGAACCAGACGGCGGGTGACCTGATCTTGTTGGGCGCATTGCCCACTGTCGCGCTGGCGCTGGTTTCGGCCATCGCGATGGACATCCTCGTCGAACTGACGACCCCTCGAACGGAGCGTGAAGAATGATCGAAATCGACGAGATCACGAAGCTCTATGAGGACACCGCTGCAGTCGACCACGTCTCGATGAAGGTCGAGACCGGCACGATCACGGTGATCGTGGGCACCTCCGGCTCGGGCAAGACCACGCTTCTGCGGATGATCAACCGGCTGATCGAACCGAGCTCGGGCGAGGTGCGGATCAATGGCGAATCCACAAGCGCGCTGGCCAAGCACGAGCTGCGTCGACGTATCGGCTATGTCATTCAGGGCGACGGGCTGTTCCCGCATTATACGATCGCGGGCAATATCGGCGCGGTGCCCAAGCTGCTCGGCTGGTCCAAAGACAAGACGCGCGCCCGTGTCGACGAGTTGCTGGACCTGTTCTCGATGGAGCCCGCGCAATTCCGCGACCGCTACCCGGCGGAGCTGTCGGGCGGTCAGCAACAGCGCGTCGGCGTGGCGCGCGCCTTGGCCTCGCGCCCCGATCTGCTGCTGATGGACGAGCCCTTCGGCGCGCTCGACCCGATCATCCGGGCCCGGGCGCAAGCCGATCTGCGGCATATCCAGCGGCAGTTGGGTTCGACCATCGTTTTGGTGACGCATGACATGGAGGAGGCGATCCATCTGGGCGACCGGGTGGCGGTGATGGATGGCGGAAAGCTGCTGCAACATGGCACGCCGGCCGAGATCATCGCCGCGCCCGCGACCGATTTCGTGGCGCAGATGGTAGGCGGCGTGGACCGTCCGCTGCGGCTGTTGTCGCTGATCCCAGTGTCGGAGGTGCTGGAAGACGGCGCCGCCGAGGGCGAGCCCATCGCGCCCGACACGAGCCTGCGCGATGCGCTGTCGCTGTGTCTGTGGCGCGGCTGCGAGGCGCTGCCGGTGGCCGATGGGGACACACCGCTTGGCCGGGTCACGCTGGCAACGATCCGCGCCCGCGCGGCGGAGCTGGCATGAGCCGTAGCGGCATGATCCGGGCCGCCTGCGTGGCGCTCTTGCTGGCGCTGGTGCTGCGGCCGCATTGGTTCGCGCCGGTCTTTGCGCCCTTCGCCCCGGCGGGCGGCCCGGTGATCTACGAGCGCGCCTCGATCCTGTCGCTCTCGCTGAGCCATCTGGGGCTGGTGGCGCTGGCCTCCGGGCTGGCGACGCTCGTCGCGGTGGGCCTTGCCATCCTCGTGACCCGGCCGGCGGGGGCGGCCTTCCTGCCGCTGTCGCGCACCATCACCAATATCGGGCAGACCTTCCCGCCTGTCGCGGTGCTGGCGCTGGCGGTGCCTGCGCTCGGCTTCGGGGCGGGGCCGACGCTGGTGGCGCTGTTCCTCTACGGGTTGCTGCCGATCTTCGAGACGGCCATCGCGGGGCTCTCGACCCTGCCGCCCGCCACGATGGAGGCCGCCCGCGGCATCGGTCTGACCCGTTGGCAACGTCTGATCCGCGTGGAACTGCCGCTGGCCCTGCCGGTAATCCTGACGGGCATCCGGCTGTCGGTGGTGATCGCCATCGGCACGGCGACGGTCGGCTCAACCGTGGCCGCGCGGACCTTGGGCGAGGTGATCATCGCGGGGCTTCTGACCAGCAACACGGCTTTCGTGCTTCAGGGCGGCGTGATCGTGGGGCTGTTCGCGGTGCTCGTCTACGACGCGCTGAGCCTGTTGGAGACCGCGCTGACGCGGCGCTTGGGCAGGCAGTCCGCCGGGGCGGAAGCGTAGCGCGATGCCGGGGCAGAGCGCGCCTTTTCGCAACATCGGGGAGGCGCGCAACCGTGTGTCGGATGACAGTGTTTCGCCGCGCCCGCACGCCGTGGAACAGGCTTTCCACCGCGCGACACGGTGCTGGAATTCGTTCCGCTCCCGCCATGCGAGAGGGAATAAAAGACTAATTTTATCATATGTTTGCCTGCCGCATCGACTTCGCCTTGCCGCATTACTAGGTAAGGCGCCTGTTATTCCGACCCGCCACAGGGCGGCGTCTTCGACCTATCGGAGGTATCTCGCATGAAACCCATTCGCACCCTCATCGCCATCGCAGCCCTTGCCGGGATCGTGGCTCCCGCAGCCCAGGCCGCGAGCCTTGCCGACATCCAGAAAGACGGCGTCTTCCGCGTCGGCACCGAAGGCACCTATCCGCCCTTCACCTTTCACGACGAGTCCGGCAAGCTGACCGGCTTTGACGTCGCCATCGCCCGCGCCATCGGCGAGAAGCTGGGCGTGAAGGTGAAGTTCCTCGAAGGCCGCTGGGACGGTCTGATCGCTGGCCTCGACGCCGACCGCTACGACGCGGTGCTCAACGAGGTAGGCATCACCGATGCGCGCAAGAAGAAATACGATTTCTCCCAGCCTTATATCGCATCGAAAGCGGCGCTGATCGTGCGCGAAGGCGAGACCGACATCACCAGCTTCGACGATCTGAAAGGCAAGACCGCCGCGCAGACCCTGTCGAGCAATTTCGGCAAGATCGCTTCCGATCACGGCGCCGAACTGATCGGAACCAATGGGTTCGATCAGTCGATCGCGCTCGTCTTGCAGAACCGCGCGGATGCGACGGTGAATGACAGCCTGTCCTTCCTCGATTTCAAGAAGCACAAGCCGGATGCCCCGGTAAAGCTGGCCGCGACCATGCCCGATGCGAACTATTCCGGCGTGATCATCGCCAAGGAACAGCCCGAGCTGCTCGCTGCGATCAACAAGGCGCTCGACGAGATGAAGGCGGACGGCACGTATCAGAAGATCTCGCAGGAATTTTTCGGCGAAGACGTCTCGAAGTAAGGCGCATGTAGAGCCGCGCGCGCCTCGGGGTTCGGCCCGGAGGCGCGCGTGAGGCTTGCAGAAAGGATCCGCTATGGCTGACTGGTTGCCCCTGATGTGGTCGTCGCTCGTGCCGCTTTTGCAGGCGACGGTGACCTTCACGATCCCGCTGACGCTTATCACCTTCACGCTGGGCCTTGCGCTCGGGCTGCTCTGCGCGGTGATCCGGCTGTTCGGGCCGCGCCCGCTGGTGTGGATCGTGCGGTTCTATGTCTGGGTGATCCGGGGCACGCCGCTTCTGGTGCAGCTGTTCCTGATCTTCTACGGGCTGCCGAGCCTCGGAATTACGCTCGATGCTTTCGTGGCGGGGCTGATCGGCTTCACGCTGAATGTCGGCGCCTACACGTCCGAGATCCTGCGCGCGGCGCTGTCTTCGGTGTCCAAAGGCCAGTGGGAAGCGTCATATTCCATCGGCATGAACTGGCGGCAGACGATGACCCGCACCATCGTGCCGCAGGCCTCGCGCGTCGCGGTGCCGCCGCTGTCGAACAGCTTCATCTCGCTGGTGAAGGATACGTCGCTCGCCGCCGCGATCACCGTGCCGGAACTGTTTCAGGCGGCGCAGCGGATCGTCGCGACCACCTATGAACCTCTCGTCCTCTATGTCGAGGCGGCGCTGATCTATCTCGCGCTCTGCTCAGTCCTGTCGGCTCTGCAGGGGCGGCTCGAACGGCGCCTCGGCCAATATGGCGGCTTTCTGGAGGAACGCACATGATCGAGCTGTCCAACATTACCAAGCGGTTCGGCGAGAACGAGGTGCTGTCGGGGATTTCGCTGTCTCTGCCTGAGGGCTCCGTGACCGCGCTGATCGGCCCCTCGGGCGGCGGCAAGAGCACGCTCTTGCGCACGATCAACCTGCTGGAGGTGCCCACGAGCGGCACGCTCGCCATCGGCGACGCGTCCGTTACGCTGAGCGAAGGCGGCAAGCTGTCGCGCGCCCAGATCCAGAGCATCCGCCAGCAGACCGGCATGGTGTTCCAGAATTTCCAGCTCTTCCCGCATCGCACCGCGATCGAGAACGTAATGGAAAGCCTTGTGACCGTGCAGAACTGGCCTGCCGCGAAGGCACGCGAGCGGGCGATGTCGCTGCTCGAAAAGGTCGGCATGGCGCATAAGGCCGATGCCTGGCCCGCGACGCTTTCGGGCGGTCAGCAGCAGCGGATCGCGATTGCGCGCGCACTGGCCCCGTCGCCCAAGGTGCTGCTCTGCGACGAGCCGACCTCGGCGCTCGATCCGGAACTGGCCGCCGAAGTCGTGGACGTTCTGGCGCAGCTTGCCCGCGAGGGCACAACGATGGTGATGGCGACGCACGACCTGCGGCTGGCCTCGCAGATCGCCGAGACCGTGGTGGTGCTGGAAAGCGGCGGTGTGGTCGAGACCGGCCCGGCGCGGCAGGTCTTCGATGCGCCCGAGCGCGAGCGTACCAAGCGGTTCATCGCCACGCTGAAATCGGGCGGCGAGACCGCGCCTTCTGATACCGACCCGCGCCCCGTCTGAGGCGCGGGCGGCGGTAGGCTCAGAACGCCCAGTCCTCGTCCTCGGTCGCGACCGCCTTGCCGATCACGTAGCTCGATCCCGAGCCCGAGAAGAAGTCGTGGTTCTCGTCCGATCCGGGCGAGAGCGCGGCCAGGATCGCCGGGTTCACGCGCGTCGCCTCGTCGGGGAACAGCGCCTCATAGCCGAGGTTCTGCAGCGCCTTGTTGGCGTTGTAATGCAGGAAGTGCTTCACATCCTCGGTCAGGCCCAGACCGTCATAGAGTTGCTCGGTATAGCGGCCCTCGATGTCATAGAGGTCGAACATCAGCGAGAAGGCGAAATCCTTGATCTCGGCGCGCTCGGCCTCGGTCACATGCTCCAGCGCGCGCTGGAACTTGTAGCCGATGTAATAGCCGTGGATCGCTTCGTCGCGGATGATCAGGCGGATCAGGTCGGCGGTGTTGGTCAGGCGCGCGCGGCTCGACCAGTGCATCGGCAGGTAGAAACCCGAATAGAACAGGAAGCCCTCGAGGAAGACGCTTGCCACCTTGCGCTTCAGCGGGCTGGCGGTCGCGTCGTATTCGTCGAGGATCAGCCGCGACTTGGCCTGCAGATGCGGGTTCTCCTGCGACCAGCGGAAGGCCTCGTCGACCTCGGCCGTGTTGCACAGCGTCGAGAAAACAGACGAATAGCTGCGCGCATGCACGGCTTCCATGAAGGCGATGTTCGACAGCACGGCTTCCTCATGGGGCGTCGCGGCATCGGCCATCAGCGCGGGCGCGCCGACCGTGTTCTGGATCGTGTCCAGCAGCGTCAGCCCGGTGAAAACCCGGATCGTCAGCGTCTGTTCGTCCTCGGTCAGCTGTGACCAGCTTTGAATGTCGTTCGACAGCGGCACCTTCTCGGGCAGCCAGAAATTCGACGTGAGCCGGTTCCAGACTTCGAGGTCCTTGTCGTCCTGAAGGCGGTTCCAGTTGACGGCACGAGGGACGGGGCGCGGAACGGGGCGGGGCGTGTGCAGATCTTTCATGGCGGGCCTCACAGGGAACAGGAAACACAGCCCTGCACCTCGGTCCCCTCGAGGGCCGCTTGGCGCAGGCGGATGTAGTAGATGGTCTTGATGCCGCGCCGCCATGCATAGATCTGGGCGCGGTTGATGTCGCGGGTCGTGGCCTCGGCCGGGAAGAACAGCGTCAGCGAGAGCCCCTGATCGACATGCTCGGTCGCCGCCGCATAGGTGTCGATGATCGCCTCGGGGCCGATCTGATAGGCGTCGCGGTAGAACTCGAGATTGTCGTTCGTCATGTAGGGCGCAGGGTAATAGACCCGGCCGATCTTGCCTTCCTTGCGGATCTCGATCTTCGCGGTGATCGGGTGGATCGAGGCGGTCGCGTTGTTGATATAGCTGATCGAGCCAGTGGGCGGCACGGCCTGCAGGTTGCGGTTCCACAGGCCGGTTTCCATCACGCGCTCGCGCAGGGCGGTCCAGTCGGCGCGCGAGGGCAGGGTGATCCCGAAGCGGTCGAACAGGGCGATGACGGTGTCGCTTTCAGGCAGCCAGTCGCGGGTCACGTATTTCTCGAAGAAGCTGCCATCGGCATAGGTAGAGGCCTCGAACCCTTTGAAGCTGCGCCCCTGCTGGGCCGCCAGCCGGTTCGACTCCGCCAACGCGTGATAGGCCACGGCGGCGAAATAGACGGAGGTGAACTCGATCCCCTCGGGGCTGCCGTAATGGATGCGCTCGCGGGCGAGGAAACCGTGCAGGTTCATCTGGCCCAGACCGATCGCGTGGCTTTCCTCATTGCCCTTGCGGATCGAAGGCACCGCGTTGATCGCGCTCATCTCCGACACTGCCGAAAGCGCGCGGATCGCGGCCCCGACGCTCGCGCCCAGATCGCCGCCATCCATCACCTTCGCGATGTTGAGCGAGCCCAGATTGCACGAGATATCGGTGCCCATCTGCGCATAGCCCAGATCCTCGTCGAATTCCGAGGGTTCGGCCACCTGCAGGATTTCGGAACACAGGTTCGACATGGTGATGCGCCCCGCGATCGGGTTGGCGCGGTTCACCGTGTCCTCGAACATGATGTAGGGATAGCCGCTTTCGAACTGGATTTCGGCCAGCGTCTGGAAGAAGGCGCGGGCGTTGATCTTGCGTTTGCGGATGCGCGCGTCGTCGGCCATCTCGTGATATTTCTCGGACACGGAAATCTCCGAGAAGGCGCGGCCATAGACCCGCTCCACGTCATGCGGCGAGAAGAGATACATCTCCTCGTTCTTCTTCGCGAGCTCGAAGGTGATGTCGGGGATCACCACGCCGAGGCTCAGCGTCTTGATGCGGATCTTCTCGTCGGCATTCTCGCGCTTGGTGTCGAGGAAGCGCAGGATGTCGGGGTGATGCGCGTGCAGATAGACCGCGCCCGCGCCCTGACGCGCGCCCAGCTGGTTGGCATAGCTGAAACTGTCTTCGAGCAGCTTCATCACCGGGATCACGCCCGAGGACTGGTTCTCTATCCCTTTGATCGGCGCGCCATATTCGCGGATATTGGTCAGCATCAGCGCCACGCCGCCGCCGCGCTTCGACAGTTGCAGCGCCGAGTTGATGCCGCGCCCGATGCTTTCCATGTTGTCTTCCAGCCGCAGCAGGAAACACGACACGAATTCGCCCCGCGCCTTTTTGCCCGCATTGAGGAAGGTGGGCGTCGCGGGCTGGAAACGCCCCGCCAGCATCTCCTCCATCAGCCGCATCGCCAGCGCCTCGTCGCCGCGCGCGAGCGTCAGCGCCACCATCACCACCCGGTCTTCGTAGCGTTCGAGATAGCGCTGCCCGTCGCGGGTCTTCAGCGTGTAGGAGGTGTAATATTTGAAGGCGCCGAGGAAGGTCGGAAAGCGGAACTTGGCGGCAAAGGCCGCGTCCCAGATCGCGCGCTGGAAGTTGCGCGAATACTGATCGAGCACGGCGGCGTCGTAATAGCCTTCCTCCACCAGATAGCCGAGCTTCTCGTCCAGCGAATGGAAGAACACCGTGTTCTGGTTCACATGGCGCAGGAAATATTGCCGCGCCGCCATCCGGTCGGCGTCGAAGCGGATATTGCCCTCCGCGTCATAGAGATTGAGCATCGCGTTGAGCGCGTGGTGATCAAGCCCCGCGAATTCCGAGGCCATGGCCCCGCTCGGTTTCACGTCGCTATCGAGCATTCCTGCCTCCAGAAGGTTTCGAGACCCGCGCGCACGCGGGCGATGTCACTGTCCGTGCCTGCCAGCTCAAAGCGGTAAAGCACGGGGATATTGCATTTGCGCGCCAGCAGATCACCCGCGCAGGCGAAGAGCGCGCCGAAGTTGCGATTGCCGGTGGCGATGACGCCGCGCAGGCCCGCGCGGCGGGCGGGATCGTTGAGAAAGGCGATGACCGGTTTCGCGACCGCGCCGCGTCCCTTGCCGTCGGCATAGCTCGGGCAGATCAGGACATAGGGGCCGGGCGGGGTCGGCATCGGCCCCTCAGCCGAGACGGGCAGGCGCAGCGCGGGCAGGCCCAGCCGCTCCACGAAGCGCTGCGTGTTTCCCGATGCCGAGGAATAATAGATCAGCTTTGCCTGTCCCATTGCGGCTAGGTCTCAGGCCAACCGGTTGATCATGTCGGGGCGAAAGCCTGCCCAGTGATCCTCGTTCGCGATCACGACCGGGGCCTGACGGTAGCCGAGATCCTGCACCATCTCCATCGCGGCGGCATCCTCGGTCAGGTCGATCACGTTGTAATCGATCCCTTTGGCATCGAGCGCGCGGGTCGTGGCGGTGCATTGCACGCAGGCCGGTTTCGAATAGACGGTGATGGTCATGGTTCCTGTCCCTTTGTTTGCTGTCGGCAGCGCGGGACAAGGCTCGTGGGCAGGGCGCAAAGCACACTGCCACGCGCCCGGGCCCTCCGCCGCGGTCGTCGTCTATCTGCTCTGGCAGGTCTCCTGGCTCGCGGCTCGAGCGCCTCTGGGTCCGTCTTCCCGGCGCATCGCACCAGTGACATTCGGACCTAAGGCTCGCCGCTTACAGTTGCGGGGGCAGCGCCGGAATTTCACCGGCTTCCCTCTTCGCCTGCGGAGTGACTCGCAGGAACCAAAGCAACATCATATTGGGCGGTTGGGTGGATGGGTGTCAATATATAGTTTTCCCTGCCGCGCGAAACTCTCGCGCGACAGGGCGGTGTCACGCCTCAGGCGCCGTCGCCAAGCGCCCGGATATGCGCCGGAAGGCGGGCATTCTGGCCATACATGAAGTGGTTCTCCATGCGCTCCGAGAAGCGGCTGGCCTCGGTCTCGCGGCCCACGGCCTCGGCCATTTCGCGGATATGCATCGGGCTCGCCCCGCAGCACACGCCGAGATAATTCACCCCGATCGCCTGTGCCTCACGCGCGAAGGCGCCGATCTCGTAGCGGTTGCAGGCCAGCGGATCGAGCGCGGTCGGGAAGGTTCGACCGTGCGGCGAGGGGCAGGTGCAGCCGTTGTGATCGGACAGGTTGAAAAAGGTGGGCTCCTCCTTCGTGGTCCGGTAGGGCACGGGCAGGGCGCCGACATGGCAGCTTACCGCCGCGCGCACTTTACGCAGCCAAGGCATCATCGTCTGCGGCCCGCGGAAGCAGTTCAGCCCGACGACATCGGCGCCACCCTGTTCAAGCTGCTGGCAGGTCTCGACGATGCCGACCCCGTCCATCATCTCGTTGCCCGCCATCGGCGCGAGGGTCAGCACCACCGGCAGCCCCGACGACTTCGCGGCTTCCAGAGCACAGAGCGCCTCGCCCGCGTAGTAGAAGGTCTCGCCGATGATAATGTCCGCGCCTTCCTCGACCGCCCAGCCGATCATCTCGTCGAACATCGCGCGCACCTCGGCCTGCCGCGCCGGATCGGCCGGATCCCAGATATTCGTGTTCGAGATATTGCCCGCCATCAGGTTGCCGGTCTTCGCATTGGCGACCTCGCGCGCGATCTTCAGCGCCGCGCGGTTGAGCGGCTCCAGCAGGTCTTCCTTGCCGATCACGCGCATCTTCTCGCGGTGGCCGTTATAGGTGAAGGCCTCGACGATATCGCTGCCGGCGCGCTGGAAATCGACATGCAGATTGCGCAGCGCCTGCGGGTATTCGAGCGCCACCTCGGGCACGAATTCCCCGGCGGTCAGATAGCCGCGCCGTTCCAGTTCGAACAGGAAGCCCTCGGCGCAGATCACCGGGCGCGCGTCGAGCAGACGGGTCAGTTTGTTGTCATTCATGGAGAGATCCTCTCAGTTCATCCATGACCATCGTTTGGAAAAGCCGAGCCTCACAAGAAACGGAGTGCCGTTTCCTGCTGCAATGGTCCTCGGCCGGGCCGCAGCATGCGACCGCAAGACGAAAAACGGGTTAGAGGCCGCGTCGGGCGCGTGCGCCGCCCCGCCGCACCGGCGGCGGCATTTCGATCGGCAAGGCGAAAGGCTGCGGGGTCAGCGACTCCAGCAGGAGCTCGCAGAACACCTCCACCGCGGGCGAGATCAGCGAGTGCGGATAGGCCTGCATATGGGCGACGATCGCCGCCTTCGCATAGGGCATGTCGCCCGGCAGCGTGCCGAGCCATTCCATATAGCCCAGCGTGCCCAGCTCACGCGCACGCAGCGGCGAGATCGGTCCTATATCGAGTTGTAGCAGTGAAAGCGTTCGTTCCAAAAGCATCGCGCCCTCCGCGCAAAAGGGCGGGAGTGGTCGCGGCACGGCGATATGCGAGATCCGATCTGGTCCATCTCTCGTCTCTCCGTCCCAGGGCACCCCGCCCGGGTTTAAGGTGACCGAGATGCGCTAGGCGCGCATCCGAGATGGCAGGTCTCCTGACTCGCGGGTCGTAGCTTCACCGGACCTTCCCAACCTTTGCAGGTCAGTGGCGTTTCCGGTGGCGCTCGCCGCTTACAGTTGCGGGGGCAGTCACGGAGTTGGGCATCGCCCGCACCGTGTTCCCTTTTCAGCCGACCCTTTGGGGCCGGACACCATCCCGGATTTGATCGCAGGAAAATTCGGCGCTGTCCAGAACGGATTGGGGGATGTGGGACAAGCGGGCCCGGCGTTGACGGAGATCAAGGTCGAAATGCGCCTCTGCGATAAAGTGCCCGCAGGTGCAAACAGGGGAGGCGCGCTGATGGCCACGAAGAAAGAAGTCATTCCTTTCGATAGTTTACGCCGAGAGGACGTCGCGCTTGTGGGCGGCAAGAACTCATCGCTTGGCGAGATGGTGCAGGAATTGGGCGCCAAGGGCATTCAGGTTCCGCCGGGCTTCGCCACCACCTCCGACGCCTATCGGATGTTCCTTGACGAGAACAATCTGACCGAGGCCATCGCGGGCTATCTCGCGGATTACGATGCCGACAAGATCAGCCTTCACGTCGCGGGGCAGAGCATTCGCGACACCATTGTGGCCGGGGACTGGCCCGACTCGACCGAGGCCGCGATCCGGGAGGCTTACCGCGATCTGTCGAAGCGGGCAGGGGTGCCTGAGGTCTCCGTCGCCGTACGCTCGAGCGCGACGGCCGAAGACCTTCCCGATGCCAGCTTTGCCGGTCAGCAGGAGACCTATCTCAACGTGGCGGGCGAAGAGGAGCTTCTGACCGCGTGTCGCAAGTGCTATGCCTCGCTCTTCACCGACCGCGCGATCACCTACCGCAAGCTCCGTGGCTTCAATCACCTCGATGTGGCGCTCTCCGTGGGCGTCCAGCAGATGGTGCGCTCCGATATCGGCGGGTCGGGCGTGATGTTCTCGATCGACACCGAAACCGGCTTCGACAAGGTCGTGCTGATCAGCGCGGCCTGGGGCTTGGGCGAGAATGTCGTGCAGGGCGCGGTCACGCCGGACGAGTTTCAGGTCTACAAACCGTTCCTTGGCAAGGCCGGCATCAAACCGATCATCGAGAAGAAGCTCGGGGCGAAAGAGATCAAGATGATCTATGCCGGGCCGGACGCCCCGAACCCGGTGCGCAACGTGCCGACATCGAAAGCCGAGCGCGGGAAGTTCGTCCTGTCGGATGACGAGGTGCTCGACCTCGCGCAGCAAGCGTCCACCATCGAAGCGCATTACGGCCAGCCGATGGATATGGAATGGGCCAAGGATGGTGTGACGGGGAAGCTGTTCATCGTACAGGCGCGCCCTGAGACGGTGCAATCTCGGGTCTCTGCGGGGTCACTGCGGCGCTATACCATCGGCACGCACGGTCCGGTCGTCGTCAGCGGTCTGTCGGTCGGCGAACAGGTCGCGACCGGGCGTGTCTGCCTGATCGAAGACGTCAAGGATATCGACGATTTCGTGGACGGCTCGGTGCTTGTCACCTCGACAACGGACCCCGACTGGGTGCCCGTGATGAAACGGGCTTCGGCCATCATCACTGATCACGGCGGCAGAACCAGCCACGCCGCCATCGTCAGTCGCGAATTAGGCGTGCCCGCCATCGTCGGCTGTGGCGATGCGACCCATGTGCTGCATGACGAGCAGGAGGTGACCGTCTGCTGTGCCGAAGGGGACGAGGGCCGGGTCTATGATGGCTTTGCCGAGTTCACGGTCGAAGATCTGAACCTCGATGCGGTGCCGGAGACCAAGACCAAGGTCATGCTCAATCTCGCCAACCCGGCCATCGCCGCGCGCTGGTGGCGGCTGCCGATCGACGGTGTCGGTCTCGCGCGGATGGAATTCGTGATCTCGAACACGATCCGGGTCCATCCGATGGCGCTGATGCATTTCTCCGATATCCGGGAGGCCGAGGTGCGGGAGGAAATCGAGACGCTCACGAGGGGATACGAGGACAAGGCCGAGTATTTCGTCGATCAATTGGCGCTTGGCCTGTCCCGGATCGCCGCCGTGGCCTATCCGAACCCGATGATCCTGCGGCTGAGCGATTTCAAGACGAACGAATATGCCGACCTCCTGGGCGGGCGGCAATTCGAGCCCGTGGAATCCAACCCGATGATCGGCTGGCGCGGCGCCTCGCGCTATTACGATCCCGCCTATGTCGAGGGGTTCCGGCTCGAATGCCGGGCGATCCGGCGGCTGCGCGAAGAGGCAGGCTTCGACAATGTGCTGGTGATGGTTCCGTTCTGCCGCACGCCCGAAGAAGCCGACCGCGTGCTGGCGGTGATGGCCGAGGAAGGGCTGGTGCGCGGATCGAACGGGCTGCAGATCTACGTGATGTGCGAAGTGCCCTCGAACGTCATCCTCGCCGAGGAATTCGCCAAGCGGTTCGACGGTTTCTCCATCGGGTCGAACGATCTGACGCAGCTGACCTTGGGCATCGACCGCGACAGCGACCGGCTCGCGCCCTTGTTCGACGAACGGCACGCCGCCGTTCAGTGGATGATCCGGAGCGTCATCGAAAGAGCGCATGGCGTGGGCGCGAAGGTCGGGCTCTGCGGTCAGGCACCGTCGAACTACCCGGAATTCGCCCGCAGGCTGGTGGAGTTCGGCATCGACTCGATCTCGGTGACCCCGGACAGTTTCCTGAAGGTCAAAGGCCATGTTGCCGAGGCGGAAGGTCAGCGCTGACCCGACCGTGAACCCGCGGGACGCTTCCGTTAACCGTCTCGGGCAGATTACCCGAGACGGTCGCGCGCTCAAGCCACGGTTGCCGGTTCGGCACTCGTTTTCGCGGGGGCCACATGCATGCCCAGCCGCGCCAGCAGGTCCTGATCTCGCCAGGCTGCGGGGTTGTCCGTGGTAAGAAGCTGGTCGCCTACGAAAATCGAGTTCGCGCCCGCGAGGAAGCACAGCGCCTGCCACGCGTCGCTCATCCCGGTGCGGCCTGCCGAGAGCCGCACCACCGATGCGGGCATCAGGATCCGCGCGAGCGCGACGATCCGAACCAGCGCGAAAGGGTCGACCGGCTCGGCATTCTTTTGCACCGGCACGCCGTCGATCTCGTTCCAGAGGTTGATCGGCACGCTGTCCGGGTGCGCGGGCAGGGTGGCGAGCGTCAACAGCATGGCGATCCGATCCTCCTCGGCCTCGCCCATGCCCAGGATCCCGCCGCAACAGACCCGAATGCCGCCTTTGCGCACATTTTCGACCGTATCGAGCCGATCCTCCATGGTGCGGGTCGTCGCGATCTCCCGGTAATACGCCGGCGACGTGTCGATGTTGTGGTTATAGAAATCTAGCCCCGCCGCCTTCAGCTTCTCGACCTGCTGCGGCGAGAGCATCCCCAGCGTCATGCAGGTCTCCAGCCCCAGCTCCGAGACGCCGCGCACCATCTCGCAGAGCGCATCCATGTCGCGATCCTTCGGGCTGCGCCACGCCGCGCCCATGCAGAACCGTTGCGCGCCTGAAGCCTTCGCGCGTCGTGCGGCGCTCAGAACCTCTTCGGTCTTCATCAGCTTGGTGGCTTTCACGCCGGTCTCGTAATGCGCGGATTGCGAGCAGTATCCGCAATCTTCCGGGCAGCCGCCGGTCTTGATCGACAGCAGGCTCGCCGTCTCGATCGCGCTCGGGTCGAAATGGGTGCGATGAACCGTTTGCGCCCGGTGAAGAAGTTCGGGGAAGGGCAGGTCGTGGATCGCTTTCGCCTGCGCCATGCTCCAATCGTTTCTGATGTCTCCCGCCATGATTACGCGCGCTCCTTCAGGCGAGTGAGGCCCGTCGCGAGACCGCTGGCAATCGCGATCTTGACCAGATCCCCGGGAACGAACGGTGCGACGCCGGTTGCGAGAAGTTTCGACGCCGGCACGAAATTGGCGAGCCAGGCGAGGCCCGCGGCATAGACCACGATCAGCCCGACGAGCATCGCCAGCGCTCTGCCGAGCCAGCCTCGACCTTGTGCGAGCACGCTGATCAAGGGCGCCGCCAGCAGGAAGCCCAGCAGGTAGCCCCCGGTCGGTCCCATCATATAGGCCAGCCCGATGCCGCGCTCGGGTGTGCCCGAGAAGACCGGCACGCCCATAGCGCCCATGGCGAGATAGCTCGCCATTGCGGCGGCCGCCATTCTGGGGCCGACGCTCGCTGCGATGAAGAAGACCGCAAGCGTGTGCAACGTCATCGGCACGGGCCAGAAAGGCACCTGAAGCTTCGCGCCGAGTGTGATCAGGGCCGCGCCGCAAAGCGCGAGGCCAAGGCCGCGCCAGAGAGTGTGGGTGAGCTTCTGGGAAGTATCGAACGCTGTCATTGAACCTGTCCTCAGTCGATAGTTGGAATTTCTATCTATGACTATGCAGGCACATCCGGGGCTATCAATTGAAGTTATAGATAATTATCCAGAAATCACGTAAGTCTCGTGTAAGTTGGCATTTTTTATCGATGACTTGCGTTTGCCGATCCAGCCGACATGGCGTGCCAAGGTTGCGCAGGCCAGGTCTGTCTGTCCCTTGTGGAGGGCGGTGATGATGATCCGGTGGTCATGGTCCGAGCGGGCTTCCCAGTCTCGACGCCAGGCAGCAAAAAGGAAGCGTGCGCTGGTCGTCTGCAGATTGTCGATCGTCTCCAGAAGTCGTGGCATCCCGCAGGGTGTCAGGATCAACTGGTGGAATTGACGGTTCGCGGCCTCCCAATCACGGACGGTTCTAGCGCTGTCTCCAATCCGCGTAACCTGTTCAGCTTTTGGAGAATCGTGCGTGTCATGTTTGGGGCCGCATGGCGCAGCGCCAAGGGTTCGAGGCTGGCGCGCATCTCCGCCACTTCGCGCAGTTCGGCCACGTCGAACTCGGTCACACGAAAGCCGCGGCGCGCTTCGCTCTCGGCCAATCCGCGCGCCTGCAATTCGCGAAAGGCTTCGCGCACGGGGACGTGGCTTGCGCCGAACTCGGTTGCGATATGGTCCTGTCTCAGCCGGGCGCCGGGCAGAATCTCACCGGAAATGATGCGATCCGAAAGTATCCGCGCGATGCGCTGCGAATGTGTTTCATGGGATGTCTCTGTCATTCTTTATAGATAATTTTTCTCGCGGCAATTCGTCCACCCCCATTCATGTACCGGAAACATGTTTGTAAGATTAAGGAAAAGATATATCTCTGGGCAGTGGTGGAGACGCACTTACCTGCATTGGATCTTATGTGACTTGGCAAGAAGCTTTCCGGCGTGATGCGCGCGGAACTGAGGACGACGCGGCTCCTGATGCCGGCTACAAGGCCCTGATGGAGCTGATCGATGACGGATTCTGCGTCATCCAGTTCATCGATGGGCCCAGAGGTCCCCTCAGCGACTATGTCCATATCGAAGCCAATTCCGGTTACGAAAGACATACCGGGATCGACGATATCGTCGGCAAGACCGTGTTCGATGTCGCCCCGCAAGATGGGGCCGAGTGGGTCAAAATCTACGGCGAAGTGCTCAGAACCGGGGAGCCCCTGCGGTTCGAGCGCGAATTCGTCGAGGTGGGGCGCCACGTCGAGGTCTCCGCGACGCGGGTGGAGCCCGCCGCGAAGGCGCAGGTCGCGGTTCTGTTTCGCGATATCACCGAACGCAAACGGAAAGAGCGCGAGCTACGGGAAAGCCAGCGCCGCGCGGAAAAGAACGCGCGTCATATCGCACGCGCGCTGTCGGCCGGGGCGATCCTTGGCACCTGGGTCTGGTATCTCGACAGCGAAACCTTCGATCTCGATGAAGAATTCTCGCGCAGCATGGGGCTCGATCCCGCGCAGGGCGCTGCAGGTCTGACGATCGACCAGATTGTCGTGAACGTTCATGAGGACGACAAGCCAGGCCTCATGGCGGCGATCGATCGCGCCACGCAGCAGACGACGCCGTATGCATATCAGTTTCGCGTCAAGCGGGCCGACGGGCTGTATCACTGGGTCGAAGCGAATGGCCGGATGGAGGCCGAAACGCCGCGCATCTTCGCAGGCGTTCTGATGGATCTCGATGACCGGCGCGCCATTCTCGAAGAGCGCGACAAGGCGGCGGCCGAGCTGTCCAAGCTGAATGAAACCTTGGAGCAGCGCGTCGAAGAGCAGACCGCGAAGCTCATGCAGCGGGAGGGAGAGCTCCGGCAAGCCCAGAAAATGGAGGCCGTCGGGCAGTTGACCGGGGGGCTCGCCCACGATTTCAACAATCTCCTCACGGCGATTTCCGGGTCGCTCGACTTCGTCGCGAAGCGGCTCGAAGACGGGCGTCGCGAGGAAATCCTGCGTTATCTCGAAGCCGCGCAAGCGTCGACCGAGCGGGCCGCCAGCGTTACACAGCGTTTGCTCGCCTTCTCGCGTCAGCAGTCGCTGATGCCCAAGCCCACCGATGTGACGCAACTGGTCCGCAGCATGGAAGACCTGATGCGGCACACCATCGGGCCGCATATTCTGGTAAGGGCGGAGCAGAACGCGGAGGCTTGGCCCGCGATGGTCGACCCGAACCAGCTTGAGAGCGCGCTTCTCAATCTGTGCATCAATTCGCGCGATGCGATGCCCGATGGCGGCACGATCACGATCGGCACGACCAACGAGACCATCGAGACCGAGAACTCGGAGCTTCCGCCCGGCGACTACCTGCGTCTGTCCGTGCACGACACCGGAACGGGGATGACTGCGGAGGAAATTTCGAAAGCCTTCGATCCCTATTTCACGACGAAGCCCAGCGAGAAGGGCACCGGCCTCGGGCTTTCGATGGTCTACGGGTTCGCGCGCCAAAGCGGCGGTTGCGCGACGATCGACTCCGAACTGGGCAAGGGGACGACCGTGAACATTTTCCTCCCGCGCTCGGTCGAGACGGTCGCGCGCGCCGAGGTGGATCTGCCTGTAAGCGAGGAGCCCGCCACAGGGGGCGGACACACGATCCTCGTCGTCGACGATGAGGCGATCGTGCGTTTCGTCGTCGTGGAGGCGTTGGAAGAGGCAGGCTTCACGGTCTATCAGGCGGCCCATGCGGCGGCCGGGCTTCAGGTGCTGCAGGACCAGCCCGAGGTGACGCTTCTCCTGACGGATATCGGCTTGCCGGGCGGCATGACGGGCCGGGAACTCGCGGCCCGGGCGCGCGAAGCGCGAGAAGATCTGAGGGTGATGTTCATGACCGGATATGACGAGGAAGCGGCAACCGCCACGACGCTTACGGACACCGAAGTTCTGTTGAAGCCATTCGATTTCGACGAAATGGTGCGTCGCGTCACGAGTTTCGCAAACCGTACCGCTGCGTGACGCGGGTCGCGCCCGAGTGATGTTCGGGGCGTCCGACCCGAGGTGGATCAAACGCCGCGCTTGTTGCCCCAGATCAGGACATGCAGCTGCGGCAGGATGCGGGGCGCAAACCAGTTATCCGCCATAGCGGTGTCCGTCAGCCAGCCAAGCCGGTCGGCCAGACCCTGCGGATCGACCGGAACCTCCGGGTCGACCTCGGGATTGCCCGGCTGAAGATAAAGCGGCAGATCCGGGTGGCGGGCATGGGCGTCCTTCGCCCAATCGTAATCCGCGCGGTCGAAGATCACGATCTTCATCACGGTGCTGCGGGCCGAGTGTCCGGCTGCCACGCACTTGGCAAAGGCGCCCCAATCGACCTGCTCCCCGCTCGAGGGCGGCTTGGGCGACAACACCAGCGTGTCGAGATCGCCGAACCAAGGCCGCGCGACAGACCCCTGCGTCTCGCAGGCGAAGCGGTAACCGGCGGCTCGCCCGAGCGCGATCAGCGGTCCGAAATCCTGGATGGCCGGGTTTCCGCCGCTGAGCGAGATCGTCAGTGGCCGGTCTCCCGACAGGCGGCGCAGCTCCGTCCAGACTTCCTCGGAACTCATCGGCGCCCATGTGTGACGATAGGCGCTGTCGACCGCGTGGAGGCTGTCGCACCACGAACAGCGGTAGTCGCAGCCGCCCGCGCGCACGAAGAGCGTGGGCTCGCCGATCAGCGCGCCTTCGCCCTGAATGGTCGGGCCGAAAATCTCGGCGATGCGCAGGGTGGTCATGGACGATACTCGGCCCAGGTCTTGGGCGTCTCGCTGACCAGCGCCGCGCTGGTCTCGGGCCAACGCGCCTTGCACCAGTCGTAGAAATGCTTGGCCATGTTCTCGGCGGTCGAGGGCACCTCCATCACGTCGTTCAGGTGGCGATGGTCGAAAGTGTCGTCGATATAGGCCTTGAGCGGTTTCAGATCGTGATAGTCGCGCACGAAGCCGTTTTCATCGAGCGTCGCGGCAGCCAGCTCGACGACCACGATGTAATTATGCCCGTGCAGGCGCGCGCATTGATGATCTTCGCGCAGATGCGAGAGCTGATGCGAGGCGGAGAAGTGGAACTCCTTGCGGATACGGAACATCAGCGGGCCTCCTTCTCGGCAACGGCCTTGGCCCAGAAATCCGGATCGGCATAGGCGGTCGGATCCGCGACGCCCGCCAGATGGAACGCCTCGCGCCGCTCGACACAGGTGCCGCAGCGCCCGCAATGCACCTCGCCGCCTTTGTAGCACGACCACGTCTCGGCAAAGGGCGTGCCGTGTTTGGCCCCTTCGGCCACGATGTCGGCCTTGGAGCGATGCACGAAAGGCGTCTCAAGTCGCACATCGGCATAGCCGTCGAGCGCCATGCGCTGCATCGCATCGAAGGCCTCGGTGAAGGCGGGTCGGCAATCGGGATAGATGAAGTGATCGCCCCCATGCACCGCAGTCGCCACCGCTTCGTCGCCATTTGCGGCGGCCACGCCGAAGCCGATGGCCAGCATGATCGCGTTGCGGTTCGGGACGACTGTGATGCGCATCGTTTCTTCGGCGTAATGCCCGTCGGGCACGTCGATATCGTCGGTCAGCGCCGATCCGGTCAGCGCGGCACCGATTGGGCGCATGTCGATGAGATGATGCGGGACGCCCAGACGGCGCGCGGCGGCGGCGGCGTAATCAAGCTCCTTGCGGTGCCGTTGGCCGTAGTCGAAGGAGACGAGCCGCGTGAGATTGCCCTCAGCGGCGACGATATGGGCGAGCGATACAGAATCGAGTCCGCCCGAGCAGATGACGAGAGTCTTCATATTTGAACCCTTGTTTTGATGACCGGGTAGGCTGCGACCGGTTGAGCGGGCCTCTAAAGGATGGGGCAGGGCTCTGCAAGGGCGGCGCGCCGGATAGATCGCCAAGAACGCGCGATCGGACAGACGCGAACCATCGAGGCCCCCGCTTGTCGTTACCCCGCTTGACGGGGGGCTCCGACGGTGTCACCTCTTTGAGCGAAGCGACAGGGGCGCTCGGGAAACCGGGCTGAGACGAACCCTTAGAACCTGAACCGGATAATGCCGGCGGAGGGAGGCGCGTGAGACGGTCAGGCGCAGTCCCGCCTTTGCCCCCTCGCACACCTCCTGCTGCCCGCAGCCAAGGAGAGTGCGATGGAAGACCCCGGACAATATCTCACGTCGATGCGGCAGACCGCGCCGCTCGTTCATAACATCACCAACTATGTCGCGATGAACGTGATGGCGAATGTGCTGCTCGCCTCGGGAGCCTCGCCCGCGATGGTCCATGCGCGCGAGGAGGCGGCCGAGTTCGCAGGGCTCGCGCAGGCGCTGAGTATCAATATCGGCACGGTGTCGCCGCCATGGGCGGAGGCGATGGAGGCGGCGGCGACGGTCGCGCGCGCCAAGGATATTCCGTGGGTGCTGGATCCTGTCGCGGTCGGCGCGACGGCTTATCGGCGCGCGCTCGGGGCGCGGCTGGTGGAGCTGCGTCCGACGGTGATCCGCGGCAATGCGTCGGAGATCCTTGCGCTTGCGGGCGAGGCCGGCGCGGGGAAAGGGGCGGATTCCACTGAGAGCGTCGCGACGGCTGAAGGCGCCGCGCGCGCCTTGGCGCGCCATAGCGGGGCCGTGGTCGCAGTGACCGGCGCGGTGGATTTTGTGACCGATGGGGAGCGCGCCGCGCGGGTTGCGAATGGCCATGCGATGATGCCCCGCGTGACCGCTTTGGGCTGTTCGCTCACCGGTGTCGTCGCCGCCTTTCTGGCAGGTCAGCCCCGGTTCGAGGCGGTTCTCGCGGCGCTAGCTTATTTCGGGCTCGCCGGAGAACGCGCCGGGGCGACTGCCAACGGCCCCGGGAGTTTTCAGGTCGCCTTCCTCGATGCGCTCCATGCCATCGACGCCGACACCTTGACCGCCGGCGCGCGGATCGAGACCGCATGATCCCGCCCATCTGTTTCGTCACCGACCCGGACGCCCCGCAGCCCGTGATCGCGCAGGCTATCGCTGCGGCTGAGGGCGGCGCGGGCTGGGTGCAGCTGCGCGACAAGACGCTCCCCGATGCGGAATTCGCAGCACTGGCCCGGGCGCTGATCTCGGCGCTCGCCCCCTATGACGTCCCGCTGATCGTGAATGACCGGGTCGCGGTGGCCATCGAGATCGGCGCCGCTGGCCTCCATATCGGCCAGAGCGATGGCGACCCCTCCGCGATCCGTCGCAGGATCGGGCCCGACATGCTCCTTGGCCTCTCCATCGAGACCGAGGCGCAGATCGGTGCCGTGCCTCCCGGCGTCGATTATCTCGGCGTCGGACCGATCCATGCGACCGGCTCGAAGCCCGACCACGCCACCCCAATCGGCCATGCGGGCTTTGCCGCGATCGCCGCACGCACGGACCTCCCCTGTCTCGCGATCGGCGGGATCACCGCTGCCGATGCATCCGCGATCCGGACAGCGGGCGGTGCCGGTGTCGCGGTGATCTCTGCCATCTCGCGCGCCTCTGACATGGCGCGCGCCACCCGAACCCTGCGCAACGCATGGAGCGACATATGATCCCCAATATCCTCACCATTGCAGGCTCCGACCCATCGGGCGGGGCGGGCATTCAGGCCGATATCAAGGCCATTTCCGCCAATGGCGGCTACGCGATGAGCGTGATCACCGCGCTGACTGCGCAGAATACGCGCGGCGTGCAGGCGGTCAGCTTGTGCGATACCGGGCTGATCGCGGCGCAGATGGCGTCGCTGCGCGATGACATCCGGATCGACGCGATCAAGATCGGGATGCTGGGCGATGCCGCGATCATCGAGACCGTGGCCGAGGGGCTGGCGGGGCTCGACTGCCCGGTGGTGCTCGACCCGGTGATGGTCGCGAAAGGCGGCGATCGGCTGCTGGCAGAGGCGGCGGTGACCGCGCTTCGCGGCCTGCTGCCGCGCGCTGATCTTATCACGCCGAACCTGCCCGAGGCCGCCGATCTCTTGGGCTGCGCCGAGGCGACGACGCTTGAGGAGATGCGCGATCAGGCCCATGCGCTGCGCGCGCTCGAGCCGCGTGCGGTGCTGCTGAAGGGCGGGCATCTGCAGGGCGATCAAAGCCCGGACCTGCTGGTCACCGAGCAAGAGGAACTCCGCCTCGACGCGCCCCGCATCGCGACGCGCAACACCCACGGCACCGGCTGCACCCTGTCCTCGGCGCTGGCGACGTGGCTCGGAGCGGGGGAGCCGCTTCCGGACGCGACACGCCGCGCGAAGGCTTATCTGAGCGCCGCGATTGCAGGGGCAGACAGGCTGTCCGTCGGGGCGGGTCACGGACCGGTGCACCATTTCCACGCTTTTCAGGAGGACAGCCAATGAGCTTTACCCAAGACCTCGCGCAGGCGACCGCACCGCTGCGTCGACAGATCCACGACATGCCCTTCAATCGCGAATTGGCAGAGGGGCGCCTCGATCCGGAAACGTTCCAAGGCTACATCATTCAGGACGCCCACTACCTCGAAGGCTTCGCCCGGGCGCTCGCACTTGCTGCCGCGAAAGCCCCCGATGCACCGACCGTCGCGCAGCTCTCGGGATCGGCGGCAGGGGCGATCGCGGTCGAGCGGGAATTGCACGCGCATTACATGGGGCTGTTCGGTGTCTCGGCCGACGATTTCGCGAAGATCGAGCCCTCAGCCGCCTGCGATCACTACGTGTCCTTCCTTCTGCGCAGTGCCACGACAGGCGATTTCCCCGAGGCGGTAGCGGCGCTACTCCCCTGCTTCTGGATTTATCGCGATATCGGCCGGGAAATTGCGCAGGTCAGCGGGGACGCGAACCCATATGCCGCCTGGATCGCGACCTATTCGGGAGAGGCTTTCGATCAGAGCGTGGAGCGGATGCTGGACCTGACCGATAGGCTGGGCGCGAAGGCCGATGAGGCCGCCCGCCAGCGGATGCACCGGGCCTTCGCGCGAAGTTGCTGGCATGAATGGCGGTTCTGGGACAGCGCTTACCACCGCGAAAGCTGGCGGCGGCCTGCGGCTTGAGTGTCGCGCGCACCTGACGCTCTCGGTGGGCCCGGTTTCGGGCCCGCGGCGGAAATCTCCGCGCGGGCCTGCGCTTCTCACAGATCCTTGGCCGAGCCGTCGGCCTGTCCGGCAATCCAGTATCCTGCCGCCTTCAGCCATTCCTTCGGATGACCGCGGGCGGTCAGGTCGTCGCGCAGAGCGCGGGGGACGCTGGCGTCGGCGGCGATCCAGACAAATGTCCGCGGCATTCGCGCGATGCGCCGAGAGCGCGACGTGATCCGAAGTCCTTTCGAATGCGCCCGTCGCTCTTGAGCAGGCGCCACCCCTTGCGTCCTGTCGACGAACCCGGTCCCCCTATAGGGATCGCTGTGCTTCGGGGTAATAGGTCCAGGCTATGAACCGGCTTGTCTTCTGCCCCTGAGCCATTTCGACGACTCTGGACTCGGCAACCCTCGCTTTGCGAAGCAGTCTGGAAATTGGCTGCAGGTTGTCTTTCTTCGACACCAGAGAGGTAAACCACAGGCATTGATCGGCGACGTCCATGCTCTGCTCGATCATTCTGGCGATGAAGCCGATCTCGCCACCGGGGCACCAGAGTTCGGCGTTCTGGCCGCCGAAATTGAGTTTCTTCGAGTGACCTTTTCCCAAATTCCGCCACTTGCGCTGGGTGCCTTTGTCCGCCTGCTCGACGGACGCATGAAACGGCGGATTACACAGGGTGACATGGAAGATGTCGTCGGGACCGATCACGCCGTCGAAGATGTCCTCGGGATCAGTCTGGCGTCTGAGCTCGATGTTCAGACCGTTGCGGTCGCAAATCTCCGCTGCCGACTTGATCGACACCGGATCGATATCGACGCCGGTGAACTCCCAGCCATATTCATGCTGACCGGTCAGCGGGTAGACGAGGCTGGCGCCGGTCCCTATGTCGAGCGCCTTGATCTCGCGCCCGTGCGGGATCTCATGGTCGTTACACTCGGCCAGAAGATCCGCGAGATAGTGGATGTAATCGACACGGCCGGGGATCGGAGGGCATAGATAAGTGGCCGGAATATCCCAGAAATCAATGTCGTAATGCGTCCGCAAGAGTGCACGGTTGAGCATGCGAACCGCGTCCACGTCCGAAAAATCGATCGTCATCCGACCGCGCGGGTTTCTCGTCGTGAATGCCTCCAGCTCCGGGGTTTGCACGATCAGACGTTCAAAGTCGTACCCCGCCCGGTGTTGATTGCGCGGGTGCAACATCGGTTTGGTGGCCATGGAAAGAACCTTCATGCATAGCGGTGGGGCCGCGCGTCCAACAGGATGTCGACCTTAGATCTTCATCGCAGCTTGAGAAATGCCTGATCGGCCTGCGTGTCACCGATATCAATATGTCTGGGATGTGTCGCGGTCAGAAATTCGAAGCTCGATAGGCACGGGGCCAGCAGGGCCGCCTCACAAGAGGCGAGAGCGGCCCAATGCCAAAAGGGCGCGACCTATTTTGCGTTGTCGCTCAGAGCTGTGCAGGGGGGCAGGTGGTCTTTCTCGACATTGAGAAGCGCTTCGACCTGCGCGCTCACCTCGGCGCCCGGAAGCCCGGGCGGGATTGCCGGGAAATAGGCGACGGTGATCGTGCCCCCGGTCTTCACGTCCCTGCGCCAGACATGGCCCGCGTTATGCGCAACCGGCACGATCGGTAGGCCCAGCTTGCGATAAAGCGCGATGAGACCCGGCTGGAATTCGCAGCGATCGTTCACGCCGACCCGTGTGCCCTCGGGGAAGATCAGGATCGAGCGGCCTTTGGCAGCCTCTTCGCGCGCCTGGGTGATCATCCCGGCGAGGGCGCGCCCGCCGCCGCTGCGGTCGATCAGGATCATCGGCGAATGTTCGAGGAACCAGCCGAAAATCGGGATACGCCGCAATTCGTGTTTCGCGATGATGCAGACATCGGGCACGAGCTGGTTGAAGGCCAGCGTCTCCCATGTGGACTGGTGGTTGCAGACATAGATGCAGGGGCTGTCGAGATGCTTGTTCTCGAGCCCTTGCTCGCGCACGCGCAACCGCAGGATCCCGCGTGCGAGCGCGAAGACCCCACCAGTCCAGACCCGCACGGCGGCGCGCACGAGCCGGGGGCGCCGCGCCAGCGCGAGGACCGGGATCATCGGCGCTTGCAGTGCCGTCCACGCTCCGAAGGCCCCGTCAAAGAGCTTCGAGCGTAGACCTTCGAACCGCGGCGCCGAGCCGGCCCGTCCGCGTCGCGCGCGCGACGCCGTATGTGCTGTGTGATCAGGCTGCAATCGGGTGATCCATCGTTTCGAAAGGCGAAAAGCCGGCGGTGGTCGCGGCCCCGAGGAACGCGCTTCGCGCGTCGCCCACGGTGCCCAGACATTCCATGGCCGCTTCGACGCGGTCAATTGCACGGATCTGTGCGGTATCAGTGACCGGCCATTTCTCGCGCAGCCAGTAATGCACCTGTTCGATGGTGCTGAAGGTTTTGACGTCGCCGTCCGGCGACACGACGAGGGAGATGGGTTTGCCCCAGTAAATTTCGATCAAGGTTCGTATCTTTCTAAGCGGTCGTGACGGCTCCGATTTGAACGGTCGCGCGATCACGGAGGCATAGTGCGGGCTAAGCCGTTTCTATGCGGTGAATTAGGTCTGCGCGCGAGGGCGCGCCGGTTTGGTATCCCGAGCGGATCGCGAGGCGTCAGCGTCAATGCGCGCGGATCGCGGTCCGGCCCCTCTGACATGCGAAGCTCTCGTGGAGGTCGCGAGGGGCAGAAATTGCGGTATCGACCAAGTTCATCCCGGTAGGAGGGCTGAATGGGTTGGTCTGCTCGAACGGCGTCACGGCACCATGGGCCGATGGGAAGCTCCTTTTCCTTACTGCCGCCTTTGAAAAGCTGCGGCCCGACAAAGCTCAAGATCGTCGCTGAGCCGGGAGGAACAGGGTCCGAGAATTAAGATATGCGAGTGCAGACATAAGGGATTTGCGCCCAAATTACGAGGAAATTGCGTTTCGGCGTCGGAATTTTCGCGCAACGGCTTGATTGTACGGGATATAAATTGCGCGCTCGGAAAGCCCTGGCCGTGCGTGCCGTTCGCTCGCTGCTGATTTCCTTTGCAAAAGGGGCCGCGGTCACTTAGGTATACCGGACTACGCTCGTCTCATCTGTAATTTATCTTCTCTGCCGGCTCCGGTCTTCCTGCTGAAATGACTGAGCTTGGCTGATCTATTCTGCAGACGGGATATCTTCGTCCACATCTCGGCCCTTGCGCGCGCAGGTCTCTCTCTGCGCGAAGACAGACAGGCCGTTACCTGAGACTTCGGAACCGGACGCGACGGTCGTGAGACCGCCTGCAATCTGGCACCAGCTTATGCGGTTCCGTAGCCGGTCTTCAGACCGGACTTCGCGACCAGAGCGGGACTATGCCCCGCAAACACGACTTCGACGGCGTCTTCCGTGATCTACCCCGAAAGCCCCGACGGCTCGGGACCGGACGGACGCCGCATCGCGCCTCATCCTTGGAGGCACCGCCGAGACACGAGCGAAACTGACCGAAGCTTTCGGTCATCCAGAGGAATTCCGCGAGTATCCCTCGCGGGTAAAATGGAGGGCCGAACATGGCTGTCGAAAAAATGCCAACGGGCAAGAAGCCCCAGACGAATGACATCGCGACCAACAAGGGCCATGCCGCCCTCGCCTGGCCTCATTTCTTCCGGACTCTGTCCGAGGAGAAAGCTGCGAACGCGGAAAGCACAGCGCCGCGCAGCGCCCAGAAATAGGTCTTCGCGAAGATCAGGACCGGAATTCCCGGCATGAAGGCTGAGCGATGTGAGGTTCTACGCGAACCGGCCGATGCTCGCCACACGACGTGCCGGGACGTGGAGCGGCAGGGGGAAACTCCTGCCGCTTCGCTTTTTCGAAAGGCGGGTCAGCCGCCGTCGGCTGTCTAGGCCTCAATGCCCCGACATCATCTCGCCCTTCGCCATCGCCAGATGATGCGGCTGATGGTGCGCGCCGACCGTCAGGATGCCGATGAAGCCGAGCGCGCGGATCTTCTGCGAATCCGCGCCGGTCACGGTGAGCGCGCTGCCGCCGGGGATTTCCGCGGCGCTCATCTCCCAGCCCTCGACCCCGTTCATCGTCGCGACATGAGCGGGCACCATCGCGCGGATCGAGGCGGTGACCTCGGGGTCGTCCGAGGTTGCCTCGAAGCGCGCGCCACCTTCGATGTCGTCCTCTTTGACCTTGGCGCGCAGGGTGACGTTGTTCATATCGATCAGATGCTGGCGCAGGCCCTCGATATTGACGCGGTTCCAATCCGTGTCGGGATCGGCGAGCAGATAGGCGACGATCTCCTGAATGGCCGCGAAGGCGGACTGGCCCGGCTCGGTGATCGCGCCCGTGTCCCCGGATTGCATGCCGGGCATCTGCGCGGTCGAGGTCATCGGCATCTGCCCGTCGGCATGGGCGTCGTCGGACATCATGTGGTCGTCATGGGACGCCATGTCGCCGTGATCGCCCATATCTTCATCGTCCATCATGTGATCGCCCGACATCATGTCATGCGCGCTTCCATCCGCATGGTCGTCCATCATTTGGGCGTGACCGAGCGTAGGCAAAGCCACGAGGGCGAGAATGCTGAGATAACGAGTCATGGGTCCTCCGGAGTTTTGCGTAACTCTGTCATCTTTCATCGGGGATGTCACAGCTTCAGCCTCCGCAGACGCAACGCGTTGCCGATCACCGACACCGACGAGAAGCTCATCGCGAGCGCCGCGATCACCGGCGAGAGCAGCACGCCGAAGACAGGGTAGAGCACGCCCGCTGCGATCGGCACGCCCGCGGTGTTATAGGCGAAGGCGAAGAACAGGTTCTGGCGGATGTTGCGCATCACGCCTTCGGCCAGACGGCGCGCGCGGACGATGCCGGTCAGGTCGCCTTTGACCAGCGTGAGCCCTGCGCTCTCCACCGCGACATCCGCGCCGGTGCCCATCGCGATGCCGACATCGGCAGCGGCCAGCGCAGGTGCGTCGTTCACCCCGTCACCCGCCATCGCGACCGAGGCACCATCCTTGCGCAGCTTCTCGACCAGCGCGGCCTTGTCCTCGGGCGAGACCCCGGCATGGACCTCGTCGATGCCCAGCTCGCGCGCGACGGCCCTTGCGGTGCCCTCGCTGTCGCCCGTGGCCATCACGATCCGCAGCCCCTCGTCATGGAGCGCGCGGATCGCATCCGCCGTGGTCTCCTTGATCCGGTCGGCCACTGCGATCACCCCGATCACCTTGCCGTCGCGGGCGAGATACATCGCGGTTTTACCGTCCGATTGCAGACGCTCGACCGTGTCGGACTGAGCGGAGGTATCCGCGCCGATCTGCTCCATCAGGGCGGCGTTGCCGAGCGCGATCTGCGCACCGTCGACGCGGCCTGTGACGCCCTTGCCGGTCACCGCCTCGAAGCCTTCGGCGTCCAGTTTGGGCGCATCCTCGGCCCCTTGCACGATAGCCTCGGCCAGCGGGTGTTCCGAGCCGCGTTCCAGTGCGGCGGCGAGGGATTTGACCTCGTCCTCGGAGGCCCCGTCCGCGATCACATCGGTCAGCGCGGGCTTGCCCTCGGTCAGCGTGCCGGTCTTGTCGACGATCAGCGTGTCGACCTTGGCGAAGCGTTCCAGCGCTTCGGCGTCACGGATCAGCACGCCCGCGCTTGCGCCGCGCCCGGTGCCGACCATCACCGACATCGGCGTGGCGAGACCCAGCGCGCAGGGGCAGGCGATAATGAGGACGGAGACGGCGGCCACGGTCGCATAGCCCAGTGCGGGCGAGGGGCCGAAGGCGAGCCAGGCTATGAAGGCGAGGATGGCGCAGATCACCACCGCGGGCACGAAATAGAGCGACACACGGTCGGCCAGCCCCTGGATCGGCGCGCGCGAGCGTTGCGCCTTGCCGACCATCTCGACGATGCGCGAGAGCGTGGTTTCCGAGCCCACTGCCTGCGCCTCCATCACGAAGCTGCCCTGTTTGTTGAGCGTGCCGCCGGTGACCGCGTCGCCCTGCGTTTTCTCGACCGGGACCGGCTCGCCGGTGATCATGCTCTCGTCGATGGCAGAGGAGCCTTCCGCGACAACTCCATCGACCGGCACGGTCTCGCCCGGGCGCACGCGCAGCTTGTCGCCCGTCTGCACCTGATCGAGCGGCACGTCCTCGTCACCATTTTCGCCCACGCGGCGCGCGGTCTTCGGCGCGAGGTCCATCAGCGCGCGGATCGCGTCACCGGTCTTCTCGCGTGCCGTCAGTTCCATGATCTGCCCGACCAGAACCAGCACGAGGATCACCGCCGAGGCCTCGAAATAGACCGGCGGCAGGCCGTGCTCATTGAGCATCTCGGCGGGGAAGATGCCCGGCACCAGAAGCCCCGCGAGCGAGAACAGATAGGCCGCGAGGGTGCCGAGCGCGATCAGCGTCCACATGTTGGGCGAGACATTCACCACCGATTTCCAGCCGCGCACGAAGAAGGGCCGCGCGAACCACAGAACTGGGGTCGCCAGCGCGAATTGCAGCCAAAGGAAGGCTTTCGGCCCGATCCACTCCGCGACGGGCAGCCCGATATGCGCGCCCATCTCCAGCACGAAGACCGCAGCCGCCAGCGGCCCCATGATCCAGAGCCTGCGCCGGAAATCCACGAGTTCCGGGTTCGGGCCGCTATCGGCACTGGGGCTCATCGGCTCCAGCGCCATGCCGCATTTCGGGCAATCGCCGGGCTTGTCCTCGACGATCTCGGGATGCATCGGGCATGTATATTGCGTGCCTTCGGGCATTGCCTTGGCAGCGGGACGAACGCCCAGATAATCCTCGGGCCGGGCCTCGAACTTGTGCTGACAGCCCTCGGAGCAGAAATAGAACCGCTCGCCGTCGAGCTTGGCCATATATTTCGCGGTCGCGCGCTCGACCGACATCCCGCAGACCGGGTCGGTGGCCTTGATGTAGTCATTGGGCTTGGCCACGAACTTGTCGTGACAGCCTTGCGAACAGAAGTGGTAGAGATGCCCGTCATGCTCGGCACTTGGCTTGTCGGCATTCGGGTCCACGGTCATTCCGCAGACTGGGTCACGCGTGATCGCGTCCGCTGTATCCTGCGTGTCGTGGGTCTCGTTGTGGGCGTGTTGCGATGTCATCCGTTCATCCTTTCGGCAACTTCGCCCGATCAGATAGGGCTTCCAGCTGCTGGAGGGTCAAGAGTATAACCGATCTTTTTCCTAAACCCGGTCCCGCGTCCCTATGTTCCAGCGGCCCTCACGCGAGCGTGACTTTTGCTTCCAGTGACTGGAAGGTTTATATTAGGCGCAGGAGGCCTATGCAGATGAATATCGGAACCGCCGCGACGCAGACCGGGCTGCCGGTCAAGACAATCCGCTATTACGAGGAGATCGGCCTCGTCACGCCGGACAGGCGCGCGAATGGCTATCGCGATTTCTCGGACGCCTGCGTGGAGCAGCTGCGGCTTCTGGCGCAGGCGCGCCATCTGGGGTTCTCGCTCGAGGAATGTCGCCGCCTGCTCAGCTTGAGCGCCGACGAGGGGCGGGCCAGTCGCGATGTGCGTGCGCTTGCGCAGCAAAACCTCGAAGCCGTGCGCGAGAAGATCGCCTCTCTCAGTGCATTGGAGGCACAACTCCAGCGTCTGATCGCGCAATGTCATGGCGACGATGCCCCCGATTGTGCGATCCTCGATGACCTGATGGGGCAGCGCGGGAATTGACAGCCGCGCCAGAGCCCACCAGATAGAGGGCAGGGAGAAGCGGGAGAGCCATGCGCAAAGCGCTGCATATCGTCATGATCGGGCTGGTCTGTTTGATCGGTCTTTCGCAGTTGGGCGCACCTGCCGCTGCGATGACCCATGCGCGTGCGATGGATGCGATGGACGCAATCACCGTCAGCGACTGCGCCGCCTGTCCCGATAGCCATCACGAGGCGGGCTCGACGCCGGACCAATCCTGTCCCCATGCGCAGATGATGGTCTCGGCCACGCTGGACTTCGCGCCGGAATTCTCGCTGAGCCGGGCGGACCTGTCCGTGACGCTCCTGCCTGCGGAGACGCCCGCACCATTGGCGCATGAGCCGCAGCTCGACCTTCCACCACCGCGTATCTGATCGATCACACCGTCGCTGGCCCCTGCGGGGGCTTGTCTCTCGCGCCCGCAATCCGGGCGCATGATCGAACAGGATACTCTATGAAACGCTATATTCTCTCTGCCGCCGTCGTTGCGGCCCTCGCCGCGGGCGGTTGGCTCGTGATGCAACCCGACACCGCGAGTGAGGCAGAGGCGGCTACGCCTGCCAAAGGCGATCCGCTTGTCGCTGTTACCTTGCCGAATACGCTCTCCGAACAGGCCCAGATGGGCAAACGCGCTTTCGACGCGACCTGTGCGGCCTGTCACGGCGCGAATGCCACCGGCAAGATGGGTTTCGGCCCGCCCCTCGTTCACAAGATCTACGAGCCGTCCCATCACGGGGACATGGCCTTCCAGGCCGCCGTTCAGGCGGGCGTGCGCGCGCATCACTGGAAGTTCGGCAACATGCCCCCGCAGGAGGGGCTGACCCGTGGCGACGTCGCCAATATTGTCACTTACGTGCGCGAATTGCAGCGCGCGAACGGGATCGAGTGAGATGCAGAATTTCCAACTGACCCGCCGCGCGGTCCTTGCCGGAATGGGGGCCACGGCGCTGACAGCGCGCATGGGTAGGGCACAGACCGCCCCGACGCCGCTGACCGCGCAGCGCGCCATGGCCCAGATCGCCCCCGAGGGCTATCCGCAAACCGAGGTCTGGTCCTATGACGGCACGCTGCCGGGGCCGCAGCTGCGGGTGCCGCAAGGCGCGCGCCTGCAACGCCGCTTCGTCAACAAACTCGATGTGCCAAGCTCGGTGCATTGGCACGGCATCCGCATCGACAACGCGATGGATGGCGTGGCGGGGCTGACGCAAGACGCGGTGCCGGCCGGCCAGACCTTCGACTATGATTTCGTCGCGCCGGACGCGGGCACCTATTGGTATCACGCGCATACGAATTCGATGGAGCAGGTCGCGCGCGGTCTCTCCGGTGCGCTGATCATCGAGGAGCCCGACGCGCCGGATGTCGATCGCGACGAGGTGCTGCTGCTCGACGATTGGCTGCTCGATCCCGAGACCGCGCAGCTCGAGCAGGATTTCACCCATCCGATGGACCTCAGTCACGGTGGGCGCTTCGGCAATCTGGTCGGAACCAACGGGCATTACGCCCTGACCCTGACGGCGAAACGCCACGAGCGGTTGCGGCTGCGCCTGATCAACGCCGCCAATGCGCGGATTTTCGTGCTGCGTCTGACCGGTCTTACGGGCTGGCAGGTGGCGCTGGACGGGATGCCGCTGCCCGCGCCGGAGCCCATTCCCGAGGAACTGGTCCTCGCGCCCGCGCAGCGCGTCGATCTGATCGTCGATGTCACCAGTGACGGGGCTCAGGCGGCGATCGAGCGGTTGGGCAATGACGACCAATGGCACAGCCAGGTCGCGTTCGAGATTTCAGGTGAGGCAAGCCGCTCGCGGCGTGACGCGCCTGCGCCTTTGCCGCCCAATCCGAACATGGCCCCGCCCGATCTGACGCAGGCCCGCCCGCTGGAGATGAAGATCGAAGGCGGCGCGATGGGGCGGATGTCGCGCAACCAGATGCAGGGGCTGATGCAGAGCGGCAATTTCTGGACGCTCGCAGGTAAGCCGGGGCCGGGGGATGCGCCGTTTGCGCAGCTGTCACGGGGCGAGCCGGTGCGGCTACGCTTCGTCAACGACACCGCCTTCCCGCATGCGATGCACCTGCACGGGATGCATTTCCGCGAGGTGCTTGAGGATGGAAGCCTCGGTCCGATGCGCGACACGGTGCTGACCTTTGCCGGACGTAGCCACGAGGTCGCGTTCACCGCCGACAATCCGGGCAAATGGCTTTTGCACTGCCACATGCTCGCCCATGCGGCGGCGGGGATGTCGTCCTGGATCGAGGTGACCTGAGATGACGTTGAAAGGAGTGACTATGAAACAACCCCTGATGACGACCCTGTTCCTGCTCGGCTGGGCGCCGTTGGCGTTCGCGCATGGCGGGGTGGAGGATCCGCAGGTTCTCGCACGGATGGAAGGCATGAAGCGGCTCGGGACCGAGATGAAGCTTCTGAGCACGATGGCGAAGGGCGAGAGAGACTTCGAAGCCGAGAAGGTCCGGCGCGCGATCACCCGGATCGAGGCCGAGGCCGGACAGATTCCGGTGCTTTTCGAGCCCGAGGCGCAGGACCCGAAATCCGAGGCCCATCCGTCGATCTGGGACGAATTCCATGACTTCCGCGGTCAGGCGCAGGCGCTGGAGAAAGCGGCCGGTTCGCTCTCGGAGCCGATCGAGTCCCGGCAGGCGCTTGGACCTGCTCTCGTCAAGCTCGGGGTGACCTGCAAGGAGTGCCACGACGAGTATCGGGAGTAAGCGGCGATGCGAATTGAAGCCGTAGGTCTGGTTGCCGTGGTCTTGCTCGGGGCAGGGGGCGCGCACGCCGCCAGTCTGCTCGACGGCCGCGATATCGCGGCGGGCAAAGCTCTTTATGCGCAGAACTGCGCGAGCTGCCATGGCGCGCAGCTCGAAGGCCAGCCCGATTGGCGCGAGGCGGGACCCGACGGCGTTCTACCCGGCCCGCCGCATGACGCGAGCGGGCACACTTGGCACCACGAGACCGCGTTGCTGTTCGATTACGTCAAGCAGGGTGGGGCGGATGCGCTGGCCGCGCGCGGGGTCGCCGATTTCCCAAGCGGGATGCCGGGTTTCGGCGGAACGCTCGATGACGCGCAGATCCTCGATATCCTGGGCTTCATCCGATCGACATGGCCCGAGCGGATGCAAGCGGTGCAGGCGGCGCGCGACGCTCAGTAAGCCACCGGCGCGGCTCCGTCGCTCCGTGCCGCAAATGTGCCTCGGAGCGTGCCGCGTTTGTGCCTTCGGGAAGTGAAAAAAGAAAGCCCGGAGCGAACTCTGGGCTTTTCTCTTTGAAGTCAGTCTTTTGCGAGAGATTTGGCCCCGGCGGTAGGGAGCGGGGCTGTCTTGGATTCAGTCTTAAGGATTTGAAGTCGTTAAGGATTTTCTGCGTTGTCCGTGGTTTTTGCCACAGTTGGATGTCCTGCGGATAGGTGCGCGATTTCGGCGCGGCAAGGTATTTTCGGTAGTCCGATCACGCTATCGAGCCGAAAAATCGCTCGGCTTGACAGAAGGGTTGGCTTAGCTGCGTTCACCAAGTGTTCTTAGCTCATCTCGAGATTAGCTCCGGCCAGCCAGAAGGTGCCAGTCGAATTGAAGTCGAAATGCCAATACTTCGAGGTATTGGTCGCCTGAGCTTGGCACGCCGAGTGTCAGTGCCGACTAACCGGAGCGTAAAAGGCAGCGAGGTTCCCGTAGCTGCGTCCGAATATTGACAACACAGCCACCCCGGTCGAACACGTTCACTGGTTCGTAATGTCGCCCTTGAGAGAATAGCCGATCATCAGCACGTCCTTGCGGGTCATCTCGTCGACCTCATGCGCGGCGAGGACCGACATGATGTCGTCGATTGCGGCCATGTATTCGCCGGTGCTGATATTCATGCCGCGATGCGCCGCCACCATGTCGCGCCCGGTATATTGCTCGGGGCCGCCACTGCCTGCGCCGAAGAAAGCGCAGAGTTGGGCCTTGGCGTCGTTCAGGTCGTCTGGCCTTTCGCGGTATGGCAGGAAACGGGCGCTGATTGCGGGGTTTACCATATGCGCCTCGAGGACATCGTCGACGAGCGCCTTGATCCCGGGCTTTCCGCCCAGCCGGTCGTAGAGGGTCTGTTCCATCGCTCTTGCTCCTTGTTCGCTATCCGAAGTGTTTGCTGCTTTGACCCCGGGCGCTGGGTCGCGCCCGGGATGAGGGCTCATTGCGCGGCCTGCTGCACACGCTGCGGCTGGATGTTGTGATTGACCCGGAAGAGGTTCGTAGGGTCGTAGCGTGCCTTGATCTCCTGCAACCGGTTGAGGTTGCCGCCATAGGCCTCGGCAAGGCGATCCGCGTCATCCGCTGGCAGGAAGTTCACGTAGACACTGGGTGCCGCATCCATTGCCGTTGCGTTGAACAGGTCGCGCGCCCACGCGATGCAGGCCTTGTCCTTCGTCGCGTCGTCCCAGCGGGTGTGAACGTTCATGGTGAAGTGGCTGTCGCGCTGCGGATAGGCGGTCGCGTCCGATGGCACGCGAGCCATCGCGCCGCCGACATGGGCGATGAAGATCTCGCATTGCGGATCGGGAAGCTCCTCGACCGCGCCGAGTATCGCCTCCATCGTGCCGGGGCCGAGCTTCAGGAAGTCCCGGCTCTTCCAGTAATTGCGCGCGCCGGGCGTCAGCAGCGGATCGAAGGCCGCCTGCCAGCCGGTGAAGGGATGCGGGCCGATCACATCGACAATAGGCGTGCCGAGGGCTCGCAGCTCGCGCATCGCCTCTTCGCCCTTGGCCATGTCGCCGACGTAACAGGCCGCGAAGATCAGCACCTCTCGCCCGTGCCAGTCTTCCGGCAGGAAGGGCAGGGGCGGCGCCTTGCGCAAGACCGACCAGACCGTCAGCTCGTCCGGGGCCTTGTCGCATATCTCCTGAAACTTCGGCAGCAGAGTGGCCGCCTCCGCGAAGGGATGGATGACGAGGCCGGACAGAACCTCGGTACCGATGGCGTGGCCCTGGAATTCGAAGGAGGACACCACCCCGAAATTCCCGCCCCCGCCGCACAGCGCCCAGAAAAGGTCCGGATGCTCCGTCTTCGACGCCTTGACGCAGCGCCCATCGGCCAGCACCACGTCGGCCGACAAGAGGTTGTCGACCGTCATCCCGTATTTCCGGGTGATCCAGCCGAAGCCGCCACCAAGTGTCAGCCCAGCGATCCCGGTTGTCGAGTTCACGCCGACAGGCACGGCAAGCCCATGCACCTGCGACTCGCGATCGACGTCGCCCAGTGTCGCGCCCGGCTCGGCCCGGACGGTCCCGGCCTCAGGATCGACGTGAACCGAGCGCATGCCCGACAGATCCAGCATCAGCGAGCCGTCCTCGACTGCGAGACCGGCAATCTGGTGACCGCCGGACCGAACGGCCATCCGAAGCCCTTTATCCTTGGCAAAGGCGACCGCGGCCTGAATGTCGCTGGCTCCCATCGCATGCACGACGAGCCCCGGTTTGCGATCGATCATCCCGTTCCAGATCGACCGCGCGGTGTCATAGCCCTCATCTCCCTCGATCAGGGCCTTGCCGCGCAGGGCGGCTCCAAGGGCCTCCCGGTCCGCGCCGGTGATCTTCTTGCGCGTGCCGTCCAGCCCGTTCATTTCAATGATATCCGACATGTCTTCCTCCCTGTGAGATCATGGCGCACAGCGACGCGATCCACCCCTCGCGCGTCTGCCGCGTTCGATTGTTTGCGGTTCTGAAAGGATGAGCGCGCCGCGAGTCTCAAACCAGTGGCGAAACTGGACCGGCCCGCTCGGGCACAGGGTGCGGGCACAGAGTTGGATACAAGAAGCGCAATTTGCGCTATGCTGGGAAAAGCCATGGAGGAGATCTCCGATGTCCAACGCCAGCTATTTCCAGTTCTGTCCGGTCGCGATGGCCGCCGAAATCCTCTGCACCCGGTGGACGATGGTCCTCGTGCGCGAACTCGTGGCCGGATCGACCCGCTTCAACGATATCAGGCGAGGTGTCCCGCGCATGTCGCGCACGCTGCTTGCGCAGCGCCTGCGGGAACTGGAAGCGGCAGGAATCGTCGAGAGACACCCGGTCGAGGGCACTCAAGCCGTCGACTACCTTCTCACCGATGCGGGAGAGGACCTGCTGCCGCTTGTCGAAGCCTTCGGCATCTGGGGGCAGAAATGGGTGGAATCCGAGCCGTCTCTGGAGCGCCTCGATGTGTCGCTGCTGATGTGGGACATGCGCCGCAATCTCGATCCTTCACCGCTTCCTCCGGGCCGGACTATCCTGAATTTCCACTTCCCCGAGCTCGCGGCGTCAAAATCCTCATGGTGGCTGATCGTGGAGGCGAGCGGCGATGTCGATCTGTGTCAGGTCGATCCGGGGTTCGATGTGGACCTCTTTGTCACGACGGATTTGCGTACGATGACAGAGATCTGGATGGGCCTCACGACCGTGTCGAAGGCCGCCCGCAAGCTCGACCTTATCGGGTCCCGAGACGTGGTGGCGTCGATGCAGAAATGGCTGGGCCTCAGCCCCTTCGCTGCCGAGAAGAAGCTGGCCTCCTGAGCCGCGTTGCCGTTCCGGTCAGCGCGTCGCCGACGGCTGTGGCAGACCGAGCCGGCATCGGCCACAGGCCGCACGTTCTGAACGGCTACATGCCCATCAGCACCCGCGCGGCGTTGAAAAGCACTTTCGGGTCGAGGTCCGTGCGTGCGACCGGCGGGGGAGGTGTGATCCGTCCCGTCAGGCTCGCCACCGCGGCCCGGGCCGAGCGGACGGAATATTCCACCGTGAAGACGCAATCGCGCGGGAGTTCGCAGAATTGCCCGATGATCGCGAAGTTGCTGGCGCCGCTGGGTCGGGTGTCGGGGCGATCCCCGGGCTGACGCGGCATGAACTGGCTGGTGATGAACGGCATCCGGCAGGGGATCACGCGGGCGGTCTTGAACCAGCCCTGCTGTTCGGGCGTCAGGCCCATATGGCCGAACAACTCGGTCAGGATCTCGTCGCCGGTCGCCTCCCACATCGGTTTTGCGGTGAAGTCGCCGGGACGATCTCCGCGCAGGCCATATCCCCAGAAGACATAGGTGCCGTGTTTCTGGCCGCGGAAATGGGGTTGGTGGAAGAGCACGATCGAGAGCGTCCAGCCCGAATCCGCGAAGGTCACCAGCCCGCCCGTGCCCGTGCGGTTGCCGGTGAAATCCTCCATGAACTCGAAGAAATCGGGGCTGTCGAGCGTGACCGTGAAAGAATGCCACGCGGTTTTGTCAGTCTCGCTGCAGAACACCTCCGGGCGGCCGAAGCCCTCATGCTCCGCCGCCAGCTTTCGCCACAGCGTCCAGGCGCCGCCCTCGTGGTCATCGCGGCTGGGCGCGCGATCGTTCGTCCCCGTCACCGAGGCATCGGTCATCGACCCTAGCGTGAGATAGACCTTGTCGGTCTCGGCGACCGGGATCTCCTCGCCGCTGGCAAAGGCCAGCGCGCTGACGCGGCGGTCCTGCCGCGTGCCCTCGATCCGCACGTCGACGACCTGCGTGCCGGTGACGATTTGCACGCCTCGGTCGCGCAGCCAGCTCACGATTGGTGCGATAAGGGAATCATACTGATTATAGCGCGTGCGCAGAATGCCGGCGATCCGGGTGAAACCGGGAAAGAGATGGATGAAGCGTCGCAGGTAGCGCCGCATCTCGACCACGGAATGCCATGGTTGGAAGGAGAACATCGTCGACCACATCAGCCAGAAGTTGCTGTCCAGAAAGTTGGGCTGGAACCAGTCCTCGATCGTTTGGTTGCCGAGAGATCCTTCGCGATGCAGGATCAGGCGGTTGATATCCACGATGTCCTGCGCCGTGAGCGTGAGGTCAAAGCGGTCCTCTGCGGGTTTGCCGTCGCGCACGATACGGCAATTGGCCGAGCCGGGCACCATGCGGTTGAAGGCGAAGATGTCCTGTGCTGCCGAGGTGGCGGGATCGTCCGCCGAGGGGATCGAGCCGAGCAGATCGAACGTGCAGGCGAAATGCTCCTCGAACATCCGGCCACCGCGGACGAGATACCCGTCCTCGCCATCGCCCGATCCGTCCAGCGAACCGCCCGCGGTGCCGAGTTGTTCGTAGACATGGATCGCCGCGCCATCCACGCCCGCGTCGCGTAGCAGAAAGACCGCCGTGGCAAGGCCCGCGATGCCGCCGCCGACGATGTGATGTCGTTCCGTTGTCGCTTCCATCGCCGAGCCTCGCTCTCTGCAGTCCAGATTTTCCTCGCCGCCGCCGAAATCCTTGGCGACACGGCGAATTCTTGCATTTTATGAGAAACGGACGAAGAAGATAGCTCGCCGAGTTTACGCCTGCTCCGCCCGCTTGCATGGTGATCAGGGAAGGCACGTCATGCGGCGGACTGCCCAAACTGTCTGAGCATGGGACCGGCCATTCGTACCGGGTGCAGCCAATATCCATGCTCTCCCTTTGGCGAGAGGGGAAATCTCGGTAGAGAGCCGACATTCGGCAGAAGCGCAGCGAATGACCGAAAACCGCCCTTCCCTTCAGGTGCTGCGAACGGCCCAAAATGGCCGTTAATAATTCCTGCGGCAGAAGACCGATTGCTGCATGGTGAAAATGTTATCCCGCAATTTTCGATCTGCCGCGAAGCCTCTGTCTGGTCGTCGGTGCGGTCGCGTGCGACTGCCGCTCGCGACCGCCTGAGCCTCAGAAGCGGGTGCCCCAATGCGGGTGAAGGTCGTCGATCACCAGCGGATGGCGATGCGTGCGATGGCCCTGAAGATGCGGATGATCCGGCGAGAGATTGTCGTGACGATGCTCCAGCGTGACCGGATCGCCGGAGGGCCAGACGCGCAGCGCCACGATCAGGCCGAACGTCGCCAACCCTGCGAGCCCGAGAAGCGCAGTGACCGCGCCAAACTCAGTCATCAGCCAGCCGGAAAGTGGATAGGTCATCAGCCAGCAGGCATGGCTCAGCGCAAATTGCGCGGCGAAGAGGGCCGGTCGATCCTCGGAGTGCGAGGACCGTCGCAGCAAGCGACCCGACGGTGTCAGCACTGCCGAATAGCCCAAGCCCGTCGTCAGCCATGCCGCGAGCAGCAGAGGCCAGCTCAGCCCGATGGCCGAGATCGCTACGGCAAGGCCGAGGAGCGTGCCGATCATCACGGCTGCACCGGACAGCATCACCGGGCGATCCGGCACGCGCTCGAGCAGGCGCGGGAGGCCTAGCGCCGCCAGCATCGACCCCGCCCCAAAGGCGAACATTGTCCAGGCCAGATCGCTGTCCGAGAGGTTGAGCCCGCCGCGTACCAGTACGACCGAGTTCACCAGCACCATCGCGCCCGCCGCGGCCGCGGCAAGGTTCACGGCCAGAAGTCCCCGCAGTCGGGGTGTCGCAAGATAGATCCGGATGCCGCGTGTGGTCCGGTCGTAGATGCCGCGCCGGGTTGCCGCCTGTGGGCTCGGCAGGGTCACCGACACGACCAGCAGCGCCGAGCCCGCAAACCCCGCGACCGTGCCGAGAAACAGGCTATTGTAGCTCATCACCGCCAGGAGCAGCCCGGCGAGCGTGGGACTGACGATATTCTCAAGGTCATAGGCCAGTCGGGACAGGGACAGCGCGCGGGTGTAGCGCTCTTCTTCCGGCAGCACATCCGGCAGCGTCGCCTGAAATGTCGGGGTGAAGGCGGCGGAGGCCGATTGCAGGAGGAAGATCAGCACATAGACTTGCCAGACCTCGGTCACGAAGGGCAGTGCCAGCGCCGCGCAGGCGCGGACAAGGTCGAGCGTGACCAGAAGCGCCCGTCGGTTCACCCTGTCGGCGAAGGCGCCTGCCACCGGCGCGATGCCGACATAGGCGACCATCTTGATCGTGAAGACCGTGCCCAGAACCATCCCCGCTTTGTCCCCGGCCAGATCATAGGCCAGCAGCCCCAGCGCCACCGTGGCGAGCCCGGTGCCGAGAAGCGCTACGATCTGCGCGGCGAAGAGATGGCGATAGGTTCTGTCTGCGAGGATATCGAGCATGGGCTCATGAATAGCTTGAAATGGCCTTGCGGTCCAAGCGACCGATCTCGGTCTTCGGGTCGCGGCCCTCACCCAAGCGGTCATGGGAAGGGGCCAGCTTGGCGCCCGGTAGATCGCGCCCGACGACTCGCAACTGTTCGCCGAGGCTGATCTCCGAGCGCAGCCCGGTCATTCTTCGAGCGCTTTTCGGCGGGCCTGATATTCCTCGGGATCAATCTCTCCCTTTGCAAGGCGTTCCTTGAGAATGTCGAGGGCGGTGCTCTGGCTCCGGCCCGGTCCGCGCTCCATCAACCAGCGCACGGCAAGCACGGCAAGGACGATGAGCACGCCCCAGAACACAACCATCATACCTACGCCGAAGAAACCGTAGCCTTCGCCCCACATCATCGGATGCCCGTAATAGCCCTCTGCGTAGCCGCCCGGCGCATCGGCGAAAGCGACTGCCGGGACAAGGGGTGCGAGACATGCAGTGAAAAGAGAAAATTTCGTCATAGTCGCCTCCACGCGTTTGTTTTGGCGTCGATACACCTTTGATGAATGGCCGACATTGAGCCAGATCAACGGCGCGCTCCGAAGGATGCCACAGCGCAAAAAATCATTGGTTGAAAGCGAGTTGCCGGTAGGCGGCCTCGGCCATCGGCCAGAGCGCGGTGCCGCTCAAAGGTGCGGACAGGGCGAAGCCGTAGCCCCGATCAACCCAGATCAGACTCGCCACACCATCCGCTCCCTCGGTCAGGCGAAACGCGGTTTCTCCGGTGGACAGCGCCGTGACATAGAGCGTCAGCCGCGCCCCCGCTTGGGTTTCATACATCAGCTGCGCGGCGGGGCCTTGATCGGCGGGCAGCAGGCGCCCGCCCACGAGGCTGTAGCCCTGCGCCGAGAGGTCCGGGGCGACGAGTTTGCGGTCGAGCCGCTTCGTCAGCCAGGCCATCAGGTGATCGCGCTCCCGTGCGGCGACTTCGACCGGATGAACGACCTCTACCGTATAGACCGCATGGGCGACCTGTGCCTCGCGGGCGAGCTCTCTCAGTGGGGCGGTCGGTGGGGCGCTCCCATCCTGACGCGCCAGCCCCCAACCGGCGCCAAGCCCTGCGGCAAAGAGCGCCAAAGCGGCCGCCATCCGTGTCCAGTCCGGTCGGGTCGGGGTGGCGACACGCAGCCGCGCCGGGATAGGTGCAGCGTGGATCGGGGAGAGGGCCGCGCGCAGGGCGTCGCGATCGGCGCGCATCGCGGAGAGTCTCTGCGCCAGCGCAGGGTCCTCCGCGAGCCTCGCCTGCACCCGGGTGCGGGCTTCGGGAGGGAGCCGATCGTCGAGATAGGCGTGCAGCTCCGCCTCGTTCAGCATGTTGGCGTCCACATGGGGATCTGTCATTTGAGCCTCCGCAGATGGGGACGGCGCGGGCGGTCGGGGCGGTCATGGCCGGTCATCTCGCGCAGCGCCTCGCGGCCTCGGGCAAGGCGCGACATTACCGTGCCCTTGGGCAGGCTGAGGATCCGGGCGACCGCGTCATAGCTGAAATCCTCCACTCCGACCAAAAGCAATACCTCCTGCTGCTCGATCGGCAGGCGTGCCAGAGCCCCCAGCACATCGCCGAGAAACACGACCGTCTCGGCATCGACCGTCGTCCCGGCGAGATCGTCGGGATCGACGGCACCCGCCTCGGGGCGCCGCGCGCGATGACGATGCGCATCGTGGTAGAGGTTGCGCAAAATGCGAAACAGCCAGGCCCGCAGCTTGTCCTCCGAGCGCAGCAGGTGCCAGCGCGTCAGCGCCCGCGCGAGACAGTCCTGCACCAGATCATCCGCCGCATCGCGCTCGCGGGTCAGCGCGAAGGCGAAGCGGCGCAGCGCGGGGATCTGCGCCTCGATCAGATGGCGGGTGCGAAGGGTCACACGGGCGGGCCTTGTTCGACCGGGCGGCCTCGATGGGACGCCGCCCGGAGATTGCGTCAGGGCTGGGCGACCTTCCAGGCGCCGTTGGCGACGCCATCGCCGGTCACGTCGCCCGGCTTCATGTCATTCTTCCAAGTATACAGCGGTTGGCCCTTATATGCCCATTGCTTCGTGCCATCGTCGCGGGTGATCACGCTCCAGTCGCCCATCGCCTGATCTTCGGCGGTGGCCATCAGCGGCGGCCAGTTGGTGGCGCAAGGACCGTTGCAGGCGGACATGCCCTCGCTGTCCTTGGCGAAAGTGTAGAGCGTCATGCCCGCGGAATCGACCAGCGTGGGCCCCTTGGCGGTGTCGGTGACACTGGCGGGATCGGCTTGCGCAATGCTCGCGGCCAGCAAAACGGCAGTGGTCAGCAGAAATCGTTTCATCTTCCTCTCCTCTCGGAATTGGGTCCTGTAGGGAAGAAGACGACCCCGGCGCGGGAATAATCCCGGCCGGGGCAAAAAAATCTGAATTGTGAGGACGAGCCTCAGGCCAGACGGGCCTGCAGGCTGCGGCTCTGCCAGCGCAGGATACCTGCGACCGTGGCCCAGTAGACGATCCAGCCGCCCAGCGTCGCGGCGTCCGGCGCGGCGCGATAGCCGGTCAGCGCCGAGATCAGCCCGCCAATACGGCTGCCGTCATCGAGCACCGCGCTCATATCCCAGAGCGGCGCGCCGAAGGGCAGGATACCTGCCGAGACGAGATCATCCACACCGGTGGTGAAAAGCGCCGCGCCCAGAAGCAGCAGCATGACCTCGGACACACGGAAGAAGCCGCGCCACGGCATGAAACGCGCCCCGGCCCGCAGCGCCGCATAGCTTGCCCCGGCGGCAGCCACGCCCACGGCGATCGAGGCGAGAACGCCTGCCATCTCGCTCTGCTTCGCCGCCGCGAGCGAGCCATAGAGGAAGACCACCGTTTCCGAGCCTTCGCGCGCCACCGCCGCCATCGCGAGGACGAAGACCGCCCACCAGCTTTGGCGTATCGCGGCGGCTTTCAGCCCGGCCTCGAGGTCGCGTTTCAGCGTGCGGCCATGGCCCCGCATCCAGAGCACCATCTGCACGATCAGCCCGGCCGCGACGAAGACCATCACCGTCATCAAGTCCTGCCGGACATCTGCCGACAGAAGCTTCGAGAAGCCCAACAGCGTCAGCGCAAAGGTCAGCGCCAGCGCGAGACCCGTCAGCACGCCACCCCAAAGGAAGCGCGCCGCTCGACGTCCGGCGCCTTCATGCGCGAGCCAGCCCGCGAGAATGCCGATGACGAGAAGCGCCTCGACGCTTTCGCGCCACAGGATGAAGATGATCTGTCCGTCCATGACATTCTCCTGCGGGTGGAAGATGGATTATTTGACGACGATCGTGCCCTTGGCGGTGTCGAGATCCTCGTGGAATTCTTCGACGAAGGGATAGTTGCCAGCAGGTAGCGCCGGAAGGTCGATTGTCTCGGTCTGGCCCGGCGCGATGATCTTCTCGATACGCAGGCGCTTGCTTTCGAACTCGGCGGCAGTGTTGCCGGTATTCGAGACGGTCAGCGTCACGGCGGTATCGGCGGCCAGTTCGATCGTCTGCGGCGCGACGACACCGTCGGTCAGGGTAATCGTCGGCACGGTTTCGTCCGCGATGGCGAGCGCCGGCGCGCAGGCCAACACGATGAGCGCGGGAATGATGCGTGAAATACGGGTCATGATGTTCCTGCTTGTCTGTTCGCCCGTCGAATAACCGACAAAAACACTTGGGTCAAATAATTCCCGATAAAAATGCTAAGCTGTTTCGCGTGCAAATAGGCGCTCGGCGCTGAACGGGCCGAGTCTGACCTTCCTCACTTCCAAAGAGCCATGGCAAACCGCGGGGCGATGACCGGCGGGTCTTGAGCGGGATAATCTTCATTAATCGTCATGGCTTGCGTTGGTCCGATGCGCCGCCAGAGTATGGTCCACCGAAGACCTTCTAAAAACGATGGAAGCGCTGGAGGTGAGTGGCTGAACGCCACTGGTCCGAGAGAAGCCACGAACGGGGTATTTTCGCCCGGATGATGGAGGGGCTTGCATCCGGCGCCGCCGACCGGAAGACAGTGATGATCGATGTGAGCAGGCGAACGCCATGCGTTCGAGTGAGCCTGCGCAAGTAACTCAAGGCGCACCGCACGGCTTCGAGGCCGCGGTTGAAAAAGGGGGGCGTGGCAGGCTGATTGGGCGGAGTTCGAAGATCAGAAAACGATCCGGGGGATCGTTTTCCTGAGAACGGGTGGCATGAACACCAAGTTGCATGCCGTCACGGACGCGAACGACCGCCCGATCAAGTTCTTCATGACAGCCGGCCAGATCAGCGACTACACCGGTGCGGCGGCCCTGCTGAGCAGCCTGCCCGTGGCCGAAGGGCGGCTCTCCGCCCAGGCCACCGAGCGGGTAGCGATCGGCCCTAAGCTGACATCTGTTTTTGCGAGAACGCTGCGTGAGAACGCCGGAACAATAGTCGGTCACGGTAGCAGCAGGATGCTCCTGCTGCGAGCGGCGCAAAAGTCGTCCGCTCTTGCGCCTTCTGGCGACAGGGAGGGTGCGAAGATTTTTTCCGTGGACTCGTATCGCAAGGTTCGACTTGCCTGCGCCGAGGAGATCGTCAAGCTTGCGACGGCAAGCCTGCCGGTTCGGTAATCGAGGAGGAGCCGATGTCGGAGACAATCGAAGAGGACAGCGCCAAGCCCCAGCCCGCCGATGACGTGGCGCGCGAGGTCGATCTGCCGTGGTGCCAGCCCAAGCCCGGCCACGAGGATGTCCGCGCCCCCGATCTGATCCGCGAGATCATGGCGCATCCGAACTACCTGCAGGCCGATGAGGATGTCGATTTCCTCAACCGCGACGAGATGCGCGGCCCGCGCCTGCAGCTCGATTACCAGAAGGCCGAGACGCTGCTGCGCGAACATGGCATCGCCCATTCGATCGTGGTCTTCGGCGGCACCCGCATCCCCGAACCGGAAGCCGCGCGCGAGAAGCTGGCCGATATGGAGGCCCGCAGCGCGGCCGATCCGAGCAATGAGGATCTGACCCGCCGCGTCGAGATCGCCAGACGCGTCGTCGCGAAAAGCCGCTATTACGACGTCGCCCGGGCTTTCGGCCAGATCGTAGGTGCGCGCGAGGGCGCGCATGGCAACCGGCTGGTGATCGTCACCGGCGGCGGGCCGGGGATGATGGAAGCCGCCAATCGCGGTGCGCATGATGCGGGTGCGCGCACGGTGGGGCTCAATATCACGCTCCCGCACGAGCAATTCCCGAACCCCTATATCACGCCGGGCCTGTGTTTCCGCTTCCGCTATTTCGCCCTGCGCAAGCTGCATTTCCTGATGCGCGCGCGGGCGCTCGTGGTGTTTCCGGGCGGTTATGGCACGCTCGACGAGCTGTTCGAGACGCTCACGCTGATCCAGACCCGCAAGATCCGCCCGTTGCCGGTGATCCTTGTCGGGCGCGACTATTGGAGCCGGGTCTTCGATCCGGATTTCCTTGTGGAGGAGGGGGTGATCGACCCCGAGGACCGCGACCTGTTCTGGTATGCCGAAAGCGCCGACGAGATCTGGGAGGATATCGGGCGCTGGTATGCGCAGTTCGGTCGCAATATCGACGAACCAATGGGAGGAGAGGATGAAGATTTCATTTCACGGTGCCGCGCATGAGGTGACGGGGTCCTGCCATCTCGTCGAATGTGTCGGGCGCAAGATCCTGATCGATTGCGGCATGTTCCAGGGCCGCTCGGAACTGACCGAGGATAATGCCGCGAAATTCGGCTTCGAGCCCTCGGAGATCGACATGGTGCTGCTGACCCATGCCCATCTAGATCACTGCGGGCGACTGCCGCTTCTGGTCAAGCGCGGCTTCAAGGGCGAGATCATCGCGACCTCGGCCACGCGCGATCTGGCGCGACTGGTGATGCTCGACGCGGCGCATCTGCAAGAGGAGGAGGCGCGCCATCATCACCGCCACGGGCGGCGCGGCGGGTCGCATGAGGCGCTTTACGACACGATGGATGCGCTCGACGCGGTCGATCGGTTCGGGCGCAACGCCACCTATCGCAAGACGCTCTCGCTGTTTGACGGGATCGAGGCGACCTTTTTCGACGCGGGCCATATCCTCGGCTCGGCTTCGATCCGGCTTGACCTGACCGAACATGGCCGCACCCGAAAGGTTCTGTTCTCGGGCGATCTGGGCCCCGACAATCGGCCGCTTCTCAACGATGCCGACCCGCCCGAGGATGCCGATATCGTGGTGATGGAAACCACCTATGGCGAGCGCGATCACCGCGGGCTCGAGGCCTCAATCGCGGAATTCCTCGCCGCGATCCGCGCGACCACGGGGCGGGGCGGCAATGTCATCATCCCGACCTTCGCGCTGGAGCGCGCGCAGGAGTTGCTGTGGTTCCTGCGCGAGGGGATGGCCTCGGGCGAGATCGAGAAATCGCTGCGGGTGTTCCTCGACTCCCCGATGGCGATCTCCGCGACCCGGATCTTCGCGCGCCATGACGAGGCGCTGCGCCCGGAACTGGCCGAGATCATTCGCAAGGGGCGCGATCCGTTCCAGCTGCCCGAGCTGCATTTCACCCGCGAGACGCAGGATTCGATCGCACTCAACGAGATCCGCTCGGGCGCGGTGATCATGGCGGGCTCGGGGATGTGCACGGGCGGGCGGGTGCGCCATCACCTGCGCCACAACCTCGCGCGGAGCGAAAGTGCAGTGATCTTCGTGGGCTATGCCGCCGAAGGGACGCTGGCGCGGATCATCGTGGACGGGGCGAAACACGTGAAGCTCTTCGGCGAGGAGATCCCGGTGCGTGCGCAGATCCACACGATCAACGGCTTCTCCGCCCATGCCGATCAGAGCGACCTGAAACGCTGGCTGGCCCGCACCCGCCACCCGGAAAAGATCTTCCTCGTGCATGGCGAGAAAAAGTCGATGGAGGCCTTCGCGAAAGGGCTCGACCCGGCGAAGGTCGTGATGCCCGAGCTGCATCAGAGCTTCGAGCTCTAGCCGCGCTCACAGCCCCGGCAGGTCGATCGCGACGGCCGCGTGATCGCTTGCATGGGGGCGGTGGCGGCCGACGCCGGGCAGGTGCTCGCCTTGATAGCGGGCGGCCTCGGAGCCCAAGCCCTTGCGCAGGATGCGCGGCACCGCATCGGGGTAGCGCGCGGCCAGCGTGGGAGAGGCGAGCAGCACATCGGGGCAATGGTAGCGCCCCGAATGCGGATCGTAATAGGTCCAGCGCTCGGGGCGCGGCATCCGCGCCATCAGATCCACACTGAACCCGTGTTCAAGCGGCGCCGTTGCGCGGGGCAGCGGCAGCTCGGGGTCGTCGGGCTCGTTGAGATCGCCAAGGATCAGCCAGAGAGCCTTGGCCGGATCGTCGAAGTGCCGCTCGATCAGCGCCCGCGTCGCGAGCGCCTCAAGGTGCCGGGTGCGCCAGGCTGCGGCCTCGTCGGGGTAGGGCGATTTGAAATGCGTCACGAACAGCGTCAGCGCGCCCACTTCGACCATCAGGCAATCGCGCCGGAAGACCGGCATCTCGGGATCGACGCCTTCGGGCAACTCCAGCCCCAGATCGCCCGGCCGCAGCGCGGCATGGCTGCGCACCGCTCCCAGCGCGCGGCGCGACAGCACCGCCAAATCGAGCCCGCGCCCGTCATTGCCCGGCAGGCAGACCCGCTCGGGGTAAGGCCGCGTGCCGGTGGGCAGCAGGTAGCGCGCGTGGAAGTGCTCCAGCGTCGCGAGGTCGAACACCTCCTGCAGCGCGACCAGATCGGCGTCGATCCCAGCGAGCAGTTCCGCCGTCAGCCGCCGGTCGATCGGATCGAGGCGCGGGTCTTCGGGGTCGTCGCTGTCCCAAGCCCCATGCAGCCGCCCCAGCTCCCGGTTCGGTAGCAGGCGCATGTTTTGGGTGTTGAGGCTCGCGATCCGCATCTTGGCGTCAGCATCGCATGGGCGGGGCATTTTGGAACAGCGCGAATGCGTCCTTTGATCTTCCCCCCAATGAAGTGGTCCGCCGTTATGTTTAGGAAAACGGAGGATCAGAATGGCTGAGAAGCGACACAAGCCGGAAGAGAGTGTCACGGTGTGAGGGGACCGTGGCCCCAGTGGGGCCGCGCAAGCCCCGATCACGCGGCAAGTTGAGGTGCTTGACCACGTCGCAGCCAGAAGAACGAGATGTCGCTGAACAGCAGAAAACCGACATTCGGCAGGAGCGCAGCGAACGGCTGCTCCCCGCCCAGACCTACGGACCCGTCGCGAACGGCCCAGAGCCGACGAACGCTGACGGCAGCGAATGTCAGCGTTCGTCTATCGGGCCGCCAGCGATTTTGTAACGTCCAAGTCCGCCTCAGAGCCGCTGCAGCGGGATGCGCAGACTGATCGAGAGCACATGTGCGTCGTTTTCGAAGCTCAGCGGAGCAACCGGCTCATCGCCACCGGTCACCGGCGTGCTGCCACCCTTCGCGGTCCCGAAGCTGTAATAGCGATAGGACATCTCGAGGATCGCCGGATGCTTGCCGGGAGGCGTCAGCTGGTAGGCCATGCCGATGCCGAGCGAATAGGCGAAATCGCCATGGGTGTCGCCCGAGAAGGTCCGGTCTACGGAGGCCTTTGTGGTGTTCGTCCGCGTCCAGTCGCTGACCTTGTTGTTCGCGTAACCAAGCCCCGCCACGACGAAGGGATGCAGGCGGGAATTGACGCCCATCTGCTCGAACGGGGAATAGTAGAGGTTACCCATCACCGCGCTGGTCGAAACCGAAGCCGCGGTGATGTCGGCATGGTCGCCGCTGGTCGTGTGCGGACCGGTGGTATGGGCGGCGCCAGTCGTGAGGAAGCTGACATCGCCGCGGAAGCCGTTCATCCAGTCATAGCCGAAGGCGATCTCACCGAAGCCAGTCGTGTCGTTGCTCAGGTTGAAATCGATTCGCGGATCGGACGGGTAGCCGGGCGGCAGCCAGTGCTCGTCGGACGGTCGGGTGTTTACTGCCCCGAGCCCGAAGCGCACGTAAGGTCCGTAAGTGACACTCGCCGTGCCGACCTTGAAGAAACTGGCCGAGTCCTGCGCCGCGGCTACCGCCGGAACTGCAAGACTGAAGACAAGGGCGCAGGCTGCGGCCCGCTTGATTGAAAAAACCATTTCGATGACTCTCCGTCCGCCTCATCCATCCGCCTGACCGGATGGTCCTGTTCAGCGACATAATGGATCTCTGGCTGCGCGCGTTGAAGAAGAAACTTCTGCCCCCGCTTCACGCAAGGGCAGAGTGTTGCTTCGGTTCCATAGGGTCTCAGCCGTCGTGACCTGCGAGAACCGCGATACGCACTGCTTCGGCTTGCGCGGCGAGGCTGGTCGCCGCGGCGCCCGTCACCGGCTGGCCAAGAATGGTCGTCACCGCCGTCACCGTAGCGGCCGTGATCGGCACCGTCTTGTCCGAGGCCGTGCCGAGGAAAATCGCCTCCAGCGTTGCGGTGTTGTTCGTCACTCCGAGACTGGAAAGCGCCGAGCTGCCATCCAGCGTGTCCTTGAGAAGGGCGAGGTTCTGCAGCGGCGAGTCGATGAAGGAGACGTTGTCCCAGTTCAGCGAGAGCTGGTCGATCGCCTGATCGAGCGGCAGGTTGTAGAACGAGACCATAGTCGGCGAAATTGTCGCCAGCGCTTCCTCATAGGCGCGCTGCAGCACGTGATCGGGCGAACGGGCCACGTTCAGCCGCCCGAGCTCGACCTCCGGGATACCCTCTTTGGACCAGACGGGCTTGGTGCCGCGGGTACCGGACGGGGTGCCGGCTTTCGGTCCCTTGCCCTCGGAATCCGCGCCAGGACCGCCCTGACCCTGCCCGGAAGACCCGCTGGCGCCGCCATGGCCGCCGCTCTCCTCATGCGAGCCGTCGTCCTCATGGCCGCCGCTGCCATGCCCGGCCTCTCCGGTCTTTCCTTTCTGTTGGCCACCATCCGTATGATCCCCATCGGTATGCGAGCCGCTGTCTTGCGCAAAGGCGCGCGGCACGGACAGATGGAACGTCCCGGACGTCGGGCCGGGCTGCACGGTGAGACCCAGCCCAGCGATGAGCGCAATTCCTGCCACGGCAGTTGCGCTCTTTGCAGTCTTGCGTGTCATGACTGCCTCCTTGTTATGAGATGTTGGTCGTCTTGACCCGGACCCCGCGCCAGAGGCGGGTCCGGGTCGATGTTCGTCAGATGCGATCAGCCATGTCCGGCGAGGATCGCGATGCGCACTGCCTCGGCATCTGCGGCAAGAGACGCGGCCGCAGCCCCCGTGACCGGCACCCCGAGGATTTGCGTGACCGCAATCACCGTATCGGTCGTGATCGGAACGGTCTTGTCCGAAGCCGCACCGAGGAAGATCGCCGCGAGCGTGTCTGCATCATTCGAGACGCCGAGGCTCGAAAGTGGCGTTGCCCCATCGAGCGTCGCTTGCAGAAGGCCGAGGTTCTGCAACGGGGAGTCTATGAAGCTCACGTTGTCCCAGTTCAGGGAGAGCTCCTCGATCGCCTGGTCGAGCGAAAGGTTGTAGAACGAAACCATCTCGGGCGAAATCGATGCGAGCGCTTCTTCATAGGCCTGATCGAGCACATGTCCCGGCGAGCGCGCGACGTTCAGGCGCCCCAGTTCGACTTCCGGAATCCCTTCCTGCGACCAGGTCGGTTTGCCGCCGCCGGAGGAGGAGGGCGCGCCTGCTTGCGGCCCCTTGCCGTCAGAATCTTCGCCCGGCCCGCCTTGGCCCTGACCCTGAGATTGTCCGGTCTGGGCGCCTTTGCTGCCCTGACCCTGACCGCCTTGATTACCCTTGCCGGTCCCTTGGCCGCCGGACTCCTGTGCATTGGCCGCGAAGCTGAACGGACCGGTGACCGGTGCCTGCCATGCGATCGCAAGTCCCAATGCCGCAGCAAGAGCGACGAGCGATACGCGAGACTTGTTCGTGAACATTGAATTACGCATTTCCATATCCTCCTCCGTGTTGACGCCTTCGCGTCGAAGCAAGAAGAACATAGGAGGAGGGATTCCTCTTTGATCGTAGTCAATGAGATGTATGTTTCCGGATGCCTCTCACACCACCTGAGAAGTCGCGTCATCACCATCGTGACGCATTGGCAGAGGGCGCGGGACCGGTGATCCGGGCGCGCGCCGCGACCGGCAGCGAGCCTGCGTCGCTGCCGGTCGTGTCTGGCGAAGCGGACGTCCGTTTCCTGCCGATTTCCATCAGTGCGTCGCGGTCGGCCCTGTGCTGTCGTAGACCCTAGCCCCAAACAATGTCTGCTATTTCCAATCAAAAAAGGACGTTGGGTCCCCAATCAATATCGCTCGGAAGCTGCCCTCCCGCGAAAGCTTCACGTGATAGGATGTTGAGCTTGGGGCTGCACGATGTGCAGCCCCGCATCTGTCTTTCAGGAACACACAGTTCAAAACCGGTACCGAGGCAGCTCTACAAAAAGCGGCGCAGCGCGAATGCAGACTTCTCACGAGCCTACTGACCGGGAAACCGTAGCTTCCGTCAGCAATCCTCAGCCGGCAGCATGGTCACGTCGGAGTAACGACCGTCCGAGGTCGTGATGCGTGCGCAGGCGCCGGTGGAGCGGTTGAAATACCACGAGGTTAGCCCTTCGGAGCGAATGCGCTCATAGCCGAGCGCCATGATCCCGCCTTCGGCTTGACCCGCGCGAGCGCCCTCGAAGGAGGAGAGGTCGTATTCGCTGCCGACCGCTGGGCGACCTTGCTCGGGCATGCTCGTGTCGCCAGTCTCCACGCAGGCGGCAAGCGGAAGGGCCGCGGCAAAGGTCCAGATCAGTTTCGTCTTCATGGTCGTCTCCTTCGACAGTTTGTGCGCCAGTTCAGATCTATGCTCGGTTGGAAAATCTTGGCTGCGGCCCCGCTATGAGGGAGGCGAGGCCGCAGGCGGCGCGTCAGTTCGCGTATTCGCTGAAGACTGTGACGCTGCCGTTCGCTTCAAGGCGGCAGGTGTATTTGCTCCCGCCCGCCATGAGCGTGAGGATCGGGCCGCCGCCGGTCTGGATGCGATCGAGGATGGTGACCGAGCTGGCGCTGGTGCCGGTCAGGGTCGCAGCCTGCGCGACGCAGGGACCGGTCATCGCTTCGAACTGGGCATCGGTGCCGCTGAGCGCCGGGTCCGAGCCTCCGGTCTCGACGCAGCCTGCGAGCAGGGCCGAGGCCGCGAACAGGCCTGCGATGGTCAGAGTGGTCTTCATGGTTCTTCTCCCTCCAGGTTGGTCGTCGGTGAGTTCGGGCGACATCCGCAGGGCTCAAGCCTTTCGGATCATCTTCACGATCAACAGCAGAAGCACCGCTCCGAGGAACATCACGATCAGCGAGCCGAGCGCGCTCGCGATCTGAATTCCGAACAGCCGGAGCAGAACGCTCGCGAGGATCGAGCCGCCGATCCCGATCAGAATGTCGAGCCCGATACCGGAGCCCGTCCCCTTCACGAGCAGACTCGCAAGCCAGCCGACGATCCCGCCGACGACGACGGCGATCAGGATGCCGATGATCAGCCCCATCCCGGCACCGACCGCATTCGCGGGGCCTTGTTGCGCAAAGGCGGGCGCTGCGAAAGCGGTGGCCGCGAAGGCCATGAGTAGTCTCTGTTTCATCACTGGATCCCCAAGATTGCTGTGAAATCTCTTGCGCCAGACGAGCGGGTCTCGACCCCGATCAGGATTTCCCCCCTCTTCGGGAGCATTCCGCCGATGTAGCCGCCCACGGCCCCGGCAAGAGCGGTAGGCCCACCAAGACGTGCCTCCGAAGCCCAAGGCGCGTGAAATGAACGACCAGATGATCAGGGCGACGCAGCCAATGAGTCCGTATTTGACCGGTGTGCCGAGAGTATCGAGCAAGGCTGTCTCCACGTGTTGAGGCTTTCGAGGCAGGGGTCATACGCCGCCCCCCGAAGGTCGGTGCCGATCAGAGGTAGCCTTCGCTGCCCATGAACATGGTTTGCGGGTTGCTGCCATCCGCGCCGACGAGACAGCGCCACGGAGCCCCGTTTGCGCCGACCCGCATGTAGATGGCGGTTGCGGCCTGCGACGTCTCTCCACCGACCACGGTCACGCCGCCCGTTGTCTGGGCCGCCAAGGCCGATCGGCAGGAGTCGATCGCGGCCTGGCTGACATCCGGAGACATGCTGGTAATGAAAGGCGGGCTGCCGGGCGCGACCGGCATTTGGGCTGCCGATCCGCCGGTGTCCTCGACGCAGGCCGAAAGCGCCGCGAGCGCACCGAGCCCGGCCATGATTCCGATCAGTCTGGGCATGTCTTCTTCCTTTCTGTTGCGGTCGAGAGGGCAGTTCGGATGTCAGTCGATCCCGAAGATGACCGTGTAGGATTGCGCGCCGTTGGCCGTGTTGTAGACGTCGATCATGTGGTCGCCCGACTGAAAGAGTTGGCCACGGTATTCCTGCGCTGCGGGCATTTCGTCGAGCAGGACGGACCCGTCCGGGTTGTAGATCACGTAGGTCATCCCGGGCCCGTTGGCGGCGAGCCGGAAATACAGATTCTGCCCGTTGGCCGCGCCGAGGATATATCGCTGCGATCTCTGCGGAAGCAGCTGACCGGACAGCTCGGCGCCGCTCGACCCGGGCGCGAACTGCACACGGATGTCTGCCGACCCGCTGCCCGCCATTGCCCCGCCGCCGTCATCGGCGGTTGCGGTGTTTTCTCCGCCACCCGGTCCGGGAAGGCGCAGGAAACGGGCTGCGACCCAACCCTGAACGCCCCCGCGCGAGTCCTGAACCTTGCACCATTGCCGACCGTCCGACATCGTGCAGCCGCCGACATTGCGAACGACCGTGCCGTTGGGCAGCTTGCCCAGCAGTCGCCCGCTTGGCCGCGGCGCATTGCGGATATTGAGCGTGTCGCCAGGCGTGCGCAGCGTCACGATGAAGAAACCCTCCTCCGGGAGCATCCCGCCACTTTGACTGCCGCCCGAGGTCGAGCCGCCGCTGCCTTTCCCGGTGATCGAGACATTGATCGTGAAGCCGACCGTCTTGCCGGTATCCCGGTCATTGCCCATCAGGTAGACGCGGATCGCCCAGTCACGGGTTTCGGGGAGGATCACGCTGGCCGAGTTGCCTTCATTCGAGCCGACGAACAGGCCATTGTAGTCCATTCCCGCGGGCAGGATGTTGAAATAGGCGATCCCGTTGCCGTTCGTGCCCGTGACCGTCAGATCGACATCCATCCGTTGGCCGGCGTTCCCGCGCAGCACATAGTCGATATAGTCCCGACCGGTCACTGCTCCGTTGATGGCCACGCCCGACTGCCCGCGCGGGAAGCTGATCGGCACGCTTTCCTGCGCAGCCGCTTGGGGCGCGCCGAGCGCGAGGGAAAACGCACAGAGCGCAGCGGTCGAGGCGGCGCGTAACGCATCCAGGAACGGGGCCGCTTGGAACATGACGTATCTCCTCTCGGTTCGGACAGGCCGCGCGGCCTGGGAATGGACCACGCGCGCTCGCACAATTCCGCTCGTTCTCGATCGGGGTGAGCGACGTCCGGGCTAAAAATTTCTTTTCAGACCATGCTTTAGCAAATCAGATCACGCGGGCGTGAGTTTGGGGAGGGCGAAAATATGCGTTTTGGAAGAATCTGTTGACCTAAGGGCAAGGCGGAGCCGTTTTCCGGGACGTGCCGACGCATATAGGCAGAGACGACGTGGTGGTTCGGGCCGCTTAGTGGCGATGGCGTAGCGCTCTGCAAACGATAATAAGCACGAGAAGGTTTACGCCGGGCGCGGCAACCGCCCAGAGGGCGGCCGCACTTTCCGGCACGGGAACGATCATGTTCCACGGCAGGCCAAGCGGCATCAGAAAGACGCCAGAAAGTGGATCGCGCTCCTGTCCGAACCAGCCAAACGTGCCGGTTGCGAGCAGCAGCAGCGCCGCGATCCAGAGGAGCACGAAGAGGCCGATGAGGATCCGACAGAGCATCATCTCGTTGGTCTCACCCCTTGCGACTTTAGCAGTCTTCCGCAGGAAGCATCGTGATTTCCGAAAACTTCCCATCTGAGGTCGTGATCTTTGCGCAGGCGCCGGTCTCCCGGTTGAACCAGAAGGTCGTCAGGCCTTCCGATCGAATAGAGTCGAAGCCAAGGGCCTGAAGTCCGCCCTCTGCCTGACCCGCAGGCGCGCCAACGAAATCGGTCAGATCGGTCGGGCTGCCGACGGACGGCATGCCGCTTTCCTGCGGCGCACCATCCATGGCGCCGCCACCGTCATCCGCCGTCGCCGGCTCTTCCGCAGGGGCACCGTCCATCGCACCGCCACCGTCGTCGGCCGTGGCGCTGTCTTCCGTGGACGTCGGAGCGCTGACCTGTTCCACACTCGCGCCGCTGCCGTCATTCGAGACGAGACAACGCCATTCGGCATCGTCGGCGCTTTTCAGCATGACAAGCGAGTTCGCCTCGGAGAACTCGGTGCTCAAAACCGTGCCGCCCATCGCGCCATGCGCCGCGCGCACCGCGTCGATGCAGGCGTCGATTGCCTCTTGGCTGACTTCGGACGAGGTCGCCGCTTGCGTCGCGGCGGGCTCCTGCGATGCGGTTTTCGGGGCCTCATCCATCGCGCCGCCGCCGTCATCGGCGGTCGCGGTATCTTCCTTTGCGGGCTCCGCGCTCTGCGTCGTCGAGGTGGTCGCCGAGCCGGTCTCCTCCGCCTTTTCTTCCTCTTCCTGACATGCCGAAAGCGCGAAGACGAGCACGGCGCTGAGAACGAGCTTGTTCATTTTGAGGACCTCTCTGAATGCGTTGCGCAAGGGGTGAGCAGAGCGGCGCGCCGCGAAATGCAGGAGGGTGGCCGCTCCCGCTAAGGTCGTGCGCCGTCGTCATTCTTGGCATTTGATCACGAAGCGGTGATCGGTGGGAGGGCGGAAATATGCGTTTTGCCGGGCCCGATGAGTTGCGCGGCGAGGGATCGGTCATCCAAGCGCTGCGGCCGCCCCGGTCCCCGTCAGTAGAAGGACGCGCCGTCGATCAGATGGGCGCGCTGCCCCGCATGGGTGACATGAAAGGTTCCGGGATTGTCGGTCGCGACGAAGCCGATCTTCTCGATCGTGAATTCGTCATTGGCGGGGAAGTCGAAGAAGGAGGTGATGTAGTTGAGCGCCCCGATAAACTGCCCGTCCTCTGTCAGGGGCTCCCAGATCGTGACGTTTCCGTTTCCGCGCGCATTCACCGTAAAGCTGAACAGAAGCGCCGCCCCGTCGAGAAAACCCGATTCCAGCAGGTGATCCCGAAGATGCGGCGCGCCGATGCGATTGGAGTAGGTCTCGAAGGACGTTCCCATGAGCTTGAAGGGATCCTGTCCGCGATCGGTGAAGGCTTTCTTGCCGGAGGCCGAAATTTCGACGAGCCGCAGGTTCTGATCGAGGAGCGACGCGGGGCGCAGGTCACACCGCACGATCGCGAGGCTTCTGTTGAAGGCTCGCCGCTCCTCATCGCGCTCGAGAAGTGATCTCGGGCGCGCGAGCGTTGCGGGGCGCGGATTTTCCACTTCGCGCTCCCAGCGGCTCACCGTGCCCTGATCGACCCCGAGCCTTTCGCCCAGTTCGATCTGGGTGATGCCCAAGCGGCGCCGAATGTCCCGGATCGCAGAACCTTCCAACTCAGCCTCCCCCGAAATCAAAGCTTACCTTACGTTACCCGGGGGCGTTGTATCTGGGAAGACAGGAACTTGCGTGATCGGCGCAAGACGAGGTGCGCCATGCGGCTCAGATGTCACGCACAACCTAAGCGAGAACCGTTCAGGCTAGACAAGTGGCTGCCCTTGGGTAAACTATTTGTGATCGAGCGGTTTTTCAGGATGTTTCTGTGGGTATTTTTCGAGTGAAACCAATCGCGCTGAGCCTCGCTCTGGCGCTGGCCGCGGCACCCGTTTCGGCGCAAGGCACCCAATTCAACCTCACCGGCGTAACCGTTTACGATACGGCGGAAATCCTCGGATATGCCGCGCAGGTTGTCGTGCAACGCACCGGGACCGTTACGGCCGAGGATCTCGCTCAGACGCTCGAGATCATGTATCGCGAGGACGGGTATTTCCTCGCCGAAGTGTTCGTTGCAGATGACGGGCAGACGCTCGTGGTCGACGAGGGGCAGATCGGCGACGTGTCTATCGAAGGGGTGGATGAGCCGACCTATCGCCTGATCCGCAGTTATGTGGAGCCGATTGTCGGGCGGCGTGCCGTCACCCAGAAGGAATTCGAGCGCGCGATCATGCTCGTGGAGGATATCGAAGCGATCTCGGCCACGGCAGAGATCGACTATCCGGAAGGCGCCTCCGCCGCGCGGGTCCGCGTCATCACGACGCGGGAGGATCGGGCCTCGGGATATGTGAGCCTCGATCACCCCTCGCGCGATTTCGGCGAAACCGCGATCCTGAGCGTCCATCAGGAATTCCTGAGCGCGCTGACCCCGGGCGACCGGTTGCGGTTCGAGCTGTCCGGCTCGTCCGAATTCGATGGCGGTGGCGACAGCGTCTGGGGCGCTCTCGCCTATCGCATGCCCCTCGGCGGGGGCGGTGGGTTCGGCGAGGTCTATCTGGGCTCGGTCACGGCACGCCGGGATGCGCGCGGCACGCTTCTGTCCACCGACATCGAGGGCAACACGGCCATGCTCGCCTTCGGCTATCCGGTCCTGCGCGACGTGGATACCTATGGCTATGCGCTTCTCGAGGCGAAGCGGGTCGAATCCAACGTGGATGTCTCTGGCACGAAATTCGACAGCGCGGTCGATGTCGTCGGGGCCTCCTGGATCTTCGGCAAGGCGCTTCCGGGCGGCGGGGCCTATGAATATGCGCTGAACCTCTCTGTCGGCGAGCGCACATCGGATGCTGCGGGATTCGACGACGGTGACAAGCATTTCTCGCACCTGCGCGTCGGGTTCGGGTACCAACACCCGGTCTCATGGTTCGGTCCAGAAAGCGCCGTGCGCGCCGAGTTCTGGGGGCAATATTCGCCCGATCGCCTGCCGAGCATCGAGGAATTCTATATCGGCGGACGCGAGGATGAACGCGGCTACCGGTTCGCAGAGGCGCAAGGGGACAGCGGCGTGTCCGCGACCCTTGAAGTCGGTCGCGACCTCTTCCCGAGTGCGGGGCAGGTCCGGCGCGTTCGGCCTTTCGGCTTCCTCGACCTTGGCTATGTGAAAAACAACGATCCCTCGGTGGACGAGCTAGGAGAAGAAACCTTCGCGTCCCTCGGCCTCGGGGTCGATGCCGAATTCCCGGCGGGGGTCTTCGTGCGAAGCTATGTGGCGGCGCCCTTGACCGATGGGCCGTCCACCGGTGCGGGCGATCCTGCCTTCTACCTTGGTCTGACGAAAAGCTGGTGATCTCATGCGTAAACCGTCCCTTGCTCTGACAGTCCTCCTGTTCACGCTTCCGGCGGTGTCTGCCTTCGGCGAAGGCAATCACTTCGGGTTCTGCAATGGTGTGGGAAACAAGCACGGGGCAGCAGATTGTGGGCCGAGCGGGACCGGCACCGGCACGGGCACGCCAGCGACGATACCGACGACCACCCAGCTTCCGACGACGGGCACTCAACCAACCCTTCCCACCGTTCCCGCGATCATCAATGTCGTGCCCACGAAGCCGACAGTGACGACGGGGTATGGCCCGGTTCCGACCGTGCAGGGACAGCCCGGCACACCGATCGTCGGCACCGGTCAGTTGCCGATCGTGATCAAGCCAGTGCCGCAACCCGTCCTGACCGGTGTCGGACCGGTGAATCCGGCTCAACCTTTGCAGCCCCCGTCCTTCACCGGCACGGGGCAGTTGCCGACTGTGATCAAGCCTGTGCCGCAAACTGTGCTGACGGGCGTCGGCCCGGTCAATCCGCCTCAGGCCTTGCAGACCCCGTCCTTCACCGGAACGGGCCAGTTGCCCTACGTTATCCAGCCTCTGCCGCCTACGATCGTCACCGGGGTCTCTCCGATGCCGACCATTCAGCCGATTGCGACGCCGTCCTTCACCGGGCAGGGGCTGCCCATTATCATCGTGGTGCCGAACCCGCCGACGACCTTTGGCGGCTATGGCCGAGTGCCCGCCTCGATCATCGTGCAGGCAAACCCGGGACAAACCTACGGCGGCTACGGCCGGGTTCCGCAGCCCACGCCGCAGGCGATCCCCCAACAGGCGCCCTATGCCGTTCCGACGCCGATGCGACAATCCACGCCGGTGCTGGCGCCGAGCAAGGTCACAACGCCGGTCGCCTCGCCGCAGATGGTGCCCGGCCAGGTGCCCACGGCCACGCCTCAGGCGGTGCCGATGATGGTGCCGCGCCCGAAGCCGCGCCCGGTTGGCGTGATGATGACCAGTTCGACGGCCGGAAAGGTCACGCATGCCCCGTCGGTGCAGCAGCCCGCCCTTGGCAAGCAGCACGTCACCCATACGGCCGGTCGCCAAGCGCCGCACGATCCGCCGCGCTTTGCGTCCGCTGACGGAGGCGGTTCGTGGAATTGCATCGCGAGCGGCCATGGCAAGCGCAAACGCTTTATCGACGGCGAGGTCGCGGTCAGCGGGGCGCTCCGCCATGTCGGCGCGGTCGATGTGCTCGGGCGTGACTTGCCCGCCCTGCACCCCGATCATTCGGACTGCATCGTGTCCGTCAGGCGCCGCAAAGAGCGGTGAGCGCACTCGGGGTTCGTGATCTCACGGTGCGCACCGCATTCCAGAGGCTTGCGCTGCGTTTCTCCGCCACCCTCTTTTGCTGCATGTCCGAAGCTATCGGGGAGCGAATGTAATGCCCAAATAGTGAAGGGCGGCCACCGTCTGTGCGCTCCGTCGAGTGCTTTGCGGAGCTTTCTTACAGCCCATTAATGCTTTCTTGGTTGATGTCGTGACGATCGTCTCGGTGCTTCCGGCGATTTGCTCACCACGCAGCGAATAACCGCGCCATAGCCAGAAGAACGAGATGGCGTTGACGGCCCTTAGCGGACACTCGCTCCAAGCGCAGCGAAAGTCTGCTCTCCGCGCGAACCAGACACTTGCTCCATGCGCAGCGAACGACCGCTTCCGCCTTTTGGACCATGAGTTCGTTGACGGCCCATATCTGCCGCTTTTGTTGCTGCTGCAGGCTGCATTGGGAGTGTCCAAAGCGGACATCCAAGCCAATGCACATTAGATCGAAAAATTATAGAGACTTAGCGAAGCAAAGGTAACGGCTGCGGTGGCGATGAGGCGGCGGTCCGATCGTGAGAGGTGGCCGGACCAACCGAAACTTCTGCGCTTCGAAGTCCGAAGCTGTGATCAGAGGGTTGATCTAACCGCGTGTGGAAACCGTTGCCTGATAGCTCTCGAGTTCCGAGATGAGCGACAGCCCATCCGGCACGTCGTGACGCGCGCAGAACTCCTGCCAGACTGCGCCGACAGGAAGGTCCTTCACCTCTTCGGTGACCATCAGGCGCGCGCTGAAATCCAGCGTTTCTTCCGCCGCTTTCAGCCGCTTTTGGGGCAGCAGCAGCGCGCGCAAGAGTGCCTTTTGCATATTGCGCGTGCCGATCACCCAGGCGGCGGTCCGCGAGATTGTGGCGTCGAAGAAATCGAGCCCGATATGGGTGCACTTGAGCAGGTCAGCGAAGACCAGTTCCTGCGCCATCTGAAGAATGGAATCGTCGAGCAGGATCACATGGTCGCTGTCCCAGCGCACGGGGCGCGACACGTGCAGCAGCAGTTCCGGCACGGAGAGCGAGACCGAGCTGAGCTTGTCGGCCACGTTCTCGGTCGGGTGGAAATGGCCCATGTCGAGACACAGCGCGATCTCGCGACGGATCGCATAGCCGAGGTAGAATTCGTGGCTGCCCACCGTCATCGACTCGACGCCGATCCCGAAGAGCTTGGATTCCACCGCGTCGAGCAATTGCGCGCGGTCGAAGCCGGGCGCCATCATCGCGTCAAGCGACGCCTCCAGCCGCTGCCGCGCCGCCATCCGGTCGACGGGCGTGTCCTTCGATCCGTCGGGCACCCAGACATTGTTGACCGAGGCCGATCCGAGGGCCTTGCCGATCCCCGCCGCGATCTCGCGCGAGCGCTTGCCGTGCTCGATCCAGAAGTCTCGGATGCCTTGGTCCGGGTGGCTGAGCGTCAGATTGTCGTCGGCCTTGGAGTGGGCGAAGAAGGTCGGGTTGAAATCGATCCCGTGGTTCTTCTCCTTGGCCCAATCGATCCAGCTCTGGAAATGCTCCAGCTCGATCGCGTCACGATCCGGGCTTTCATCCGTGTCGAGGTAGAAAGCGTGCAGGTTGAGCCGATGCGTGCCGGGAATTTGCCCATAGGCGAAGTCCAGATCGGCACGCAGCTCCGCGGGGGTGCGGGCGCGGCCGGGGTGGTTGCCGGTCGCCTGAATGCCGCCGCCCGAGGCACCTGTTCGGTTCTCGAACCCCACGACATCGTCGCCCTGCCAGCAATGCAGCGAGATCGGAATCTCGGCCAGCGCGTTCAGCGCAGCCTCGGTGTCGATCTCCCAGTCGGCGAATTGGGCGCGTGCGTCCTCGTATCTGCTCATAGTCAGTCCTCCCGTCTTCTTCTCGTGGCTGGGTCCTTCACGCTTAGCGCGTGAAGGCCTGCACGTTGCCGGCATCGACATTGATGATGTTGCCGGTCGATTTTGCCGTTTGCTCGGAGGCGAAGAAATAGGCGGCCTCGGCGATGTCCTCGGGCAGCACGTTGCGCTTGAGCATCGAGCGCTGGCGATACATCTCCTCCAGCCCCTCCTTGTCGGTGCCGTAGGTCGAGGCGCGCTGATCGAGCCATTCGCCCGACCAGATCTTCGAGCCGCGCAGCACCGCATCCGGGTTCACCACGTTCACACGGATACCCGCTTCCGCCCCTTCGAGCGCGAGACAGCGGGCGAGATGGATCTCGGAGGCTTTCGCGGTGCAATAGGCCGACGCGTTCGGGGAGGCGGCGAGGCCGTTCTTCGAGGCCACGAAGATGATCGAGCCGCCGATATCCTGCGCGCGCATCACCTTGAAGGCTTCGCGCGAGACGAGGAAATAGCCCGTCGACAGGATCGACATGTTCTTGTTCCACAGATCGAGCGTGGTGTCCTCGACCGGAGCGGAGGAGGCGATCCCGGCATTCGAGACCAGAATGTCCACCCCGCCGAACTCCACCGCGATATCCGCATAGGCGGCGGCAACTGCGTCCTCGGAGGTCACGTTCATCTCGACCGTGCGAACCATGTCGGCGCCGAAGCTGGCGGCGAGCTGGTCGCGGGTCTTCGTCAGCGCCTCGGTGTCGATATCGGCGAGCATCACGCAGGCGCCCTCGGTCAGGTAGCGCTGCGCCGTGGCCGCGCCGATCCCGCCCGCGCCGCCAGTGACGAGCGCCACGCGGCCTGCCAGCGATTTCGGTTTCGGCATCCGCTGCAGCTTCGCCTCTTCCAGAAGCCAGTATTCGATGTCGAAGGCTTCCTGTTCGGGCAGGCCGACATAGTCGCTGACCGTCGAGGCACCGCGCATCACGTTGATCGCGTTGACATAGAACTCGCCCGAAATGCGGGCGGTCGCCTTGTCCTTGGCAAAGGTGAGCATGCCCACGCCCGGGATCAGATAGACCACGGCGTTCGGGTCGCGCAGAGCCGGACTGTCGTCATGTTTGCAGCGCTCGTAATAGGCGGCGTAATCGTCGCGATACTCGGCCACCTGCTGCGGCAGCCCTTCGAGCACCGCGTCGAGATTGCCTTTGGCCGGATCGAACGCCACGACGAGCGGGCGAATTTTCGTGCGCAGGAAGTGGTCGGGGCAGGAGGTGCCAAGCGCCGCCAGCTCTTCCATCCGGTTAGAATTGACGAATTCCAGCACCGCGTCGTTATCGGTGAAATGGCCCACCATGTGCTGCTTGCCAGAGACCATGCCGCGGATCGCGGGCATCAGGCGGGCGGCGACGGCGCGGCGTGCATCGGGGGCGAGGCTTTCGTGCTTGGTGCCGCCGAAGATCGCCTTGCCGGCGGTCTGTTCTTCGAACCAGCCCATCGCCTTGTTGATGATCTCGAGCGTGAGCTCGTAGCAATCTTTCGCGTCATCGGCCCAGGTGAACAGCCCGTGGCTTTCGAGCACGACACCCTTGGCGTCGGGGTTCTTCTTGCAGAAATCTTCCAGCCACAATCCCAGCTCGTAGCCGGGCTTCTTCCACGGCAGCCAGCCGATCTGGTCGCCGAAGATTTCCTGCGTGAGCTCTTTGGAGTTCTTCGACGCAGCGATGGCGATGATCGCATCGGGGTGCATGTGATCGACATGCTTCTTGGGCACATAGGCGTGCAGCGGTGTGTCGATCGAAGCCGCGCGCGGGTTCAGGTTGAAGGTGCAATGGGGCAGGTAGCCGACCATTTCGTCCTCGAACTCCACGCCGCGATAGAGGCCTTTGAGCGCCTCGAGCTTCGACATGTAGAGCGTCGCGAACCCGTCCATCTTGATCGAGCCGACATCGCCGCCCGAACCTTTCACCCAAAGCACCTCGACCATATCGCCCGAGAGCGGATCGCGCTCCATCACCTTCGCGGAGGTGTTGCCGCCGCCGTAATTGGTGATCCGCTTGTCGGACCCCAGCAAGTTCGAGCGATAGAGCAGTTTCTCGGCTTCGGACATGTCCTTGGCCTTGGCTTCGTCCCACTTGGACTGAAGCCGCGCGGACGCGGTGTTCATGGTGGTCTCCTCCCGATCGCCCTATGAAAAAGGACGTGATCAATCTGGCTGGAGGCTGGCAGGGCTGCGACGGATTGTCAATCATAAACGATCACAAATGATCATGCTGCGGCTGCATTATGATTTTAATGATCGAAAATGATTGACAATGCCCGTAACCCTGCGCAGTCTTTCGAAACGAGGGAGGACTCGATGCACGAGAAAGAACGCCACAGGATCATTCTGTCTGCGGTTCAGGACAGGCCCGTCGTGACGGTGCCTGACATGTGTGCGCTCACCGGCGCGTCGGAGGCGACGATCCGGCGCGATATCGCGTCTTTGCACGTGGCAAAAAAGCTGCGTCGTGTGCGCGGCGGGGCAGAGGCCCTCAATCCCACGAAGTTCCCCGGGCTGGCCGGGCGTCCCTTCACGCTGAACGAAACGCTCAGGATCGCTCAGAAGCAAGCAATTGCCCGCGCGGCGGTCGAGCTGTGCGACGATGGCGATCCGATCATCATCAATGGCGGCACCACCACCTTCCAGATGGTGCACCCTCTGGCCACGCGCCAGATGCAGATCTTCACCAACAGCTTCCCGATCGCGGAGCACCTGCTGAAGAATTCGAAGAACGCGATCCTGCTGTCGGGCGGTGTCATCTACCGCGAGCAGAATATCGTCCTCAGCCCGTTCGAGAATGACGTGACGCGTAACTTCTACGCCAAGCGGATGTTCATGGGCGCGCAGGGCGTGGGGCCGCTGGGTCTGATGGAGGCGGACCCGCTGCTGATCCAGGCCGAGCACAAGTTGATCGGACAAGCCGATGAACTGGTCGTGCTCGTCGATTCGACGAAATTCCAGAAACGCTCGTCTCTGGTTCTGTGCCCGCTCGACCGGGCGCATACCATCATCACCGATGACGAGATCACCGATCGTGCGGCAGCCATGCTTGAGGCTGCCGGCGTCAACCTGATCGTGGCGCATCCGACCGCCGCGAAGCAGCAAGAAGCCGGAGCCTGAAGCCCCGGCCGCGTCGGAAAACAGGGAGGAGACCTGAAATGAAACTGACCAAACTTGTCACCACCGCTGCTGTGGCGCTGGCCATGATGGCGGGCACGGCGTCGGCGAAGGAGATGCGGATCGCGCTCGTCGTCAAGGCGCTCGGCATCGGCTTCTTCGAGGCCGCTCACAAGGGCGCGGAAGAGGCTGCGAAGGATCTGGGCGACGTGAAGGTGATCTACACCGGTCCGACCGACACCACCGCCGAAGGCCAGATCGAAGTGCTCAACTCGCTGATCGCGCAGAATGTCGACGCGATCGCAGTGACCGCGAACGACACCGACGCGCTCGTGCCGACGCTGAAGAAAGCGATGCAGCGCGGGATCACCGTGATCTCGTGGGATTCCGGTGTCGCAGCCGGTGGCCGCGAGATGCAGCTCAACCCGTCCTCGACCGAGCTGATCGGCAAGATGCTTATCAAGATGGCCGCCGACAACATGCCCGATGGCGGCGATGTCGCGGTGCTTTCGGCCAGCTCGACCGCGACGAACCAGAACAACTGGATCGCGGCGATGAAGGACGACATGGGCAACTATCCCAACATCAACCTCGTCGCGACCGTTTATGGCGACGACCTCGCCGATAAATCCTATCGCGAGGCGAAAGGCCTGATCGAGAAATACCCGAACCTCAAGGCGATCATCGCACCGACCTCGGTGGGCATCGTGGCGGCGGCCAAAGCCGTGACCGATGCGGGCAAGATCGGCGAGATCAATGTGACCGGTCTGGGCCTGCCCTCGGAGATGGCGGCCTATGTCGAGAACGGTGCCTCGAAGAGCTTTGCGATCTGGAACCCGATCGATCTGGGCTATGCCGCGACCGAGATCGCCTACAACCTCGCCAAGGGGAATGCGAAGGCGGAGCCCGGCGCGAAGATCCCGATGGGTCGTCTGGGTGAAGTGACGCTCGACGACAATACCGAGGGCGCGATGGCCGATCCCTTCGTCTATGACAAATCGAACATCGAGCAGTTCAAAGACATCTTCTGATCTTTGAACCGCACGAGCGGCAGGCGCGGGGCCTCGCGCCTGCCCGACACACCCGGCCCTGCGTGGGCCCAATGAATTCAGGCTGATCATGACACAGACAGATCAGAGCCCGGGCGGAGCCCGCGTGCTCGACCTTGAAGGCATCGTGAAAACCTTTCCCGGCGTGAAGGCGCTCGATGGGGTGAACCTGTCGCTCCGGGCCGGCGAGGTCACGGCGCTGGTGGGCGAGAACGGCGCTGGCAAATCGACGATCGTGAAGATCCTGACCGGGATCTACCAGCCCGACGGGGGCGAGATCCTGCTCGATGGTGCGCCGACCCGCTTTCCCGACGCCGATGCCGCCGCGCGCGCCGGTGTCACCGCGATCCATCAGGAAACCGTGCTGTTTGAAGAGCTGACGGTCGCCGAGAACATCTTCATCGGTCACGCGCCGCGCGGACGTTTCGGGATGATCGACTGGGCCGCGATGCGCAAGCGCGCCACCGAGATCCTGCGCTCGATCGGGGCCGATATCGACGCCGAGGTGAAGCTCGCCGATCTCGGGATCGCCTCGCGCCACCTCGTGGCCATCGCCCGTGCGCTCTCGGTCGATGCGCGCGTCGTGATCATGGACGAACCGACCGCCGCGCTCTCGCATAAGGAAATCGAGGAGCTGTTCGAGCTGGTCGATATGCTGAAAAGCCAGGGCAAGGCGATCCTATTCATTTCGCATAAGTTCGACGAAATCTTCCGTGTCGCTGACCGCTATACGGTGTTCCGCGACGGGCAATTCGTCGGTGAGGGAAAGATCACCGATGTGACCCACGACGATCTGGTGAAGATGATGGTGGGCCGCGCGGTCGATCAAGTCTTCCCCAAGCGCACGCCGTCCATCGGCGCGCCGGTCCTGACGGTCGCGGGCTATTCGCACCCGACCGAATTCGAAGACATTAATTTCACCCTGCGACGCGGCGAAATCCTCGGCTTCTACGGGCTGGTCGGCGCGGGCCGGTCGGAATTCATGCAGTCGCTGATCGGGATCACCAAACCGTCGAAAGGCGCGGTGCGTATCGACGATCATGTGCGCGTGATCCGCTCGCCCGCCGCCGCGATCGACGAAGGCATCGTCTATGTGCCCGAAGACCGTGGCAAGCAGGGCGCGATCACCGAATTGCCGATCTTCCAGAACGTCACGCTACCCTCGCTGGGCAAGACGTCGCGGCACGGCTTCACCCGGATGGCCGAAGAATTCGCGCTGGCCCGGACCTATTGCGAACGGCTCGATCTGCGCGCGGCCTCGCTGGATACGACCGTGGGGTCGCTCTCGGGCGGCAATCAGCAGAAGGTGGTCATCGCGAAATGGCTGGCGACGCAGCCGCGGGTGATCATCCTCGACGAGCCGACCAAGGGGATCGATATCGGCTCCAAGGCGGCGGTGCACGACTTCATGGCGGAGCTCGCCGCCGAAGGACTGGCCGTGATCATGGTCAGCTCGGAAATCCCCGAAATCCTCGGCATGTCCGACCGTGTCATCGTGATGCGCGAGGGCCGGATCGTGGCCGAACTGGAAGGCGACGAGTTGTCGCCGGAAGTGCTGGTGCGCCATGCCGCCGGGATCGAAGAGCCGATGGAGGCGGCACAATGAACATTCGCAACATCCCGCGCGAGGCGATCCTCGGGCTTGTCATCGTCGCGCTCTGCGGCGTGATCGCGGCGCGCTTCCCCGCCTTTGTGCGCCCTTCGAACCTGCTCAGCGTCGCGACCGACACCGCGCCCCTGATCATGCTGGCGCTTGGCCAATTCGCGGTGATCCTGACGCGCTGCATCGACCTGTCGGTGGCCGCGAACCTCGCCCTGACGGGGATGATCTGCGCGCTTCTCAACATGGCAATGCCGGGCTTTCCGATGGTGCTGATGCTGGCGCTCGCGCTGATCGTCGGCGCGTTCCTCGGGGCGGTCAACGGGGCGCTGGTGTGGAAAGTCGGTATCCCGCCGATCGTGGTCACGCTCGGCACGATGACGGTGTTTCGCGGTATCATCTTCCTGCTCTCGGGCGGGTCGTGGGTCAACGCGCATGAGATGAGCGACAGCTTCACCCAGTTCCCGCGCATCCCTTTCCTCGGGGTCGAGTTGCTGGCGTGGATCGCCGTTATCGCTGTCACGGGCGTCTACCTGCTGGTGACGCGCACGCCCTTGGGGCGCGCCTTCTACGCGGTGGGCGGCAACCCCCATGCCGCGGTCTATACCGGCATCGACGTGGGGAAGACGCAGGTCCTCGCCTTCGTTCTGTCGGGGGCGCTTGCGGGGATGACCGGCTATCTCTGGGTCGCGCGCTACGCGGTCGCCTATGTCGAGATCGCGAACGGGTTCGAGCTCGACGTGGTCGCGGCCTGCGTCATCGGCGGCGTGGCGATCGCGGGCGGTGCGGGCTCTGTCGGCGGCGTTGTGCTTGGTGCGCTGTTCCTCGGCGTGATCAAGAACGCGCTGCCGGTCGTGAACATCTCGCCCTTCTGGCAGCTCGCGATCTCGGGCGCTGCGATCATCATCGCGGTGGCGCTGAACGCGCGGTCGAACCGGCCCAAGGGGCGCATCATCCTCAAGAAAGCGGAGCATACCCATGAGCCTGTATGAGCCCCATGCGGACATGACTGACACTGGCACCTCGCGGTCGATCCCCGACCGGCTGACCTCGCCGCTGCGCCGCAACCTGCTGGGTTGGGAGAGCTTGCTGTTGATCGTGGGCATCGCGATCTTCATCCTCAACTCTTTCGCCTCGCCCTATTTCCTGAGCGCGTGGAGCCTGTCGGACGCGACCTTCAACTTCACCGAGAAGGCGATGATCGCCTTCGCGATGGCGCTATTGATCGTCGCCGGCGAGATCGACCTCTCGGTCGCCTCGATCATCGCGCTGGCCTCGACCGCGATGGGGGCCGCCGCGACGGCGGGGGCGGGGACGCCGGTTCTGGTGTTGATCGGGCTGGGGACGGGCCTGCTATGCGGTGCGTTCAACGGCGCACTCGTCACGCGGCTCGGGCTTCCTTCGATCGTGGTGACCATCGGGACGATGAGTCTGTTTCGCGGCATCTCTTATATCGTGCTGGGCGACGGCGCCTATCGTGGCTATCCCGCAACCTTCCAATGGTTCGGGCAGGGCTACGTGTTCTGGGTGATCTCGTTCGAGTTCGCGCTCTTCGCCGTGCTCGCGGTGATCTTCGGTATCCTGCTGCACAAGACGAATTTCGGCCGCGCGGTCTATGCTGTGGGCAACAACCCGACGGCGGCCCTGTTCTCGGGTATCCGGGTTCAACGGGTGAAGATGACGCTGTTCCTGCTGACCGGGCTGATGTCCGGGGTGGCTGCGATCTGCCTCACCGCACGGCTGGGCTCGACCCGTCCGTCCATCGCCTTGGGCATGGAGCTCGAGGTGGTCACGATGGTCGTGCTGGGTGGCGTGTCGATCCTCGGCGGTGCGGGTTCGATCCCGGGCGTCGTGATCGCGGCCTTCGTGCTCGGGCTCGTGACCTTCGGGCTGGGCCTGCTGAACGTGCCGGGCATCGTGATGTCGATCTTCACCGGGGCGCTTCTGATCGGGGTCATCGCGCTGCCGCGCCTGATCGCGAAGTGGAGGAAATAATGGAGAAATTCGCCTTTCGGATGCAGCTCAACCCCGGTTGCCGCGAGGAATATATCCGCCGCCATGATGAGATCTGGCCTGAGCTGGTGCAGTTGCTGAAAGAGGCCGGGGTCGAGGATTACTCGATCCATCTCGATCCCGAGACGGACTCGCTGTTCGGTGTGCTCTGGCGGCGTGAGGATCACGGAATGGACGGTCTGCCGGACCATCCGGTGATGCAGAAATGGTGGGCCCATATGGCCGATATCATGGCGACGAACCCGGATAATTCCCCGGTTTCCGTTCCGCTCGAGACCGTGTTTCATCTGAAATGACCGCGCCGCGCCATATCGCCGTGATCGATGTCGGCAAGACCAATGCGAAACTCGCGCTGGTCGATGCCCGAAGCCTCGAAGAGATCGCCGTCGTCACGCGCCCGAACCGGGTGCTGCCGGGGCCGCCCTGGCCGCATTTCGATCTCGAGGGGCACTGGGCGTTTTTTCTCGAGCACCTCAGCGCCTTCCATGCCGAACATGGTGTCGACGCGATCTCGGTGACGACCCATGGCGCCTCGGCGGTGCTGCTGGACGAGGAGCGCCAGCTTGCCGTGCCGATGCTGGATTACGAACACGATGGCCCGGAGGCCAGCGCCGCGGAATATGACCGCCTGCGCCCGGATTTCGCGCGCACCGGGTCGCCGCGGCTTCCGGTCGGGCTCAATCTCGGCGCGCAGCTCCATTGGCAATTCACGACATGGCCGGATCTGCATGACCGGGTCGCGCATATCGTGACCTATCCGCAATATTGGGGTCTGCTGTTGACCGGGAACCTCGCGACGGACGTGACGTCGCTGGGCTGCCATACGGACCTGTGGAGCCCTTGGGAGGCGCGCTTCTCCGAACTGCCGCAGCGCCTCGGGATCGCCGAGAAGATCGCACCGCCACAGCAGCCGGGCAGGGTGCTCGGCACGTTGCGCGACGAACTCGCAGAGCGGACTGGTATCGCCCCGAAGACTCCCGTCATGGTCGGCATCCACGACTCCAACGCGTCGCTGCTGCCCTATCTCGGATCGGAGGAACCTTTCTCCGTCGTGTCCACCGGAACGTGGGTGATCGCGATGGCGATCGGGGCTGCACGCAAGCCGCTTGATCCTGCGCGCGATACGCTGATCAACGTCAATGCGCTGGATGCGCCGGTGCCCTCCGCGCGTTTCATGGGCGGGCGCGAATACGAGTTGCTGCGGGAAGGCAGTGACGCGACGCCCACTCCGCAGGCCTGTGCCAAGATCCTCGCGCAAGGGACGATGATCCTGCCCTCTGCGGTGCCCGGGACAGGACCTTTCCCCGAGCAGGCGCTCAAATGGATCGGCGAGGCAAGAACGCCGACCGAACGGATGGCCGCGATCGACTTCTATCTCGCGATGATGACGGAAAGCTGCCTCGACCTGATCGGTGCGCTCGGTCCAGCGATCGTCGAGGGGCCGTTTGCATCGAACCCGGCCTATCTCGACATGCTCGCAGCCTTGCGGCCCGATGGCGTTCGGGTCGCGCAGTCGGCGACGGGAACATCCGTGGGTGCGGCCTTGCTTGCGCTGCCGGAGAATGCGCCTCCCGAAGCTCGCCCTCATCCACGCCCGGCCCAAGCCGATGCTTTGCAGGCGTATTTCGAGAGATGGCGTGAAGCGATCTTGCACGAGGTCTGATAAGCCGCTGCCAGGAGCCCATAACTGATGTCCTGAGCCGGCCCATAGCGGTCCTCGGTGCGGGGCGGTGCGCCGCGAAAGTCTACGTTGCGTTCAACGGAGCCTCTAACTCAGACAGCGGCTTAGTCGCTTGCGCGAGCGGTGCCTGCGGCTCGCATCGCGGTCAACAGGACCAGCGCTACGGCGGTGACCGAGACCGGAGCGCCAGCGAAAGCGAGGATCGCGACCACAGCGGTCCCGGCCAAGAGCAGGTGCTGGCGCAGCAGACCTTCGCGGAACCTGTCCCGGATGAACCATAATCCGAACAGGTAAAGTGCAACGGGACCTGCGACCCAGCCTGAAGCGGTGGATGCGTCGATCTCGGAATGATGGGTCACGACATCCATCACCGCGCCCAAGCCTGCCGCGACCAGCGCGCCGGCGGCAAAGACGATAACATGGCCGTAGCCCCAGACGATGGCGCGACGAAATTCCGACGTTTCCAAATGGTCTTCGCTTTCAAGGAAATAGAGCCACCACAGAGCGAAGACGATCACCAGCCCCGAGACTGCGGCGAAGATCAGCGGCGCCTCGGCTTGGCCCTCATAGAGATGACCGAACATCAGCGAGATCGAGACCACGACCTCGCCCAGAACGATAATGTTCAACAGGCCGTAACGTTCGATAAGGTGGTGGCGATGCCAAGGCGTCTCGCGGGCGCGCTCGGCCCAGACCGGAACGGCCAGCTCCACCACAAAGATCGCGGCGAACACGGCAAGGAAGGCGGCGTGGTTGGGCGGCATTGCGAAATAAAGCGCGATCCAGAGCGCCTGAGCCACCGCGATGCCGATGGCATAGCGCACCGCCGAGCGCCGATAGTCGGGGTTTGATCGCGCGGCCCGCAGCCACAGCGCGATCATTCCGATGCGCATGATGATCCAGCCGACCAGCGCGTAGCTGAAATCGAGCGAGGTGGTGATGGACTCGACCCCGCCGGCAAAGACCGCGGCTCCGCTCATCACCACCATCGTCAGCAGGATGAACAGCGCATCGCCATTGTCGAAGGCTGAGGCGAACCATGTGAAGTTCATCCAGGCCCACCAAATCACCGCGAACAGGGCGATGAAGTTGAGCAGCATCTCCGGCCCGTGCCCTTCGGAAATCGCGTGGTGTAGCGTCACCGTGACCGAAGCAATGGCGACCACACTGACCAGATCGAAAAACAGTTCGAGCTGCGTGGCCGCGCGGTGGCCCTCGCGCGGATCGCGGGCGATGAGGGGGCGAATTCCTGTGGGCATCGGCGTCTCCTGTCCTCTTTGTCGTCAGGTTGGCACGGATCCCTCTGATGCCAAAGAAAAACCCCGCCCGGGTTTCCGGGCGGGGTCGGTGACTGCGTCACGCTGCCAAATGCTCCTTGAAGAAAGGCGCGAGAACCGAGACCGCCTCGGCCACATATTGCTGACCATCATAGAGCATCATGTGGTTCGCTCCCTCGACGATATGGAAGGCCTTATCGCTGCTGGCGGCGCGCTCGAAGAGATCGTCGCTCATCCATTTGCTGCCTGCCTCGGAGCCAGCCACGATCTGCAGGGGCTGGGTCAGGAAGGTCTCCGCCATGTTGAAAGCGTCGTAGGTGATCAGCTGGGTCAGGCTGCGCGCTGTGCCCCAGCCCGGTGCGGTCGGACATTGCGCACGTTGCGTGTGGTAATACTCCCAAGCCTGACGCAGTTCTTCGCTCGGAGCGTCTTCCTCGTTCAGCGGCGCCATCGGCATTTGCGCGACCGGGTTACCAGCTGCATCCGAGCTGCGCGCCGCCGAGCCGGCCTCAATGTAGGGCATCGCGGCCTCCGAGGGCTGCTCGCCTTCCCAGCCGTTGCGCAGCATGGAGCCGATATTCACGGCGCTGACCGTGCCGACCGCCTTGATCCGGCGATCGTTGATCGCGGCATTGGCGGTGTAGCCAGCTCCGGCACAGACACCGGCAGCGCCGATCCGGTCCGTGTCGATGAAAGGCAGCGTGGTCAGGTGATCTATCACCGCACTCACATCCTCGGTGCGGATATAGGGGTTCTCGAGCTGGCGCACCCCGCCGCCGCTCTCGCCCTGATAGGAGGCGTCATAGGCGATCGTGACGAAGCCCGCACGGGCGAGCTCCGCCGCATAGGTGCCCGCGGTCTGTTCCTTCACACCGCCGCCCGGATGCGTCACGACGATTGCGGGATACTTCCGGGTCTCGTCGAACCCTTCGGGCAGGTTGAGGATGGCCGACATCTCGATGTCGGGATTGTTGGAGTTCGCAAAGCTGATCTTAGTCATGTCTCAATCTCCTTGGGATGGGCCATTTGCCCTTTCGATGGAGACAATATGCGGCCTGGCGCCCAAAGTGATTAGATGGCAAAATCTTAATGGACTTATAAATCAGGTGATGAATGCGGCGAGAGGATATCGCGGATATCTCTGCCTTCGTGATGGTGGCCGAGGCTGGCAGCTTTACCAAAGCCGCCCGACAATTGGGGATTACTCAATCCGCCCTGAGCCAGATCGTGCGAAGGCTGGAGGAACGGCTGGACGTGCGCCTGTTGGCCCGCACCACGCGCTCGGTCGCGCCCACTGCTGCAGGAGAGCGCCTCGTCGCGCGAATGGCACCGATGTTGCGGGACCTTGAAACGGGATTGACCGAGCTGATCGAGACCCGGGACCGGCCCGGCGGCCATATCCGTATCACCAGCGTCGAACATGCAGCGCGGGCTTATGTGCTCCCCGCTTTGGCGCGCCTGCTCTCTGACTATCCCGAGATCACGGTCGAAGTGATTGTCGATTACGGCCTGGTCGATGTGGTCGCTGACAGGTTCGACGCCGGCGTGAGGCTTGGCGCGCAGGTCGAGAAGGACATGATAGCGGTGCGCATCTCGCCCGACATCCCAATGGCCGTTGTCGCGACGCCCGAGCACATCTCGGCGCATGGACGTCCCGAACGGCCCGAAAGCCTCGTTGAGAATCGCTGCATCTGCCTGCGCCTCCCGAGTTCCGAGACGCTCTATTCGTGGCGTTTCGTGGCGGCAGATCGCGAGACCCAAGTGCGCGTATCCGGCCCGGTTATCTCCAACACCGCAGAGCTGATGCACAAGGCGGCGCGCGAGGGGCTCGGCTTTGCCATGCTTCCCGCAGATATGGTTGCGGAAGATCTGCAAGAGGGCCGGCTGGAACAGGTGCTGAGCGATGTGACGGCGCCGTTGCCCGGGTATCACCTTTACTATCCCAATCGTCGCCATGCTTCGCCGGCTTTTCGTCTGCTCGTGGATGCCCTGCGGTATCGTGCGTAGGGATATGATCGGGGGCCAAGTTCTGTGTTCGATTGGCGCACCCGGCGCGGAAAATATCTAAGGACAACCTGAGAAGAGGTAAGACTGGGATGCCAACGCCGGGTTGGTGCTGCGGTAGGGCTGGGTGGATCGGAGGAACCGCCATGCCTACCATGAACCTGCCTGCCATCCGGCCAAACGCCAAGCCTGGAACAAGGGCCGCCTCGTCGGCCAGAAACGTCCGCTCCTTCCAAAGCACGTCTGGGCGATCCGCGTGCGTTTGGAGATCGCCGATAAGGTGCGCGACCTGGCGCTCTTCAACCTCGCCATCGACAGCAAGCTCCGTGGATGTGATTTCGTGACATTGAAGGTCGCTGACGTCTTGGCCGCTGGGCAGGTGAAAGAACGAGCTTCGATCATCCAGAGCAAGACACGGAAGCCGGTTCGGTTCGAAATCACTGTGGGAACCCGCAATTCGCTCGCGGATTGGCTCGACGACCCGATGATGACTGGGTCAGAGTATCTTTGGTCTAGGCGTTTCCATGACCGCCTTCACATCTCAACACGGCAATACGCCCGCCTGGGTCGTGACTGGGTGACCTCCATCGGCCTCGAACCCAGCTCCTACGGCACGCACTCGATGCGCCGCACCAAGGTCGCGCAGATCTATCGGAAGACGGGGAACCTTCGCGCCGTTCAGCTCCTGCTTGGCCATACCAAGATGGACAGCACGGTCCGATATTTGGGGGTCGAATTGGAGGATACGCTTGCGATCTCTGAGGCCGTTGAGATCTGATCCACCGGGCCGCCCTTAGCCGCCCTTTGCACCTAACGCAGCGAATGACAGCTCTGAAGTATTTCGGATCAAAGAAAGCGTTTGGCCCGTTACTGAGAATAATGCTCCGGTCAAACGGCTCGGCTCGGCTCGGCTCGGCTCGGCACGGCGAAAGCGATGCTCATTGTTCGCACTGCGTGCCAACCCGAAGCAACGACGGCTTGCTGGGAGTAGGAGGCGCGTTGACCGCTGTTGTGTATACGATCAATGGCGAGCGCTCTCGCCGGGGTATTTTGGAGAAGCTCCGTCCGGCAAAAGATCCTCGTATCGTCAAATCGCGTAACACTCATCAACCAAACTGAAGATGGGTGATAGCGTGCGCCATGCTGCGATGCACAAAACCTCCAAGGCGACCGTTTTCTTTGACGGAGGGTGTCCTTTGTGTCGCGCGGAGATCGGTCTCTATGAGGAGACGCCGGGCGCGGAAGCGCTGGCGTTTGTCGATCTCTCCGAGCCGGGCGCGAAACTGCCTGACGGGCTGAGCCGGGACGATGCGCTGGCTCGCTTCCACGTCCGAACCGGGGATGGGCATCTCGTCTCGGGGGCTGCCGCTTTCGCCGAACTCTGGTCGCATCTTCCGCGCTGGCGTGGTCTGGCGCGCATCGCACGGTGGCCGCTCGTCAAGACCCTCCTCGAACTGACCTATCGCGTCTTTCTGAAGCTCCGCCCCGTTATCGTCCGGCTCTTTGTAAGGCTCACGGGGCGGCGCGTCCGATGAGTTCGACGCCGGTGGATCAGCCAAAGGATTATTGGCGTGTGGGCTTTCTCGCGATGGCGCTCGCCACAGCAAGCATCCCGATTTATATCCACCTGCCGAGTTTCGCGGCCACGCGTCTGGACCTGTCGCTCAGTCAGGTCGGGGCGATCCTGCTTTTGATCCGTATCGTGGACTTCCTGCAAGACCCGCTCTTGGGGTGGATGACCGATCGCTGGACGCGTTACCGTTCTAGCTTCGCGGCGCTCGCGATGGGGCTACTGGCGACGGGCTGCGTCGCGGTTTTTTCACTGCCACCGGAGGGACACCCTGCGCTCTGGCTGACCGGTGGGTTGGTCGTGGCGTTTACGGGCTACAGCCTTGGGACGATCCTAATCTACGGCCAGAGCGCCGCCTTCGCGGGCACGGGGCGGACCCGGGCGCAGCTGAGCCTTGCGAGTTGGCGCGAAACGGGTGTTCTGTTCGGGGTGACGCTCGGGGCGATTGCGCCGACTTTGCTTGCGAACGTCTCCGCGCAGGCTGATGGTTATGTGGCGTTCGGCTGGCTCATCGCGGGTCTGGCTCTGATCGCGATCGTGCTGGCGCGGCCGCTGTGGCGCAAGACGCAAGTGGCGTCGATGCGACTGAACTGGCGGGGGCTGATCGGGTCCGGCGCGGGCTGGCTCCTGCTGCTGGCCTTCGTCAACAGCCTGCCCGTGGCCGTCACATCGACACTTTTTCTGTTCTTCGTGGGAGATCGGCTCGGCCTGCCTGACATGGCCGGTCCTTTCCTCATCCTGTTCTTCGTCGCCGCCGGTGCAAGTGCGCCTGTCTGGGGGCGTCTCGCCCGGCGTGTCGGCGCCCGCCGGGTACTCTTGGCTGCTATGATCCTCGCTATCGTGAGCTTCATCGGCGCATTCAGCCTGCCGCCGGGCGCCGCGTTGTCCTTCGCGGCGATCTGCATCGGCTCGGGCATCGCGCTTGGCGCGGATATGGTGATCCTCTCGGCGCTCTTTGCCGCCGCCCTGTCGCGTGCGGGGCTTCAGGCGGGGCAGGCCTTCGGGATCTGGAACTTCAGCGCCAAGGGGACGCTGGCGATCGCCGCCGGGACCGTGCTGCCGCTGCTTCAGTATTTCGGCTACCAGCCCGATGGCGAGAACAGTCGGAGGGCGCTCGACGCGCTCAATGTCAGCTATGCGCTTGTGCCCTGCGCGCTGAAATTGGCGGCGATCGCCCTCGTGCTTCGTTTGCCGCGTGACATTCTCGACCCCGCAACCTGAGGCTGGAGGATGCCCGTGACCCTCAAATCCCTGCTCCCGATCGCAATGCTGCTTGGCGCGACGATTTCTGCCCGAGGTGAACCGATGCCCCCAGAGACCTTTTCGAACCACCCAGAGACCCGCTGGCGTGTCTTCACCGATACGGTGATGGGCGGCGTCTCGACGGGACAGGTCAGCTTCGAGCGCGAGGGAGCCACGCATTTCGCCCGCCTCAGCGGCAAGGTCAGCACGCAGAACCGTGGTGGTTTCATCCAGATGCAGATGAAACTCGATGCGCCACCAGAGGGCGCGCGCGGTGTGCGGATCGTCATGCGCGGCAATGACGAGGATTACTTTGTTCATCTGCGCAGCCGCGCGATGCTTTTACCCTGGCAGTATTATCAGGCGCGGTTTCATGCCACTGCGGGCTGGACGGAGGTGAAACTGCCCTTCGCGGCGTTCACGCCGTCGGGCGGAATGCTGCGGGCCGAACCTCGCGCGAAGAACCTCAAATCCATCGGCGTGGTTGCCTATGGCAAGGATTATGAGGCCTCCGTCGACGTTAAGGAAATCGGCTTTTACTGAACGCGGACCGGCCGGCGCAACGCAGACCGACGATCGCGCGGCCCGGCCCCTTGCGCCGCAACGAGGGGGCAGGGCCGCGCTTTGATCGTCGACATGTGCGCTCAGGCGGCTCGGATCGCGGGCGGCTGATCTCTCGCGATCCATGCGCCCCGTTCATAGCGCGCGCAGATCCGGCCCGCGTCATCCATCGCCTGCAGCGACAGCCAGCCATTGTCGAAGAGGGTTTTAAGTTGCGGATGCCGCTCCAGCACGCCGGAGATCGCCTCCGTCGGGGCTGCGACGACGACCGAGAGCCGCACAGGATCATGGCGCAACTGTTCCCCGTCATGAAGCGATTGCATCGGCAGGCCGACCCGCAGATCGCCGCCATTGCCCTCAAACACGCCGATACCGCCGACCACGTTGTGCAGAAGCTTGTTGCCTGCCCCGAACACGTCGGGCGCGGTCGCCGAGCCGTGATATTGAAGCGCGATCCAGCTGGTGACCACTGCGGGGGCGGTCAGGATCAGTTCCAGCGTCGCGAAGCCTTCATCCTGCCGCCAATGGTAATCGTGCAGGAAGGCTCGCCCGCCAAGATCACAGCCCAGGCTGCGCTCCCGCGGTGCCACAATGAAGGCACGGCACCCGGCCAGTCCCCATTCGGGGCGCAGCTCGGACCAGTCCTTGCCGCGCCGGGGCAGGTCGGCCCCGGATTCCGCGCGGGGCAGGGCCTGCGCCCGCGCCGTCCGCGCGATTTCGCCCGCCCTCGCGAGCGCCGCCTGCAGTCGCACCAGATGCGCCTGCGGCACCGCGCCGAGCCCTTCGTCGAACAGTTGCAGCGCATCGCTGACCGTGTCATGCAGCCCTGCGACAAAGCGCGTCTCTGGCGGGATCGCGATGCCGTTGCGCGACAGTCCCTTGCGCACCACCGGATCATTGAGCAGCTCGGCCAGAAGCCGCGCGTTCACATCGCCCGCATGGCCGCCGCAAGCCCCGCATTGCAGGGCGCTCGCATGCGGCGCGTTTGTGACATGCGCACCGTGCCCCGCGATCAGCACCACTGGCGCGAAACCGGAGGTAAGCGACATAGCCCGCAACACCCGGCCCGCGAGTGCGATCCGCGCGTCCGAGGGCAGGTCGAGCGCGGGCACGGGGTCAGGGGACGGGGCGTCGTCCTGCGCCATCGCCGACCCGAACAGCTTGCCCAGATAGAGTGGTCCGGCCGCCTCCACGAAGGCGAAGGACGAGACCGCGGCCAGCTTGAACCGGCCCCAGGCGCGGGTCGCGCGCCGGGTGATCCGTTCCGCCTGATCGGCCTTGCCGCTCACCGCGACCTGCGAGTTGAGCGCCGCCTCCAGCAGCACCGGCGCGCGCGCCTCGCGCTGATCCGAGGCCAGTCCGCGATGTGCGATCGGCAGGCCGAAGAACCCCGCGAAGCCACGTGTCTGCACCCCGGGATCAGCGGATTCCAGCGCCCGCCGGAACGGCTCGGAGCGCACGTCGATGCAGAAGATCGCCTGAATGTCCGGCGTCGGTGCGCCAGCCCTGCCTCCCGAGGTGGGGAGCTTTTCGGCCAGCGCCCGCTCCTCGGCCTGATCGGCAGCCTCCTGCAGGGCCAGATCGATGCGTAGATCGAGGCTCGGCTCCAGCGGCGCCGCATGAGCTTTCAGTGCCTGCGCCCAGGGTGTGGATAGCTTCTCGCCGAAGCTGTCGAGCAGCGCCACCTCCCACGCGAGCCGGATCACCAACATCTCGAACCCCAGCGCGTTGCGTTCGCCCTTCAGCCCATCGGCCCAGCCGAGCCCGCGCACATATTGTGCCCAGCCGCCAAGGCTCATCGCGAGCCGGTGCAGATAGAGCGGTGGCGCCTCGGTGCTCAGACCAAGCCGTCCCGTCAGCTCCGCGAAGGCCGCGCGTGGATCCGTGGGCAGGCTCGCCGCGAAGGCGCAGAAGCCGCGCAGTCCGTGCAAGCCCGGCGTCAGGTCGCGCAGCGCGAACGCCCGCCACGCTTTGAAGGCCGATCCGCCCGGTGCGGGCCAGAGCGCTTGGCCCTTGTCGAAATGCCCGCCAGCCCACAGGCCGACCCGGTCCGCGATCAGCGCGGGCCAATCCTGCCCGGTTTCACGCGCCGCCAGATCGACCAGCGTTGGATCAGGGCAATAGGCGGGCGAAGGGTCATGAAGCGCCCTTTGCACCTGATCGGGCTCGAGCCCGGCCCCGACCGCGGCGGTGGCGATGTCCTGTTTTGTCACGCGCCCGGCCTTGAGCCACGCGGCGATCACCTCGCGCGGTGCGGTGATCCGGGCGCCTGCCACGCGCGCCAGCCGGGTTGCGGCCTGAACGCGGCTCTCTCCGGCCTGGCCGAGGTAGGGGTTCACCGCGACCGTCGCCTCCAAGCCGAAGGCGGGCGGGATCTGTGCCAACGCATCTTCGGCGGCGGCAAAGAGTTGCAGCGTGGCGTCGGGAAACTGATAGCTGTGGAAGCTCATTGCCTTAACCTTTCTTTAGGGGTGTCTGCCCGATCAACCGATCGGTGAGCGCATTGAGATAGAGACCGTTCATCAGATGGACCCGCAGCCCCGCCGCAGCCGGATGGCTGCCCCAGAGCGGGAAGGTCGCCTGCGCCCATGCTGCGAGACCGAAGCCCACGACGGTCAGGAGCATCACCAGCCAGACCAGTGGATCGGCGACGGGCGGCGGCGGCAGGGCGCCCGCCGAGAGCGCATTCGCCCCCCAATGCAGCGCGAAATAGCCAAGGGTCGCGCCCAGAGACATCAGCGTCGTGCGCCAGAACAGAGGCCAGGGTGCGGCCTCCGCCAGCCCCTGCGCGATCAGGTAGGCCACACCGAAGACGAGGATGGCACCGAGCGCGATCGCCTGTGGCGGCTCGTGCCAGAGCCCGGAGAGCGCGAGCGCCCCGCCATAGATCGCAAGCGAGAGCGCGAAAGCACGCAGCACCGCCCCGGCGCCCGGCACCGCGACAGGGCCGGGCCGGTGCTGCTGCGCCACTGCGGCGACCGCGCTGCCGGAGGACAGGAAGGCATGCGCCTTGTAGAGCGAATGCGCCACGATATGCAGAAGCGCCAGCGGGAACAGCGCCAGTCCGCATTGCAGCACCATGAAACTCATCTGCGCGCAGGTGGACCAGGCAAGCGAGGTCTTCACCGCCGATTGCGTTGTGGCCACAGCCGCCGCGATCAATGCGCTAAGCCCGCCGATCAGCGCCAGCACCGCGAGGACGCCGGGCGCGCTCAGCATCACGTCCGCGAAGCGGATCAGCAGGAACCCTCCGGCATTGACCACGCCCGCATGCATCAGCGCCGAGACCGGGGTCGGGGCCTCCATCACCTCGGTCAGCCAGCCATGGGTCGGGATCAGCGCGGATTTGAACACCGCCGCGAGGCCGAGAAGGCCCGCCACGATCCAGAGCGAGGACGACCCGTTTCCGGCGCGCGCGGCCTCGGCGATACGCGCGATGTCGGTGGTGCCGAAACCATACGCGAGCAGGCTCACCGCGATCAGAAGCGCGCCGCTTGCGATCAGCCCGCTCAGGGATTTCTTGCGTGCCGCCCGCTGCGCGCCGGGCCGTTCGGGATAGAACAGCAACAGCCGGTGCAGGCCGGTGCCGACTGCGACCCAGGCGACCATCAGCTGGAACAGGTTGCCCGCCACCACCAGAGCCAGCACACAGGCGAGTGTCAGGCTCATCCAGCCCATGAACCAGCTTTGCCGCGCCTCGCCATCGAGGGCGACCCGCGAGAAGCGCAGCGTCACCCAGCCGACGAAGCCGACCGTCAGCGCCAGCGAGATGCTGACGATATCGCTGCGCGCCGACAGCCCGATGCTCGCCGCGCCAAGGAGCGGGCTCGTCTGAGGCCCTGACAGCGCAAGCGTCACCGCCGCGATGAGTGTCGCGAGCAGCCCCAGCACCGCGGCCAGTTCCGGCCCACGCAGGCGCGCCCCGGCCCGTGTCGCAGGTCGAAGAAGCAGATTTGTCCCGACCGCGATCAAAAGCGCCGAGGGCAGCAGTAGAAGATAGGACATGGCAACCTCCATTCCGTTCCGGGGAGAGGTAGCGGTGGTTCATCTTGAATAAAAATTCATTGTTTGCCTCATATCGTTCTGTTTAATGGAACGATGTCGGAGCTGAACTATCATCATCTGCGCTATTTCCACGAGGTTGCGAAGGACGGAAACCTGACGCGCACGGCGGAGCGTTTGAACGTTTCGCAATCGGCGCTCTCGACGCAGATCCGCACATTAGAGGCGCGGATCGGGCACCAGCTGTTCGAGCGCCGCGGTCGCCAATTGGTTTTGACTGAGGTGGGTCATATCACGCTCGACTATTCGGAGCGTATTTTCGAGGCAGGCGAAGAACTTGAAGCCACGTTGCGGCAGGCTTCGGCGGGGCGTCAAGCGGTGCGCATCGGGGCGCTCTCGACGCTTTCGCGGAACTTCCAGATCGGGTTTCTCGCACCGATCATCGGGCGTCAGGATGTGGAGATCGTGCTGCGGTCAGGCAGCGCGAACGTGCTGTTCGAGGCGCTGCAGGCGATGGCGCTCGACGTGGTTCTGACGACCGAGCCGCCCGCCCGTGACGTGTTCTCGAGCTTCATCGCGCATCGCGTCGCAGAACAGAAGGTTCTCTTGCATGGCACGCCGCACCGGCTGCGGCACGCCACGCTTGAGGAGATGCTGCGCGAGGAGCCTGTGATCCTGCCGACCGACAGTTCGATCCGGACCGGGTTCGACAGTCTGATCACGCGACTCGGGCTGCGCCCGCAAGTGGCGGCGGAAGTCGACGACATGGCCATGATCCGCCTTCTGGCCCGGGAGGATGCAGGCCTTGCGATCACGCCCGCGGTGGTTCTGGCCGACGAGCTTCGCGAGGGCTTCCTGGTGACCGCGCCCTTCGATCTCGATATTGGCGAGGATTTCTACGCCGTGACCCTGCAGCGCCGGTTTCCGAACCCGGTGGTTGCGGACATGCTGGAGAAGGCGCGCGAGGCCGAGGCGCCGAGGGCTGACTGACGCCGCAGTCCATCGACCTGTCGGTCCTTACCTAACGCCGCTCGGCGGAGGTCGAGCGGTTGCCCGACGCGGGGAGGGCCACGTCACGGCGAGACCGTCCGTGACGGCGCATTTCGTCCCCCATCCGGCACTCAGATCAGCATCCGACGCGGGTCGGCGAGCAGGGCGGCATAGCGCGCCAGGAAACGTGCCGCATCCGCCCCGTTGATGACCCGGTGGTCATAACTCAGATCGAGCGGGCAGAGCGGGACCGGGACCCATTCGCCCTCCCAGACCGGCATGACCTGACTGCGGGTGATCCCGAGGATCGCGACTTCGGGCGGGTTCACGATCGGGGTGAAGGCGCTGCCGCCGATCCCGCCAAGATTGGAGATCGTCATCGACGCCCCGCCCATCTCCTCGGGACGCAGCTTGCGACCCTGCGCCTTGCGCGAGAGGTCGGTGATCTCCGCCGCGATCTCCCACAGTCCCTTGCGGTCGGCGTCACGGATCACCGGGACCATCAGCCCGTTCGGCGTGTCGACCGCGATCCCGACATGGACGTAATCCTTCAGCACCAGCGTCTCCCCGCTGGCATCAAGCGAGGCGTTGAAGCGAGGGAATTCCCGCAGGCAACGCGCGAGGACGCGCACATGAAAAGCGAGGGCGGTCAGGCGCGTACCACGTTCGCGCGCCTCGTCGCGCAGGCCTTTGCGGAACGCCTCGACCGCGCGCATGTCGGCGCTGTCGTGATGCGTGACCTGCGGGATCAACGCATTCGCGGCCGAGAGGTTGTCGGCGGCCACGCGGGCGATGCGCGACAGCGGTTCTTCGGTGACGGGCCCGAAGGCCGCATGATCGACATCCCAGTAGCGCGCAGCATCAGGCGAGGCAGTTGGCGCCGACGAGGTCATCCCGTCGGCCTTGCGATCCACATCCTCGCGCGCGAGCGTCTCGCGTCCGGTTTCCTGTGCGAGGCGGTCGAGGTTCACCCCACGCTCGGCGGCATAGCTGCGCACCGATGGGCTTGCGACATAGCTCATGGTTTCCTCCTCACCAACTGGCCGAAATGTATTGCGTTTCCATGAATTCGAGCATGCCTTCATGCCCGCCCTCGCGGCCCAGACCCGATTGCTTGGAGCCCCCGAAGGGTGCCGCCGGGTCGCTGACCAGACCGCGATTGAGGCCGACCATCCCGTAATCGAGCCGCTCGCAGACCCGCATCCCGCGCGCCATGTCCTGCGTGAAGACATAGCCGACCAGCCCGTATTCGGTGTCGTTTGCGCGCGCGATCACGTCCTCCTCGTCGGTGAAGGTCTGGATCGCGGCAACCGGGCCGAAGATCTCGTCATGCACGCATGCAGCATCCTGCGGCACCTTCGTCAGCACGGTCGGCGGGTAGAAATAGCCCGGCCCGTTCGGGACCTTGCCACCCAGTTTCAGCTCGGCGCCACGCTCCAGCGCGTCGGTTACGAAGCTCGCCACCTTGTCGCGGGTCTTGGCGTTGACCAGCGGGCCGACATCGACATCCTTCTCGACGCCGTTGCCCACCTTCAGCGCGCCCATCGCCGCGGTCATCTTCGCGGTGAATTCCTCGGCCACCGCCTCGTGCACATAGAACCGGTTCGCGGCGGTGCAGGCTTCGCCGAGGTTGCGCATCTTGGCCAGCATCGCGCCCTCGACGGCGACGTCGATATCGGCATCCTCGAAGACGATCAGCGGCGCGTTGCCGCCCAGCTCCATTGCCGGTTTCAGTACCTGATCGGCGGCGGAGCGCAGAAGCTTCCGACCGACCCCGGTCGAGCCGGTGAAGCTGACGACCCGCACCCGCGGATCGTGCAGCATGTGATCGACGATCTCTGCGGAGTTCTCAGACGGCAGCACGTTCACGAGGCCCTTGGGCACGCCTGCCTCTTCCAACAGCGGCATCAGCGCGAGCATCGTCAGCGGCGTCTCGGAGGCGGGTTTGATGATGACAGGGCAGCCAGCGGCGAGCGCGGGCGCGATCTTGCGGGTGCCCATCGCGGCCGGGTAGTTCCAGGGCGTCACCAGCACCGCGATGCCCGCCGGCTTGTGTTGCACCACGATCCGCGCGCCGGAGGCCGGGGCGCGGGTGATCATGCCGTCTGCGCGCACGGCTTCCTCGGCGAACCAGCGGAAGAATTCTGCGGCGTAGCGGGCTTCGCCCATCGCGTCGGTCCCAGCCTTGCCGTTTTCCAGCGTAATGAGATGCGCAAAGTGATCGAGCCGTTCGGTCATCAGCTCGAACGCCTTGCGCAGGATTTCCGAGCGTTCGCGGGGCGTGCGTGCGGCCCAGTCGACGAAGGCTTTCTGCGCGGCATCGAGGGCGGCATCCGCGTCTTCGATCTCGGCGGAGGCGACGGAGGCGAGCACGTCCTCGGTCGCGGGGTTGATCACATCGAAGCGGGTGCCCTTCGCGCCCGGGCGCCACGCGCCGTCGATATAGAGATCGGTCTGGTCCATGTCGGTCCGGTTCCTTGTATCAGAGGAGATGGCGCAGCGGCTCGTCCAGCCGCGCGGCAAATCCGGTTATCAGGTCGAGCGCCGCCTCGGGCGCGAGCTGGCCGGGATCGGCCTCGAGCGTGAGGGTCAGCGGATCGGAGCCGGTGAGCGTCAACACCGGCTGCGCCTCCGCGCCGAGCGAGATCCGCTGCAACGCGCTGCCTCGCAGATCGCGGATCAGGAGCGCTGCGGTGGCATCCTCTTCCGCCTCAGGCGCCTGACCCAGCGGATGACGCGCCGGATCGGCGAAGCAGCGGCTGCGCCCGTGACGCGAGACCGCGACCGGGCCGGACAGCGCCGCGCCTGCCGCGAGACCGGCGAGCAGCGCGCCCGGGTCGGGGGTCTCGCCCGTTTCCGCCGCGATCCATTCGCAGAAGGCGGCGAACCCCTGGGCTGAGACCTCGGCACTCAGATGCAGCGCCTGTGCGGTCGGGGCGGTCGCCGTCGCGGCTTGCGGGGCGGGCAGGGTGCGCAGCGTCTCGAGATCCGAGACGTGATAGGGCTGCGCGATCCCGGCCTCGGCCAGTCGTACAAGGTCGAGCCCTTGTTCGCGGGCCAGCCGTTTCGCCTTAGGCGAGGCGAGGATGCGACCGCCGGGCGCGGGTGCTGCCGCGGGTTTCTCAGACGGTTTGGCCGGTTCTGACTTCGGTGCGGCCTCCTTCTCCGGCGTCGGTTTCGTAGCCGGGGCTTCTGCCTTGGCAGGCTCGGGCGCGGCCGGTTTCTGCGCATGGCTGCGACGGACCGGGTTCGCGGGCGCCTCCGCCGAGATGATCGCGATCGGCGCGCCGACCGGAACTTCCTCACCGGGTTCGGCGAGGATCGCGGCGAGATAACCCGAGGCACCGGCGGGCACTTCGACCGCGCTCTTGTCGGTCTCGACCTCGAAAAGGATGTCGTCGGCGCCTACCGCGTCGCCCGGCTCCTTCAGCCATGTCGTGATCTGCCCGGTTTCCTGCGCCATACCGAGCGCGGGCATGATGACCTCCGCGCCCTCGGGGAGCGCATCGTCGGTTTTGGGCTTACTGTAGGTTTCGGGCGTCGCTTCGGGGGCCGGGGCGTCTTGCGCGACATCCCCGCCAGCTTCGGCCTCCGCGGCTTCCTTGCTTTCCGCGATCACGGCGACCACCGCGCCCACCGGCACGTCATCGCCCGCCATCGCACGCAGCCCACCGAGGAAACCGTCGGCCTGCGCCTCGACCTCCATCGTGGCCTTGTCGGTTTCGACCTCCATCAGAGGGTCGCCCGCCTTCACGGCATCGCCCGGCTCTTTCAGCCAGGCGACCAGCTGGCCCGATTGCTGGGCCATGCCGAGCGCGGGCATGATGACCTCATGCGGCATCGCTCACCTCCTGCCGGACCAGCCGGCGGGCCGCTTGCGCCACGCCCTCGGCCGTGGGCACGGTCAGATCCTCGAGCGCGGGTGAGAAGGGCACGGGCACGTCCATCGCGCCCATCCGCAGCACCGGCGCATCGAGATGGTAGAAGGCCTTCTCGGAGATGCGCGCGGCGATCTCGCCGGTGATGCCGTAGCTCTGATGGCCCTCGTCGATGACGATGGCGCGGCTGGTCTTGCGCACGCTGTCGAGGATGGTCTTCTCATCCAGCGGCACGATGGTGCGCGGGTCGATCACCTCGGCCGAGATACCCTCGGCGGCCAGCGTCTCGGCGGCGGCCTGCGCCACCTGCACCATCGACGAGGTCGCGACCAGCGTGATGTCTTTGCCCTGGCGCAGCACGTTGGCCTCGCCAAAGGGGATGTAATACTCCTCCTCGGGCACCGGGGCCTTGTCATTATACATCAGCTTGTCTTCGAAGATCACGACCGGGCTATTATCGCGGATCGCGGTCTTCATCAGCCCCTTGGCCTCGTAGGCCGAAGAGGGCAGGGCGACCTTCAGTCCCGGGATATGCGCGACCAGCGCGTGCAGCGACTGGCTGTGCTGCGCCGCCGAGCGTCGGGTCGCGCCGAGGTTCGTGCGCAGCACAAGCGGCACGCTCAGCTTGCCGCCCGACATGTAATGCGTCTTGGCCGCCTGATTGCAGAGCTGATCCATCACGAGGAACAGGAAGTCCCCGAACATCAGATCGACGATGGGCCGCGATCCGGTCATCGCGGCGCCCACAGCGAGGCCCATGAAACCGGGCTCGGATATGGGGGTGTCGATGATCCGCTCGGTTCCGAATTCCTCGACGAGCCCGGAGAGGACCTTGAAGGGGGTGCCGGCTTCGGCCACGTCCTCGCCGATCAGGAAGATCGTGGGATCGCGGCGCATTTCTTCCGCGATGGCCTCGTTGACGGCCTTGGACAGGGTGATCTCGCGCATGATTTCCTCCTCAGGCGGCGTCGTTGGGGGCGTAGACATGCATGTCGACCTCGCCCACGTCGGGGTAGTCGGCGGCAAGCGCATATTCGACGGCGTCGGCGGCGTCTTTCTTCACCGCCTCGCGGATCTCCTCGAGTTTCGCGTCGCTCGCCACGCCCTCACCGACCAGCCATTTGCCGAAATTGATGATCGGGTCGCGCTGCTCCTTCCAGATCGTCTCTTCGTCCTTGGAACGGTAGTAGTCGCGGTTGATGTCGCCGACATGGTGGCCGTGATAGCGATAGGTCTTGAGCTCGATGAAGAACGGGCCTTCGCCCTTGCGGGCGCGGGCGACCAGTCGCTGGGCGAGTTCGTTCACCGCCAGCACGTCTTGACCGTCGACCTCGAAGGCTTCGATCCCGAATGCCTCGGCCCGCGCGGTCAGCGAACCTGCGGCGATTTCGTCGGTCTTGGTGTACTCGGAATAGCCGTTGTTCTCGCAGGCGTAGATCACCGGCAGCTTCCACAGCGCGGCCATGTTCATCACCTCGTACCAGAGGCCCTGCGCGGTCGCGCCGTCGCCGAAGAAGCAGACGGTCACGTCGTCGCGCCCGAGCCGCCGTGCCGAGAGCGCGGCCCCCGTCGCGATCCCCATCGAGCCGCCGACGATGGCGTTGGCGCCGAGGTTACCGTGGCTTTGGTCGGCGATATGCATCGAGCCGCCCTTGCCGCGGCAATAGCCCTCGACCTTGCCCAGAAGCTCGCAGAACATCTGCTTGAACTCGGCCCCCTTGGCGACGCAATGGCCGTGACCGCGGTGTGTCGACGTGATCTTGTCGTCGTCGGTCAGCGCCTCGCAGATGCCCACAGCCACGGCCTCCTCGCCGGAATACATGTGGGTCAGGCCCGGCATCTTGGCGGACAGGTAGAGCTGGTTGGCGTTGTCCTCGAAACTGCGGATGCGCACCATCTGGCGGTACATGCGCAGGTAGTCTTCGGTATTCGTCTTGCGCTTGGTGGCTTTGGCCATGGCGCGCTCCCCCCTTTGGCGTATGCGTTATGCGTAATGTCCGGGCCCGCGCGGGATGGCGCGGACCCGGGAGCCGGTCAGTAGCGGGCCGCGATCGGCAGGTCCTCGGCCGGGAAGAGGCTGATCACGGTGCAGCCCTTGTCGGTCACCACGACCTCCTCCTCGATCCGTGCCGCCGAATAGCCGTCCGAGGCCGGGCAATAGGTCTCGAGCGCGAAGACCATGCCGGTCTGGATCTCCATCGGATTGTCGAGCGAGACCGCGCGGCTGATGATCGGGCGTTCGTGCAGCGCCAGACCCAGCCCGTGGCCGAATTGCAGGCCGAAGGCCGACAGCTCGTCGGGGAAGCCGAATTCCTCGCATTTCGGGAAAGCCTTCGCGACGACATCGGTGGTTACGCCCGGCTTGATCAGGGCGATCGCATTGTCGAGCCATTCGCGGCACCGGATATAGGCGTCGTTCTGCGAGGGCGTCGCACGGCCGATGTTGAAGGTCCGGTAATAGCAGGTGCGATAGCCCTGATAGCTTTGCAGGATGTCGAAGAAGGCCTGATCGCCGGGGCGGAACAGACGGTCGGTGAAGTTATGCGGGTGCGGATTGCAGCGCTCGCCCGAGATCGCGTTGATCGCCTCCACGTCGTCCGACCCCATCTCGTAGAGCAGCTTGTTGGACATCGCGACGATATCGTTCTCGCGGATGCCCGGCCGCAGCTCTTCATGGATCATGTGGTAGACGCCATCGACCATCGCGGCGGCCTGATTGAGCAGCTGGATCTCGTCGATGTTCTTGATCTCGCGGGCGCCGAGCATGACCTGCTGGCCGTCCACGACGTTCAACCCGGCTTCTTTTAGCGCGAAGAACATCGCCGTTTCGGCATAGTCCACGCCAACCGGCATGTCGGCCATCCCGGCCTTCTTGATCAGCGAGGCGATTTCCTCGGCATATTTCTTCATCAGCCCGAAGGAGGGCGGGATCGTGCCGCGCATGCCGACGACGCCTGCCAGCATCCGCTCGGGGTCGAGCCAGTCGCAATATTCGCGGTGATGAACGGCAGCGGAGCCGAAGTCCCAGACATAGGGCTCATCATCGCCCGCGAGCAGGCAGAACCGGCACATCTTGTCGCGTTCCCACTCGCCGATCTTGGTGCCCGAGATGTAGCGGATGTTGTTCACGTCGAAGAGCAGAAGCGAGCCGCAGCCCGATTTCTTCAGCGCGTCCTTGGTGCGGCTCAGACGATAGCGACGCAGACGGTCGTGATCGACGCGGCGTTCGAAATCCACGGCAGTGTGGCCCCAAGCGGGGATGTGCTTGTCCCAACGCCAGTTCGGGTCGATGTCGCCGGGTTGCAGAATGCGCGGGTTGAGGGCGGTCGTGTTCATGATGGGTCTCCCGGCGCTGCCCTGACGGCGCGCCTGTTTGGTTGAAAATGCGTAAGAGGGTCGGGGTCGGTCCCGCCTCAGCGGGGGGTCACTGGATCACCCAGCCGCCGTCGATATGGAGCATCTGTCCGGTCATGTAGTCGCTGTCGGGGCTGACGAGGAACGCGGCCGTGCCCTTGATGTCATCCGGGTAGGAGACCTTCTTGAGCGCGAGAATCTCGGCCAGATCGTCGAAAGCCTGACCTTCGCGCTCCTTGAAGCCGATCTCGACGAGGTCCTTGTCGAGCTGTTCCCAAAGCGGGGTCTTCACCACGCCGGGTGCATAGCCGTTCACGGTGATGCCATGTTCCGCCAGCGCGATCGCGCCGCAATGGGTCAGCGCGAGGCAGCCATATTTCGAGGTGCAGTACACGGTCACGTCGACCAGCGGCTTGCGCGAGGCGACGGAGCCCACATTGATCAGCTTGTAGGGATAGTCCTGCTTGCCCTGCGCGATCATCTGCTTCGCGGTTTCCTGCATGCCGAGCCACATCCCCTTGGTGTTGACCGTCATGATGTGATCCCAGTTGTCCTCATCGATATCCATGAAGAACCGGGGCTTGTTCAGGCCCGCATTGAAAAGACCCACATTGATCATCCCGAAGGCATCCACGGTGGCGCCGACCGCCGCAGCGTTGTCTTCGCGCTTGGTGACATCCATGCGCACCGCGATCGCTTTGCCATTGCCACCCTTGTTGATCCTTTCGGCGGTCTCCTGCGCTGCGTCGAGGTCGATATCGCCCAGGCAGACATTCGCGCCTTGCTGCGCGAAATATTCGGCGTTGCACGCGCCCATCCCTTGGCCTGCGCCGGTAATCAGGATGTTCTTTCCCTTCAATCGATCGGGGTCCATGTTATTCCTCCCTAACTTGATGGTGTTCTCAGCACCCGGTCAGCGCGTTGCTGGATCTTTCCGAGTGCCTTGCGCGGGGGAATGACCCCGCGCAGCATGTCGTGGATTTCCTGTCCGCAAATTTCGATCAACTCGCAGATGCGCGGCAGCGGCGGGCGCGGCCAGAATTGCAGCTCATCGCGCCAGGACATCGCATCCACCGCTTCGAAGATCGGCGACAGATGCTGTACTTGAGGATCGGCGCCGACCGAGTAGCGCGGCACCGTCCGGCTGCCGTTGAGCACGTAAAGTTTCTGCGCCGCGGGCGATGTGAAGGCGATCAGCGCCTCGGCGGCGGCGGCGCGCCGCTCCTCGGGCAGGTTGGCGGGGATCGCGAGCACATAGCCGCCCACCGGGGCGACAGGCTTGGCACCAAGCCCCGTCGGGTGCGGAAGATAGCCGGTCGTGTTATGGGCCGGCGAATTCGCGTCGAGTTCGAAATACGGCGCGAGCAGCGTATAGCCATAGGCCATCGCGACCTTGCCCGCCGCATAGGGGCGCACGCGTTCGTACCACGACATCGACAGGATATCGGGCGGCGAGACGCTCATCAGCTCCAGCAGGTACTCGGCGGCCGCCTCGGTCGCGGGCGTGTCGAACTGCGCCACGAAATCGTCGCGGTCGAGATGATCGGCGTCGAACCCGCCCGCAACCGGGTCGAGATTGACGACCGGCTGGCCGAAATCGGCCATCGCCATGATGAAGGTGTGTCCCAGCGCAGTGCCGCGCGCGGCGTTCCAGGCAATGCCGTAGCGGCCATGCGCGGGGTCGTGGAAATGGCGCGCGGCCTCGAGCACGAGATCGGACGTGGTCGGCGGCGTCAGCCCGGCTTCGGCGAAGAGGTCCTTGCGGTAGAACAGCAGCTCCGGCGTGGTCTGGCTGGGCACGCCATAGGGACGGCCTTCCCAATGCGCGCCGCGCCAGCCCGCGGTGTGAAAATCGCTCGGATCGAGGCGCGAGATGTCCATCACCTCGTCGAGCGGCATCAGAAGACCCTTTTTCGCGAATTCTCCGATCCAGGGCAGGTCGACGGCGATGATGTCGTAATGGCTGGTCTTGCGGGCCGCGTTGCGCAGAGTCTCTTCGTGTAGCCGGTCGATCGAGAAGGCCCGCTGCGAGATCGAGGTGCCCACGATATGTTCGAACTGGCGTTTTAGGTTCTCCATCACCATGAAGGTCGGGTCGCCATGAACCAGAACGCGCAGGCCGCCCGACACCGAAATCGGCTCGGGCAGTACCGAGGGCGGGGCGATCGAATGCCCGGCAAGATAGGTGCCGCCGAAGTAATAGTCGCGCTCGCCCCCGTCGGATTCGGCGAGATGACGGCGCGCCAGGCGACCGACTCGGTCCGACAGCTGCCCCCAGTTCGTCAGCAGTTGCGTGCTGGCATGAAGCGAAACCGTCTTGCCCGAGCGGGTGCGCGGACGCTGTTCGATCATCCCTGCATCGACCATATCCGACAGTTTGCGCATCGCGGTCGCATAGGGCACACCCGAGGCGGCGACGAGCGACGAGGGCGTGACGATCTTTCCCTCCAGATGGCAGCGCACCAGATGGGTAGCCATCGCGAAATAAGGGTTCGGCGCGGAAAGCGAGAGCGTGGAATCGATCTCCTCGGCCAGCGACTCGAGCAGATCAATCATCGACAGCGCGGTATCCTTATCCTGAACGACGGACGCGCTCGACGCCGGAGCGCCGATATGTCCATGTTGGATATTTTGCGGATCGAATTTGGTCACGCGTTCTGGTCCGAGCTGTGGTTTTGGTTGCTTCGCCATAGGGTCCTCCGAAAGATGTCCAAATCGAGGATCGTTCACCTTAACGAAAATATCCATTATGGATGCTTCAATATCCGAAATGGATAAGTTGGCGGGCGAAAGCGGGGGCGGCTGTCGGAATGATCAGGTTGTGCCGCCGGTGGATTCGGGCTGCATGGCAAGAGCTCAGGAGGGGGCGACTGCCACGGTCTCACCGGCCGGACTGAAACTTCATGGGAGGATAACAATGAAAAGATCGATGAAGGCGCTTGTCGCCGGAACCACCGCAGTCGCAACGCTCGCGTTCGCTGGCGGTGCATGGGCCGAACAGATGAAGATCGGCATCACGCAGAACAACGTCGGGGTGGACAGCTATCAGACCACCTACGAGAAGGCGTTCAAGGAAGCGGCTGCGGCCAATCCTGACGTCGATGCGGTCGTGCTCGATGCGGGCGGCGACGTGGCGCGCCAGATCGCGCAAATCCAGGATCTCGTGCAGCAGAACGTGCAGGCGATCATCGTCTGGCCGACCAACGGCAAGGCCGTGGTCCCCGCGGTCAAGAAGGCGCATGACGCGGGCATCCCCGTCATCATCACCAACTCCAACATCGCCGAGCAGGGCATGCCCTTCATCGCGGCCTTCTCGGGCCCGAACAATATCGAGCAGGGCAAGGAAGCGGCGGACATGATGTGCACCGGGCTCAACGGCAAGGGCGACATCGTGCAGATCTCGGGCAAGCCGGGCTATACCACCGCGATCGAACGCCAGAAGGGCTTCGAGGACGAGCTGGCCAAAGCCTGCCCGGACGTGAAGATCATGGATACCCAGCCGGGTGACTGGAACCGCGAGAAGTCGCAGCGCGTCATGGAAGATTTCCTCGTGAAATATCCGCAGATCGACGGCGTCTATGCGGCCGATGACAACATGGGCGTCGGTGCGCTCAACGCCGCCAAGGCTGCGGGCCGTGCCAAGGACATCAAGTTCGTCGGCGCCACCAACTTCGCGGTCGGCTACGAGGCGATGAAGAAGGGCGAGTATTACGGCTCGGTCTACCAGTCGCCGATCGACGATGCGAAAAACGCGCTTCAGACCGCGATCGACGTGATCCAGGGCAAGGACGTTCCGAAGATGAACTACTTCAAGACGCCCCAGATCACTGAGAAGAACATGGACCAGTTCGAGAAGCCCGCCTTCTGATCTCTCCTCCCCGCGGGCATGGGCGCAGGCGACGGGCCGGCCCATGCCCAACTTATTGCAGGCAAAATGGAGATTTTAATGGGACGCGTATCAGGACGGGTCTGTCTCGTGACGGGCGCTGCGCGCGGAATTGGACGCGCAATTGCCGAGGCGCTGTTGGAAGAGGGGGCGGATGTCTGTTTCGCCGATCTCAACGGCGAACGGGTCGCTGAACTTGCCGCAGAGAATGCGGCGCGGGCAGAGGCCGCAGGCGGCCGGGCGATGTCGGCGCAGGTCGATGTGACCAAGCGCGATCAGGTGCGCGCGATGATGGAACAGGTGGCTGAACAGTTTGGCCGAGTTGACGTGGTGTTCAACAATGCCGGGGTGAACCGGCCGATGAATTTCCTCGATGTGACCGAGGAAAACTGGCATTTCATCATGGATATCAATGCGCTCGGCACGCTGATCGGGATGCAGGAAGCGGCCCGGCAGATGATCGCGCAGGGCGGAGGCGGCAAGATCGTCAACACCGCCTCGATCGCGAGCCGTCAGGGCTTCGACAATGTCGCGCCCTATTGTGCCTCGAAATGGGCAGTTGTCTCGCTCACGCAATCGGGTGCGCGCGATCTCGCGAAGCACGATATTACGGTGACAGGTTTTGCTCCGGGCGTGGTGGCGACCGAGATGTGGGAAGAGGTCGATCGCGACCTGATGGAAATCGGTGCGGCGAAGATGCCGGGGCAGGCGATGGAGGAATTCGCCTCCGGTATCCTGCGCGGACGCGTGGCGCGCCCCGTCGACATCACCGGAACGACGACGTTCCTCGCCTCGCCCGACAGCGACTACATGACGGGACAGATCGTGATGATCGACGGTGGGATGACCTTGGTCTGACCCGCCGTCAGCGGCAGCGAGGAGGCTGCCCGACGGGAGGAGAAAATGGCGAATTTTCATGTGGAGAAGCCGGTCGCCTCGCGCGGCCAGCAAACTGCGCGCGTGGCGCGTGACATCAGGGGGGGTGGAATGAACCGAGACAGGTGGAAAACGATCGCGAGCGTTCTGGCGCGACAGGGCATTCTGGTGGCCTTCGCGCTGTTCCTGATCGGGTTTTCGATCTTTTCGGACCGGTTCCTGTCTCCCGAGAACATCCTTTCGGTGATGCGCTCCTCGGCGATCATCGGGGTGATGGCGCTTGGCGTGACGGTGGTGGTGATCGGCGGCAATCTCGATCTGTCCGTGGGTTCGATGCTGTCCTTCTCGACGGTTCTGGTGGTCGATCTGCATGACAAGATCGGCCCGGCCCCGGCCATCGGCGTGATGCTTGTGGCAACATTGGCACTGGGGGCGGTGAATGGCCTTCTGGTCGGTGTCGCGCGGCTTAACTCGCTGATCGTGACGCTCGGGATGCTCTCGGCGATTCAGGGGCTTACGCTGATCTATTCGGGCGGCAAGAACGTCGATATCGTCAATCAGGATCAGACCTGGTTCAAGATTTTCGGGCGCGGCACCATCGCGGATATTCCGACGCCCATCGTGATTTTCGCGGTCGGCGCGATCTTGTTGCACCTGATGATGGCCTACACGCCCTTCGGGCGGCGCATCTACGCCACGGGCGGCAATGCGACCGCGGCGGTGTTCTCCGGCGTGCGGCGCTCGCGGGTGGTGTTCCTGACCTATCTGATCTCGGCCTCCGGGGTCGCGATCGCCGCGATCATCCTCGGCAGCCGGGTCATGGGCTCGCAGAACAATGTCGGCCAAGGCTACGAGCTGCAGGTGCTGGCCGGGGTGATCCTTGGCGGGACCTCGCTGCTGGGCGGGGCGGGCACGATCTGGAAGACGGTGATCGGCGTGCTGATCCTCGGCTTCATCCAGAACGGCCTGCTGCTGATGGGCTTCGAATATTACGTGCAGTGGCTGGTGACCTGGGTGGTGATCATCCTTGCGGTCTGGCTCGACATCGCGGCCAAGCGTGGCCGGCTGCTTTCCCCGATCGCCTGAGGAGGAGACAATGGCGGATACCGTTATCAAATCGCCCGTGCGTTGGCTCGCTGCCAACCCGATCTGGGGCTTCATCGTTCTGATCTTCGTGTTCTTCAGCTTCGCGAACCCTTATTTCTTCGCGCTGCAGAACTTCCAGAACATCCTCGTGCAGACCTCGACCATCGGGTTGATCGCGCTTGGCATGACGCTGGTGATGATCAACGGCAATATCGACCTGAGCGTCGGTGCGGTCGTGGCGCTTGCGGCCAGCCTCTGCGTCGATATCCAAGGTTGGGAGATGTTTGCGGACTGGGGCAACTGGGCGATCCTGCCGGGCGTGATCGCGGCGCTTGTCGCGGGTACCGCGCTCGGTGCGCTCAACGGCTTCATCGTCTGGAAGACCGGGGTCGATGCCTTCATCGTCACGCTGGGGGCGATGCTCGGCGTACGTGGCCTCGTCTTCGTCTACACCAAAGAGCAATCCTTCTTCGCGATGAACTTCGCCTTCTCGGACTTCGGCTCGAGCAACATGGGCCCGTTGCCGACATTGGCGGTGTTGTTCCTCGTTTGCACGGCGGCGGTGTATTTCCTGCTCGCGCGGACGGTTCATGGCCGAAACACCTATGCGGTGGGCGGCAACCGCTCGGCTGCGGTGAATGCCGGGATCCGGGTCGGGCCACATATGCTGATCAACTTCATGATCGTGGGCTTCTTCGCGGCGCTCGCGGGGGTGACGCTGTCCTCGCAGATGGGCGCTGCGACCCCGAACCTCGGCACCAATTACGAGCTTTGGGTGATCACCTCGGTCGTTCTTGGCGGCACCAAGCTCAATGGTGGGGCAGGGACGATCCTCGGCACGCTGGGCGGGGTTCTCGCGATCGGCATCCTGCGCAACGGGATGAACCTGATGCAGGTGCCCGCTTTCTATGTGCTGGTGATCCTCGGGACGATCCTGATCGCCGTGCTGCTTCTCGACAAGCAGCTGAACCGCAAGGGCAAAGAGGAGCTTCGGGTATGAGCGACGTTGCTGAAACCAAAATCCCTGCGCTGCAACTCAAGGGGATCGTCAAGACGTTCCCCGGCGTGCGGGCGCTCGACGACGTGACATTCGAGGTCCGCGCGGGCGAGGTCCATGCGCTGCTGGGCGAGAACGGCGCGGGCAAGTCGACCCTGATGAAGGTGCTCGCCGGGATGTATCAGCCCGACGAGGGCACGATTGAGATCGAAGGCACCCCAGTCACGATGCGCACGCCGCTCGAGGCGAAACGACGCGGCGTGGTGCTAATCCACCAGGAGCTGTCGCTGGCCGAGGAGATGACGGTCGCCGAGAATATCTACCTTGGCGAGCTGCCGCGCCGGAGCCTCGGTCGGGTGGACTGGAAGACGCTCTTCGCGAAGTCGGAGGAAATCCTCAAACGGCTCAATTGCGGCTTCGGCCCGAAGGACCGGGTCGGCGCACTCTCCATCGCCAACCAGCAGATGGTCGAGATCGCCCGCGCGCTGACGGTGGATGCTAAGGTCGTGATTTTTGACGAACCGACCGCCTCGCTGACCGACGCCGAGAAGGTGGTGCTGTTCGAGATCATCAACGACCTGAAAGCGCGCGGCGTGGGCATCGTCTACATTTCGCACCGGATGGACGAGATTTTCACGCAGGCCGACAGGATCTCGGTGCTGCGCGACGGTGGCTATCGCGGCACGTTGGTCGCGGGCGACACCACCGAGGACGAGGTGATCCAGTTGATGATCGGGCGCTCGCTCGACCTGTCGCGCCGTCAACATGCCGAGGTGAAGACCGGTGACGTCGCGCTGAAGGTGGAAGGACTAAGCTGCGGCAAGCTGTTCCAGGACGTCAGCTTCGAGCTGCGCGAGGGCGAGGTGCTGGGCTTCTACGGTCTCGTTGGCGCCGGGCGCACCGAGATCGCCGAGACGCTGTTCGGCCTGCGCCGTCCCACCGCCGGCACGATCGAGATCGACGGCAAGGAAACCGCGATCCATTCGCCCGCCGATGCGATCGCGAAGGGTATCTCGCTTGTGCCGGAAAGCCGCAAAGAGCAGGGGCTGGTGCTCGGCATGAACTGCCGCGACAACATCACCCTGCCGCAGGTCGGCGATCTGACCTCGGGGCCCTTCGTCTCGGACGGGGCCGAGATCGCGATCTTCGACCAGTATCGCGACACGCTGAAGATCAAGACGCCCAGCTGGCGGCAGGCGGTCGGCAACCTTTCGGGCGGGAACCAGCAGAAGATCGTGATCGGCAAATGGCTCGCGATGCATCCGCGCATCCTGATCGTGGACGAGCCGACGCGCGGTATCGACGTGGGCTCGAAATCCGAGATTCACGACCTGATCCGCGAGCTTGCCCGCTCGGGCTACGCGGTGATCGTGATTTCCTCGGAAATGCCCGAAGTGCTGCATGTCTCGGATCGCATCCTCGCGATGTATCATGGTCGGGTGATCCGCCGCTTCACCGCCGAGGAGGTGACGGAAGACAGCCTCGTCGCCGCGATCTCCGGGATCGAGCAAGAACAGGTGGCGTGATGCGGATTGGTTTTGCAGGTTTAGGGCGCATGGGCGCCCCGATGGCGCGCAACTTGATCGCCGCGGGGCACGAGGTGAGTGTCTGGAACCGCTCGCCCGAGCGTGCCGAGGCCTTTGCGCTCGAAACCGGGGCAGGGGTGGCCGCCACCCCGCGCGTATTGGCCGAAGGCGCGGAGGTCGTCGTCACGATGCTGGCCGATGATGCGGCATCTTCTGCCGTGCATCTCGGTGAGGACGGTCTCTTCGCCGCTTCCGGCCCGCTGACGCTTCTGGAGATGGGCACGATGAGCCCCGATCACATCGCCGATCTCGCGGGCAAGGCGCCTGCGGGCTGGCAGGTGATCGACGCGCCGGTCTCCGGTTCGACCGCGGCGGCAGAGGGCGCGAGCCTGATGATCATGGCGGGCTGCACCGAAGATCAGGCCGCGCCACTGCGCCCCGCGCTCGATGCGATGGGCAAGACGGTGATCTGTCTGGGCAATGTGGGCGACGGCGCGGTGATGAAGCTCGCGGTGAACATGCTGATCCACAGCCTCAACCAGACCCTGGCCGAGGCGCTGAGCCTCACTGACGCGGCAGGTATCGACACAGGCACGGCCTTCGCCGCGATCGAAGCGTCGGCCGCCGCCGCGCCGATGCTGAGCTACCGCAAGCCGCTCTATCTCGACGAGGCGGCGCATCCCGTCAGCTTCACCGTGGCGCTTGCGCGCAAGGATATGGAGGTCACGCAGGCGCTGGCCGCGCAACTTGGCGTCGCGCTGCCGCAAGGCGCTGTCGTGCTGGAGCGGCTGCGCGCTGCCGAGACGGCGGGCCGTGGCGCGCGCGACATGGCCTCGATGGTCGATTTCACCCGAAAGGATAAATCATGAAAGCTGTTCTCTTCGTTGGTGGCTGGGAAGGCCACGCGCCGACCGATTTTGCCGACTGGTGCCGCGACCTGCTGGAGGCCGACGGGTTCGAAGTGGTCGTGCATGACACGCTCGCCCCGCTCGCAGAGCCCGAGAAGATGGCCGATTGCGATCTCATCGTGCCGATCTGGTCCTCGGCCCGCTCCGCCCATCAGCCGGAATTCGGCAATATGACGAAAGCGGAGGAGGACGGGCTTCTCAAGCTGGTCGCCGATGGCTGCGGTCTTGCGGGCTGGCACGGGCATATGGGCGATGCGTTCCGCGACCGCCCGACCTATCACTTCCTGATCGGCGGGCAGTTCGTCGCCCATCCTCCGGGCTGGCCCGACAACCTCGTGCCCTCGGACGATTACGTCGATTACGACGTCACGATCTGTCGCCCCGCTGATCCGATCGTAAAAGGCATCCCCAGTTTCCGTCTGAAGTCCGAGCAATATTATATGCTTACCGATCCGTCGAACGAGGTTCTCGCGACGACGACCTTCTCCGGCGATCACCTGTGGTGGATCGAAGGCACGGTGATCCCGGTCGTCTGGAAGCGGCGTTGGGACAAGGGACGCATCTTCTATTGCTCGATTGGCCACACGCTCGACGATCTGCGGGTCGATCAGGTGACCGAAATCATCCGGCGCGGGATGCGGTGGGCGGCGCGGGGGCGCTCGCTCGAGGGTGCCCGATAAAGACGGCAGTCAGGTGCGAAAACATCGATTTACTGATGCAAGCCGATGCGGTCTTGCGGTCACTGTATCAGTTGCTCTCACCGCCATATTTCGAAGACGACGAGGGTCGAGCGTCGTCGTTCCAGTCCGAGGTGAACGGGTTCGGCACGGTGAGCCTTGACCTGGATCTCGCACTCGCAAGCGCGGCCACCGATCGCGAGGATGCTGTCAACGCCGGGCCTGGCGAGGTCGAAAGTGTGTGTCGTTCAATACTCATTTTAGATTGGGTGAGGCATTTCCCCCCCAATAAGGAAGTGCATTTGCTCTGTAGCGCCGAAGCGCCCTGAATAGACCCGCTTGGCTTGTTGCCGGACCGCTCAGATGTCGATCCCTTGATCGCCAATGAAGTTTGGGAGGTTCTTTCTGGGCTGGCAAAGATTACGGGCGGAGGAGAGGTCCTTCGGACGCATGGCGGCGATGCCCATGGTCGCGAAAAGGGCATTGCGCCTGTTCATGCGCGGAGTGTCAGCTCGTTAGTTCATATGGCGAGCATCCCTGCGCTCTTCGTAGGCTCGGGGCTCATTAAGTGGCTTGCGCCGCCGTTGGCGGCATGTTCCCGGCCTCCCCGACTAAGACGGGACGATGATAAATCTCTTCTGGCTGACCGACGAACGGACCGCGCAACTTCAGCCACTCTTCTCGAGGTTCGCTACTCCCAAGTCGTTGGACAGGATTTGGTGGAAATCAAGCTGCTTGTTGCCCCTGCTGACCGGGTTGTTTGTTAGCATTGCTCTGCCAAACGGCCTACACAAGTGGTTGCTGGATCCGGTTCTTCATGTTCCCCGCCCAAATCATTGACGACACCGGCGCGGCAGCTCTTCTGGTTCGCCTGTCCCCGGTTCGACGCTATGACGCCGACTGGTTTCGTGAAGCTTCGCGGAGCGAAGGGGCGGGGGCTGCATTGCGGACCTCAAGTCGCGCAAGGTCGCCGGAAAATACGATAAGCGGTGCTACAACGCCAAAACCGGATCGAGATCATGTTCGGTAGGTTTGAGGACTGGGTTCGACCGTTCTCTCGACCCAGTGCCGATCATGATCTCACCGTAGCGATCCGCTAAGATAGATGTCCGAAGGTGTTCCTCTCCGCTATAGCGCTCGCCGCGACTGCCCTGTTCTGGTGATGCATCCTGAGCATAGGATGTGACCTGAGCCCATAGTCGGAAGCGCTTGAATCGGATTTGTTCGCGCCAATGGCGCGTCGTTTTCGTGTTCGTTTGAATCGCCCCTGAGTTCTCGGCGTCGGGTCTCTCGTTTGCCCATCGCTGCCGTTCGTCCAAGACGCAGCGAATGACCGCTCACCGCCCAAAAAGCGCCTGACACATCCCCGTCATACCCAAAGTGGCAGAGCATCGATTGCTGGGCGCATCAGGTTGGGTGGGGTCGGTTTGTGGTAAGTCTTCTCGTGAATATCGCGCCCTTCATGGCCCACGATGTCGCGAATGATCTTATCGTCGATTGCCGCGTGTTCGAGTGCGTTCTGCACGTAATGGCGTAAGCTGTGGAAAGGTAGTGCCGCGCCGTCGGCACCCAGCGTGTCATCGATGATCTGTCGCATCCGGCGTCCGAGTTTCTTGCCGTGCTTCCCGCTCTTGGGCTCCCGAAGGTCCAGAAACAGATCACGGTGCCCGGCACGCTTCATCTTCGTCACATGGTCGAGAAACCTGAGCTCGATCAGGCGCGCATGGATCGGCACGATACGACAGGAGGAGAGCGTTTTGACGTGGCGCATATCATCGAGCGGGTCGAGAGAGTCGAACCGGCGCAGCATCTGCAACTCTTCGATCTTCGCCCGCTCGCGCTTGATTACATCCGCCAGCCAGGCGCGCGCCTCTTGAGGGGAAATCTCGGTCCTGATGATGCCGTCCATAAATGTGTCGCTCTCCGCACTAATCTTGCGTGCTAAGATAGTCGCCACACGGCGATCCGTCGTCCCCAAGGAGAGCTTCAGGTCAACGAATTTTGTGGAAAACACCCGGATTCGACGGCGCCATTGATAGGCAGTGCCGCGACGGGAGAGATGAGGTTGGCCGTGCATGGTCTTGCGTCGTCCTTGTTTCGGACGGACCCACGCAAAACTCGGGTAATGGAACACCCATATGCCACACCTACGAAGCCATGAAAGGCTTTTTGTAGCTAAATCAACACCCGAGAGGGGAAGATGGCTCCGGCGGTAGGGATCGGAGCCAACTTTGAGACCATCTAACCTATTGAAAATATTTGATTCAGGCTCCGCTCGAACTCCGCTGGTGTGACAGGTTGGTGTGACAGTTGTCACACCGCTTTTCGTGGTCAAAAGAGGCCTGATGTTCGACCCTATCGTGCGAACGTATCATCCACACAAGAAGGTGTAACTTCAACGGATGCACCGTCGGGCGCTTTCCAGCATCTTGTGAGTTCATGCCCCTTAAGTTCTCGACGCTCACAAAGCACTTCAGCCATCGCTTCCAACCCCTCACGCCGCTCGTTGAGGATCTCCGTGGCGCGGGCTTCCGCCTTGCTCAAGCGGCGGCGCACCTTCGCGTAAACGGTTTGGTTCTGAAGGGTGAGGTGGTCGGGTTGGTCGAGCCAGAGCTGTTCATGATGGCCGAGGCCGAGGCGCGTTTCGATGGCGATCGCCAGTCGCGTTGCCTGGGCGAGATCCGAGGCTTGTGTGCCGCCCGCGCCGCTCGAGACCTGGCCGAGGATCAGTGCCTCGGCGGCCCGCCCGGCGAGCATGTAGGCAATTTGATCGTCATAGTCGCTGTCCGTGTGAATCGCGCGAGTTGCGATAGAATGCACTTCGCCGCCATCGCCGTGTCGGATCAGGACGCGCTCGATTTTGCCGAGCTTGAGCACATCGAATACGATCGCGTGTCCGCATTCATGAAGTGCGATGCGGCGATCGGCATCTGGCGTGGCGCATGCGTGGTTCAGATGCGGGCTCAGATCGGCGGGCTGCCAAGGGCGATCATTCGCGCGCGCTTCGGACCGGGAAGCACGGATCGCGGCATCGAGATCGGCCGCGCTCAGCCCGACAGCCTGTTGCGCCAGAGGACGCAAATCGGCCTCGCCGTGATCGCAATGCGTCTGCAGGATGCCCAGCAGCGCCTCTGCATCAGGCAGAGGCATTTCGAGGTGCAGATCGAAGCGTCCGGGGCGGAGCAGGGCCGGGTCGATCGCTGCACGATCGTTCGTCGCGCCGATCAATAACACGCCCTCGGTGCGGGCGGCCTTATCGATCTCTTCGAGAAAGCCGGTCACGACTTGACGGTGATATGTCCTGCCGTGCCGGTCGCGATCGAAGCGCGAGCCAGCGGCGTCGATCTCGTCGAGAAACAGGATCGAAGGAGCGGCGGCGCGGGCCTTGGCGAATGTCTCGCGCATCGCGGCGAGCATATCGCCCAGATGTCCGGCCGCTTGCCATTCTGCAAGCGAGCTTTGGAAGAAAGGCACGTTTGCGCTCACACCCATCGCGCGGGCCAAGTGGGTTTTGCCGGTGCCGGGTGCGCCGTAAAGGAGCAAAGATCTTGTGAGTTCGCTCCAAGCGACCTTTCCGTCTTTCCAAAGTTGTAGGTCTGCGACCATGCGCCGTGCTGTGCGCAAAGCGCTGCCGTCGCCCCGGATCGTATCGAGCGAAGGGGTGCCTGCGATGGGGCGGGGCAGGGCGGCATCGAGGCGGCTCAAGGCGTCGGCGGCGGAGGGTGCGCGAAAAGCAAAGGCCCATGCGAGCGGGGAGATTTCCGCAAGCGCGGTGTCGTCGGGCAGGGCAGAGAATTGGGCCGAGACGGTCGGGGTATCGGCATAGGTCATCAGAACCTGTGCGACAGCGATCTGGCGATTGAAAGAGGAGAGGCGCAGCGGGGGCGTTCCGCTCAGATTGGGCGGCGCCGATTTCCCTTGGGCGAAGAGCAGAAGGATCGGTTCGGGCTTCGCTAGCAGGTCCGAGAGATCAGAGCGGTCTGTGAGCGTGACGATGCGCAGGTTTGAGCCGGAGCGGCGGGCGTCCATGTTGCGGCCCAGGCACGTCACATGCGCGGGAATGAAGCCGTATCGAATGACCGTCGCGAGCGGATCGATCATCTCAGGCGGCACCTCGAGGATCGTGAGCGCCTTCGGCGCGAAAAGCGCGTCGATCCGTTCGGCACTCTCGAAGGTGGCGGCGAGTTGCAACGCAAGGCTCAGGTCTCGAGCGGGAAGGATCGCGCCGGGCAGGGCGGCGAGCGCTTCCTGTGTCGCTTCCTCATCTGCGCAGAGATCGGCATCGACTTGCGCCTCGGCCTCCTCGAACGCGTCGAAATCGTCAAAAGAATCGCCATAGTCGCTCATTTTACGCGTGCGAGCAGCTGGTGAGCTCTTGGCCGATCGCGCGCTTGCAGCGGCTTTTTCCTGAAGACGAAGGATGGCGGTGCGCGCGAGCGGCCCCCAGGTGGGTGAAAGAGTGGGGAGAGTCATTGGATCAGTCCTTTGAAAGGGTAGGGGAGGCCTCCCGCCGGAGCGAGAGGTTTTGTCGTGGCGCATTGTCGGCGTGGTTCAGGTCTTGCGCATACGCTTGGATCGCGACCTGCTGCGGGTCCGGCTGCGTTCGGCCGCGCGGTTTTCCTTCCGCGCGATGCGATGCATCTGGCGAAGGATCGTCTCTTCGAGACCGGCTCGATAAAGCTCAGACTTGACCTTGAGCAGATCGGTGAACTCCTCCGGTGCCACCAGTTCGTCGGGGAACTCGGCCATGAGCCACTTGTGCAAACGCTTCTCGACGCGCTGCGCGTGACGCCCGGTTCGCATCGGCACCTTTAGGAGCAGCTCGCGCGGCAAATCGGGATGGCGGTGAAGCTGGTATTTCATGCGCGAGTCCGGATTGCGCGAGAAGCCGAGCTTGATCGCGCTGCTCCCGGTTTCGAGCTTGAACTTCATCGCATACAAGAAGCTCGGCCCTGTCGCCCAGCTCTCGCCACAACCGGGGCAGGTGAAGCGCCCGGTCTGCATGTTGGCACGGGCGATCCGCGCCTCGGCTCCACACCCCTCGGCATGGCGATAGAGCCGATAGTTCCGATTGCCCTGCGGGTCCGGTCCGACCAACTCCCAGCCCTCCAGCGCCGCTTCTTCCTGTTCTCGCTCGTGGTGGCAGATTTCGCAGCGCGCACCGGTTTCGCCCTGCGCCATGCGCTCGACGAGTTCAAACTGACGACGGATTTCGTGACCGCAGGACGCGCGGTAGAAAGCATACTTCCGGTCGGAAGGATCGCGACGGAGCATCTCAAGCCCGGCCCTTCTCGCTGTCTCGCGCCAGCGCGCCTCGACGCAATGCGGGCATTCTGGCTGGAAGTTCAGCACGACAAAGAGGCGACTGACATGCAGCCCGCCGCAGCTCTTGCATTCGAGCGCGAGGCTGTATCTGTCCTTCACCCGAGCGACGATACGGTAGCCCTTTGTCTCGGCGGCATCGCTCCAGTGCGCGTGGATTTCGCCGGGCTGGACCGCATGGTCTTCGCAGCGAATGTGCAGAATGATCGGTTGATGCTGGGTCATGCTCGACCCTCCTTGTGAACGTGCAGGGGAAAACGGGCGCGGTAACCCGCGCTCGGCATTTTCGTGGAATCTCTGGTTGAGAGAGGCATGCATCCCGGCCGGAACAGCGCCGGGAATGCGATCGGCTCAGAGTGTCGCGGAGGCTTCGACCGGCTCGTCGGTATAGAGGTCGAGCAACTGATCGAAAAGGATCAGCATCCGTTTGAGCAGGAAATTCACTTCGCGATCGGTGTCGCAAACCTCGGGCACGAGAAGGTCGCTCCCGCGCCGCCGCACGAGATCGCGGAAGCGTTCGCGGTGTTCGCCGTCCTCGTCCAGAAGCGCGAGGCGAATACCGAAGGTGAGGAGTTTGAGCGGCTTCTCGACCGGCACGCGCGGCGTCAGTTCGAGGATCTGATCCTGCAGTTGCAGCATCGTGCCCTGGGCTTCGTCGGAGGCCCTCTGCCAAGCCGCGAAAGCCGGATCCCAGCTCTCGGTGCGGGACAGGTCGTGTTCGTAGTCGAGGAACTCAGCGAGGGCCTCGAAGAACTGCGGGAAGAGGGTCAGGATCCGCGGTTCCTGATCGTCGGTTGCGTCTTCTTTTGCCAGAAGCTGCGTGATAAGCGGGTAGGTAGCCATGGTTTTCTCCTTGGACGAGAGAGCTGGGGTTAGAGCGTTGGCGGGAGCTGCAACTCTTGCCTTCGCTCGCATAACATGTAATGTTGTAATCACAAAGTCAATCCCCTTTGTGAGGAGTTTTCATGTCAGAGAAGAAAAAGATGGGCCGACCGCCAGCAGGAACGGAACCCGTCATGGTCCGCATGACCCATGAAATGGTCGAGGCGATCGACACCTATCGGCGCATCGCGGAAGATCTGCCGACACGGCCGGAAGTTATCCGGCGGGCGGTCGAGGCATACTTGGACAAGAAGATGAAAGAGCTCGGCGAATAGTGGACTGCTGTTGTGTCAAGAAGCGGCGATCCCGCGAAGTCACCCGAGTTTGACAGTCTCAGAGACTCGCGGGATGTAGCGAGCGGCCGATGGCGGTCGTGTCCCCATCAGGTCTGGCGAAGGGCTGGTTCTAGCCGGGAGCACCGGCCGCTGCTGCTTACAAGGCGACCGACCCGCTGCGTCGCCGCATGACTGCTCCGCGCCCAAGTTGACTAATGCTCCACGCGCATTGAGAGCGCCCGTCGAATGGGCTACTACGCCCTAGTCGACGCCGGAGGGGACGAATGTTCAATTTGATTGTTTCAGGACGAGTGGAAAATGACCGTCGCGGCTTCATTATGGCCGAGCGGGTCTTTGGATATACGACCGACGAGGTCAAGAACCAGTTTGTGAACGACACGAGTATTGATTTTCAATCCGTTTTGAAATTCCCCACACTTCTGATGGAGGAAGGCAGGGGCGACGAGGTGGCGCGTATTGCGTGGCTCTCGCGGGTGACGCGGAAAGGCTCTGACTACCAGCTTGACTACACCATTGATCCTGACCTACCCAAGTTAACCAATGCCGACATTGATGCGCTTCAATCTGAACTTGATATGCACGATTGGGAGCTGGGAACCAACCACTGGGCGATTAAAGACGTTGACCTTTTCGAGGTTTTATTTCGCAAATCGACCGGGAAGCGAGTTGCTCCGACTGTATTTCAGTTGAGTGAAAAGCCAATCAATCCGAAACTTGTGTCCTTCATGATGCCATTTTCGGGGCAATTCACATCGGTCTATCAGGACGTAAAGGCCGCCCTTGAAGCAGACGGCTACCAGTGCCAGCGAGCAGATGATATGTGGGTTCACGCCCACATCATGACTGACATTATTGAGTTGATTTGCACCTCGGCGGTTATCGTCTGCGATCTGTCTGGCAAAAACCCCAATGTGTTTTACGAGGCGGGAATTGCCCACACACTCGGGAAAGAGGTTATCCTGATTACTCAGTCGCACGACGATGTTCCCTTTGATCTGCGTCCGATCCGCTATCTGGATTACCTGAACAACGGGGAAGGCCGAGCCAAACTCGCGAACGACATTCTTGCTCGTGTTCAGGCCGTCACGAATCCCTAAAAGACCTTCCCCGACCCTGCCTTCATGGTCGACTGAGCACTCAAGTTCATAGAACTAATACGCGGTTGCCGCGAACGGCATTTCTGTCCGCACAGTAGACCTCGGCGTGCCCAACCTTGCTGCACATTGGCCTTGATGACCGGTTCGGAGTCGCAGCGCCGCAGCGCTGATCCTTCGGGCGAATGTCCGGAGAGGGCCGTTCACTGCGCCCAAACAGGAAGGCCGGGGAGCGGACCTTCGCTGCGTCTTGGATCAATGATCGCAAAGCGCAAACAAGCGGATGATCCGTCGGGAACAAGTCACCAGCCCTTTCCAAGAAATTCTCCCTCGATCACTAGGGGCGCAACCCTAGACATGGCTCCGTCATGTCCGCTATGTCGATTAGGCCTCCATCAGCGTGGCTAGGACAAAATAGGGATAGCAAATGCTTTCCAGGATCTGGTCGACCTTATCTGGCCTGACAGGAAGACAAGGTGCAGATGAAATGACGGAGATGCAGTGGCATGATAGTGTGCTAGGAGAACTTGTATGTGGACGCCCCCACGGCGATGCAAAGGCTGACAAGACTCTCCAGCACCTCAGCAGAACCATAAACACCTTCTCGACAAAGGGCGTTCGATATCTCCAGGAAGAATTTTCTGAAGAATCTAAATACTTTAGCGCTTTCTGTGCTCGCGTTGTTTTGGAGAACTCCAGCGCTGCGATTGTTGGCCGCCTAGATCCATTTCGGCTTCTATATCTCAATGAATTCCAAAGCCAACCCAGCTTTGAACACGGCGCCCCCGCGAAGTCCGGCTTCAGATGGCAAGGCGATGTCATGAATCCGGACAAGCCGCTTGGGCAAGACAGAATTTGGTCGAGCGACGTCGATATTGCGAAGATCAGCCGCTCTCTGTTTTCTGAGCACTTCGATCACCTTATATGGAGGCCGGCCTATAGTGAGCTACTCGACCAAATTCAGAGCTCTGGTCGTGATGGGTTTGAAGAACTTGTCAGCATTGAACCTGAGGCGTTCGTTCCGCGCATGAAGGGTGAGCTTGGCCGTCTCTACTCAAGCCTCTCAAAGGGGGTGCATTGGGATTTTTTTAATTCAGCGATTGAATACGACGAGAGCTCAATTAAGGCAAATCTCCAAGACCTTTTCTCCCGGGTCTCAATTCTAGGATTGACCTCGCACTTTATTCCGACGGCATACTCATCTTTGATGCCGGACGATGCCTTTGGTATCTATGCTCAAATGCGGAGCCACGTATCATGACGCAACCACTTGTGAACGACGATGACATACATCTGATACTCGCAGCTGAAGATTGTCCGCCCCAAGACTTCGAGCGAATTCATTCCTTTGCCTCAAGTGATGACTTGATTATTCGAAAGCTGTCAGCCCACGGTCCGGTGCTTTTGCGCGGCGGACGGGGCAGCGGTAAAAGTGCTCTAATGATCGAAGCACATCGGCGCCTGAGAAGCTCAGACACCATTTTCTGCGCGTATGTAAGCTTGCGGCACCTCCCTTTGCTAAAGTCCGATGGAGACGAGTACATCAACCACTTTGGAAAAATTCTTTCCAAAAGCATTAACAAGGAGCTCCACGAACGAGGGCAGCCTGACGGCTTCCCTGATGCTGTCGATGAGCTGGGCATGCAGCTTGCGCTGAGCGATCTTTCCAACAGCCAAGGAAAGCGGATTGTGCTGCTTTTCGATGATGCCGCACACATTGGACGTGAGAAGCCGCTTGAGGTGTTCTTCGATCTATTCCGAACGCTTTCGAGCAATGCGGTCTCTTGCAAGGCCGCGATATATCCAGGCGTGACTAAGTTTGGAATTCGATTCGATGTATACAATGATGCGACAGTCATTGACCTGAATCGATCAGACGTATCAAAGGATTCTTCGTACTTCTATGATGTCTTGAGCGCACGTTACCCTAATCTTGTAGAATCTGCGACTTACTCCGATCGACTGAGTTCTCAAATATTTTCTAGGCTCATAGCGCGCGCCGTTGTCGGAAACATGCGGGCGTTTGTATTGACCTGCAATAAGTTCTTGGACATGGAAAAAATTAGTGTTCCAAGTCTAAATCAGACACTCATTGCGATGGCGACGGATTACTATTGGCCACTTATGGAAGAGGTTCAACCCAAGCTTGGCCTTTACGAGCCGCTGATCGAGCCCGCGACCGAGATTTTCGAACTCTTGGTCTCCAATGTTACTAGAAGCATGGGGTCTGATAGCAGAGCTCTGGCTCAAGATCGTGTCCTGATTCATCGGCAGCTGGTATCTAAATTCTCCAAAGCATTCGAGATCCTTGAGTACTTAGGGTTTCTCTCAAAGCGAGAGGCCTCAAGGGGGATGAAGTCCGGCGGTCGAGGGCCAGTATTCGCCCTGAACCTTTGTAATATAATTGAGGAAATGCCCTCTGGTCGCCTGACTATTGATGGTATTGGGCAGTGGGTGGAAGGAAGCTTGGAGCCCGCTGAGGTACATTTGAGCGGCCAGTTGTTTGCGAATATAACTCTGCCAAATGTGCTCGATGGCGATGAGCTGAAGATCCTCCGACAGGATATTTCGGTACTAAAGAAATCCAATGCATACCCTTATGGATTGACCGATGATAAAATTGATCGGCTGCGTGGCGCCGAAATAAATTCTGTAGAGGAACTCGGAAACGCAAGCGATAAAGAACTCCACGCCATTTTCGGGATTGGTGAGGCCACAGTAAAACGTATTCGCGATGTTGTGCATCAAGCAATTTGGATGTGAAGAGCCGTGAATGTGAGCGGTTCAGGTGCGGATTAGTGGTTATTTGCGTATAGATCCCGTGCCGGATCGGCAGGGGGCACATGCTGACCTGCCATGTGTTTGTCATCCAGGAGCGACTGGAGCCCGTTTGGTGTCACTAAACTTGCAACAACGTCAGGTCACGCTCTGGCAAATCTTCCCATTTTCCCCATTCGACAGAGTTTTGGGTTGTCACTACTTTCATTGATGTCGCCTTGGCCAATGCGAACAAATGCAATTCTTGAGCATTCAGGCTCAAACTCAGAAGGATGAAAAGATGTCTTCCAAAGACGATATGGACAACCACGCAAACCAACTCAATCCGAACAACGACGCCTACTGGCAAAGCCGGGGTTGCGAAGACGGTCGGCCGGATGACTGGGAGGCGTTCGCAGATAGAGATTTTGAGTGCTATCTCTTCTAATCTGAAGGCATAGCAGATGCGGGCCTTTCGCGCAGAAGGGTCCGCATCGCTTCGTAATATATGGCATGCGGTTGTTGGCCGTTGGGTATTGGCGTCTTCAACTGCTCAAGACGCCTACTCGATCGGCCTATCAGCTGTGCAATTATTACAAACCAACGCCATGCTTTTCGATCATCTTCGTCCATCTCTATGGCTACTTCGAGAGCATGTATAGTTTGTGAATAAGAAGGGATCGCCGATCCAGCGAAAAACCTCTTTGCTTCTCGAACCTGACTTTCTGAAGCACCAAAGGCGTGATGGATGAACTCGCTTTTTTTCTCGAGCTTTGATTCTTGAAAAGCATATTTCAGGAGCTTTGCGACAGATTTCGCGGGATTTGCTCGTCCCTCCTCTTCACCGAATAGAATTTCGAAGTAATTTTGTAGATACTTTTTTTGATCTGTGTGATCCAATCCTGTCCTTTCTACGCGCTCTAAGATCCAGACAATTGCGAGCCCGAGTATCCCCATGATATTCAGCGCTTCCGAGACATCTTCTGGAGCTGATGTCTGACTCTCTAGCCGCTGAGACAGAAGATTGAACCAAGTGCGCCATTCGGGCGTGCCTTCTGCGCGAAGTAATTCCCTAAGGTAAATGGGGCCTTCTTCATTTATTTTTCTGGTCAAGGACTGAGACGATGCCAGCAGGCGATACAGGTAAGCCTTTGTTTTGGGAGCCTTATCGTCAGGAAACTGAAGGTAAACGCCATACCAAAGTTCCAGAGTAACCTCGTCCGGAGATGCGGCTTCCACTTGTCTTATAGATGAAATTTCTTTCAGAATGTTAGCATAGGCTTGCTCACAGAGCGCCTTGTCGTCTCCCAGCAGATGGTCGATCGACGCATGGCAGAGCTTGGCTAGTCGCTTTCCAGACATGTGCTTTCCATTGAGAGCCTCCCTCAACGTTTTGTGGACAGCCCCATTTACGGCTCTGTAACTCGACTTCTCGCTAGGTAGCATCACCTCACCTAAGGAGGTTGCTCCGCAAAGTTTTGCGAATAATTTGAAATCTGGAAGAAACATGGTGATTGACTGATGCTCAAAAGAGAGTGGGGTGTCCGAGGGTATTCTGTCGGTGTGGACTATCCGGTCTGAGATACTTGGGCGCGCGCGACCTCATCTCATGATCGACCTGCTTCACGTGCCTGCCTCTGCGCCCGCTTGAAGAAGTGACGTGTCGCTTGCTCGCGCGCGTCCTTGTCGGTCATGACGATATTTCGCATCTCGTTATCCTGCTGGAACATCTTCACCATCTGCTGGAAGAACGCTTGAGAAAACGCGTTGTAGACCACGTCCGCCGGGTTGTTGCGCATCATCTCGGTCATGTCGTCATCCATGACGTCGCGGGTCACGCGTTCGAAGCGCAGGAAGTCTTCGCGCGAGAACTTGGTGCCATGGCGATCGTTGAACGCGTCGATGATCTCCGAGAGAGAGCGTTCCTCTTCTTCGGTGTAGGAATTGGCGCCGAACTCGGAGATCGGCTGCAGGGTCTTGGTGTCGCCTGCAGTCAGGGACGCGCTTCCCTCCTCGCCTTTCTGAAGCTTGAAGGCTGCCAGGTTGAGCATGTCGTCCGATACCGTGATATCGGCTGGCACGTCGCGCGACGGGAGCAGGCGCGAGAGCCAAGAGCTGTAGGCGTAGAGCTTTTCTAGCCAGGCATCGTTGAGGTTCACGACCTGAGCGACGAAGGCGTAGAAGCGCTGGAAGCTCTTCAGGAGCTGCCGGAATTCCTCTTTCTGCGTCTCATCCTCGTCGAGCAAGAAGCGTTCGACAGCGAGCCGCACGGTTCCCTCCAGAACCAGACGATCCTGTTCGGTCAGGTCACCCTTGAAGAACTGACCGGCAAAGCGCTCGACCTCGTCCTTGTTGATATAGGTTGAATTCGAGATCCGCTGTTCGAGATCGTAGACCTGATTGAGATCCGTTCGTTCTTCGAGGGCCGTCGCCTCGAAGAAGGGAGCGAAGGCTTCCTTGATGTCCTCCATCGTGTTCTGGAAATCGAGCACGAAGGTGCGGTCCTTGCCGGGATAGGTCCGGTTCAAACGCGCGAGGGTCTGCACCGCCTGAAGGCCCGCCAGCTTTTTGTCGACATACATCGCGACCAGTTTCGGCTGGTCGAAGCCAGTCTGATATTTCTCGGCGACCACGAGGACTTGATAGGCATCTGTGTCGAACTTCTTCGGCAACTCGGTTTCGGCGAAGCCGTTCGCAGTCGCTTCGGTCCATTCATTGCCGTCGACCGTCAGATCGCCGGAGAACGCGACGAGCGCTTTGAGATCGGTATAGCCTTTGCTTGCGATATAGTCGTTCAGGCGCTGCCAATAGCGCAGCGCGTGCTCGCGGCTCTGCGTGACGATCATCGCCTTCGCCTTGCCCTCGAGCTCCCGCGCGACGTGGCGGCGGAAATGCTCGACGATGACCTCGACCTTCTGGTCAATCGCTGTCGGGTGCAACGAGGCGTAGCGCGCGACGCGCGCTTGCGCCTTGCGTCCCTTGAAGGCCGGATCGTCTTCGATCGTCTTCTCGAGCTGATAGTAGGCCTTGTAGGTCATGTAGTTTTGGAGCACGTCCAGAATGAACCCTTCTTCGATCGCCTGCCGCATCGAATAGAGGTGGAACGGATGTGGCTTGCCGTCAGATCCGATGCGCCCGAAGCGCTCCAGCGTGACGTTGCGCGGGGTCGCGGTGAAGGCAAGGAACGAGATGTTCTTCTGCGGGCCGCGCGCTTTCTGGAACGCCAGCACGAGGTCCTCGATATCCTCGGGGCTGGTATCATCGCGGGTCAACGCGTCGGTCATCGCCTGAGCCGCCTTACCGGACTGCGAGGAATGCGCCTCGTCGATGATCACCGCAAAGTTCTTGCCGGCCTGTCCCGAAATCGTCGCCAGATGCTCGGTGCCGAACTTCTGGATCGTCGTGATGATGATCCGCGCGCCCTTGATGATCGCATCTTTCAGATCGCGGGACGTGCCGTCGATCTTCTTCACCACGCCTTCAGTCTGCGCGAACCCACCGATGGTGTTCTGAAGCTGCCGGTCCAGCACCAGGCGATCCGTTACGATGATCGCTGTGTCGAAGAGCGGCTGGTCGTTCCCGTCATGCAGGTTGATGATCTGATGCGCGGTCCAGGCGATCGTGTTCGACTTGCCCGACCCCGCACTGTGCTGGATCAGGTAGTTCTGGCCTGGGCCTTGGGCCTTTGCGTCTGCGAGCACTTTGCGCACCGCATCGAGCTGCTGGAAACGCGGGAAGATCAGCACCTCTTTGCCATCGCCGCGCTCGAGGTGGATGAAACGCCCGATCAGATCGAGAAGCACCTCTCGCGAGAAGACGGCCTTTCCATCGGGCAGATCCTTGTAGAGATAGGCGACACGGTTCTCACCCGGCACGTCAGGGTTACCGGCACCGCCATTGCGCCCGCGGTTGAAGGGGAGGAACCGCGTCTTGCCGTTCATCAGCCGCGTGGTCATCGACACATTGTCCTGATCCAACGCGAAATGAACGATGGCGCCGCGCTTGAAGGTCAGCAGGGGCTCACCCGCCGGCGACCGATCCTTCCGATATTGCTTCTCGGCATGTTTGACGTTCTGGCCGGTCAGCAGGTTCTTCACTTCAAGCGTCGTGACCGGAATGCCATTGACGAAGGTCACCAGATCAAGGGCGTTCTTGTTCTTCGCCGAATAGGTCACCTGGCGCATCACCGAGAGAATATTCGCCTCGTAGAGCCGCGTCAGATCCGGGTTCAGGTTCGATGCGGGTTTGAAGAAGCACAGCGCAAAGCGAATGTTCGGCACCAGCTTGATGCCCTCGCGCAGCACGACATGGGTCGGATGTTCCTTCAGCGCCTTGTCGAGACGTTTGAGAACCTCCGCCTCGGCCTGCGCGCTGTAGTGCTCCTCCAGCACCTGCCACGCTTCGGGTTGCGTCGTCTTGAGGAAGCGGAACAGCAACTCGGTGTCGAGCGCATGGGCGACGTCATAATGAGACGCGCAGTTGCGTTCGAGATACCCCTGTTCGGAGGTCAGGTAGGAGACGATATGCGCCTCGAAGACCTTCTCTTGGTGGATGTCGGCGGTGGTGTGGGTTTCGGTCATCAAATACTGTCCACTGTAACGCATCGTAGGAAGAATGTTTGGGTCGGTTGCAATTGGTGGGGTTTCTTCCCCGGCCTCAGGTGGCAATCCGATCTGTTGAAACGCTTGAGATTGTCGGAGTCGGCCAGCGTGATCGACGCTTCGCTCACTTTCCGGGCAACGGTCCAATGGCTATGCTTACCCTCGACGCCGAGAAGTGCAACGCGCTGTTCATCTGTGTTAACGTGCTGCTGCAGATCATTCCAAAACGCGGACAGATTCCCCTTGTTCGCCTTCCACGCAACCTTGCGTTCGATGCAGACCCCATGATCATGGGTCAACGTCCGGCTCGCTACATCGATGAGTTCTCCAAGCTTTCGAAACCCGATCCCGTCATGCACAACTTCGCCTATGGGGCGACCATCATCGAGAAGACTCGTGAGTTTGCAGAAAAGTGAAATCTGGTGATCGCGATCGAGCCCGCCACCAAGCATCACGTTGCAGGCGTTTATGATTGCATAGATACCGCATAGCCCATCCAAAGACCCTTGTGCGGATGCTTTGAAGTTCCGGCCCGTCATGCGCCCATCTCCTCTTGAATGGCATCGAGCTGGCGGTCGGGGGTGCCAGATTTTGAGTAGGTCGTCACGTCGATCTGACCCGTGACAGCGGCGGTGATCAGGGCGGAGCGGTATTCTTTGAGGCGGTCGATGGAGGCAGCGGTCTTGGTCTGCGCTGCGCTCAGACCAGATCGTATCCGCTCAATCGCATCAACTATTGCGTCCTGTTCGTTTCTCGGTGGAACAGGAAGAAAGACAGGAGCGAACCGGACAAAGCGAAACCTTGGTGCCCGTTCGCGAACAGAAGGACAAAGCACGGAAATATATTTCCGTTTCGCCATGCATCGCAGCAGGTAGGCGAGGTAGGTCGCATTATGGTCGCCGATCGATGTGCAGACTGCATACTCGCCAGTTGACTTGCCGTTGTCTTCAGACACTCCGATGGCACCTGCAAAGGCATCCATCGTGTGGATCACAAGATCACCCCGCTTGATGTGTTGATAACCAACCTCAAGTTCCGCGAAAGTATACCCCTCGGTGCGCCGTTTCGATCTCAAACACACCTGACCGTCCCGAAACGCTGTGATTACCTCGTCTCCGTCGCGTGGTGGTCGTGACATTTGCCGAACGAGATATTTCCCTCGCACGATCTCCCAATGCGATGGGATTGTTTCGATCCAAGGTATCTGCGCGGGCTTCATGCTTGATTTCTGGTCGAGACCTTGTGTGACCGCTAGATCAGCAAAGTCAGAGACTTTCGCTTTGATCGCATCCACCAAGCGCTGCTTTTTCTCGATTAGCAGGTCTATTCTTGCGGTCTCACGGTCCAGAAAATCGGCGATCTGGCGTTGGGTCGCGAGGTCGGGGATTTCAACTTCAAGGTTCGACCACATCTCATAGTTCAAACTCTCGATGGAGACGCCATACCCCCTAAAACTACGAACACGATCCTCTAAAGCATACCGCAAGTAGAACTTATCTACCTTGGGCACCGAAATGCGCTGAACAACATTTGAATAGATCGCGCCTTCAACGGGAATGTGGATATATGGCGTTCCGTTTCTCGTCAGCAGCAGATCGTCAGATGTCGTTCTTTTCCACGTGGGGAAGTTGTTGAAGTCAGACCGCAGGATGCCTCTGGCACAAGTGTAGAGAGACTCTTCGCCCTCCCCCCAATGTGATTTATCGATGACTTCACCGGCGTTCGAAGCTGACACCAACCATTTGAGCTTCACCTGCGTCACTCAACCACCTCCTGCAGCAGGCCAGCGATTTCTGCTTCCAGCGCCTTCAACTCGGCGTCGATCTCCTCGAGCGGGCGGGGCGGCACGTATTTGTAGAAGTAGCGGTTGAAGTTGATCTCATACCCGACCCGCCCGACACCGCCGTCCTGCGCGTCGGTGTAGCTCTCGTCCACCCAGGCAGCGGGAACGAAGGGCAGAACCTCGCGCTGCACATAGGCGCGCCAGTCCTCGTTCAGGGCTACCTGCTCGTGATCGCGCAGATCGGTGTCGGCCTCGGGATTGCCGCTCTTGTCGGTGCAGACCTCGGCGTCCTCGTCACGCTCGGACAGCGCAGATAGAACCACCTTCTTCACCGGCGCCCCCAGCTTGACGCCAGCGGCCCGCAGAGCGCCGCTGAGCGCCTTCTCGAACTTGTCGCGGGACATCCAGCGCTCACCGCTCGGGAGCCCCTCCAAGGCCCCTAGAACGCCCGCCTGCTCATCCTCATCCAGCTTGGCGAAGGGCTTGGCCTCGCGCAGCGCCTCCAGCCCCTCGGGCGTGACCGAGAAGGCCAGCTTGAGCGGTCGTTCGACCCGGATCTCGCGATAGCCGAAATCGGTGGTTTCAAAAATCTTCGACACGTCAGCCCAGTCCGAATTGCCGTTGAGCATGTCGTGGTAGATCCGCGCGATCTCTTCGGTGGCTTCCTGCGGGATCTCGCGCCGTTTCGAGCCGAGCGACTTGCGCATCGATTTCCAGAACCGCTCGCCACTCGCGTCGATCAGCTGCACCTTGCCGCGCCGGTCCCGGTCCTTGCGGTTGGTGAGCAGCCAGACATACGTCTGGATCCCGGTGTTGTAGAAGAGGTCGGTCGGAAGCGCGATGATCGCCTCGACCCAGTCGTTTTCCAGCATCCAGCGCCGGATCTCGCTCTCGCCTGAACCAGCGCCGCCGGTGAAGAGGGGCGAGCCGTTCATGACGATCCCGATGCGCGAGCCTTGCTCGTCATGGCGCATCTTGGAAATCATGTGCTGAAGGAACAGGAGCTGCCCGTCCGAGATCCGGGGCAGGCCAGCACCGAAGCGGCCCTCCATGCCAAGATCGGCCGCCTCGTCCTTGATCGGGTCTGCGTATTTCTTCCAGTCAACCCCATAGGGCGGATTGGAGAGCATGTAGTGGAAGCGTTTGCCCTGATGCGCGTCCTGGGTCAGCGTGTTGCCGAACGCGATGTTCTCGGGATTGTGCCCGGTCACCAGCATGTCGGATTTACAGATCGCGAAAGATTCCGGGTTCAGCTCCTGACCGAACAGCTCGACCCGGATACGGTCGTTGAGATCCTTCATCTCCATCTCGGCAATCGAGAGCATCCCACCGGTTCCTGCCGCTGGATCATAGACCTGTCGGATGACGCCACTGCCGGTCAGGGCTTCCTTGTCGTTGACCAAGAGAAGCGAGACGATGAGGCGGATTACCTCGCGCGGGGTGTAGTGCTCACCGGCGGTTTCGTTCGAGATCTCCGAGAAGCGACGGATCAGGTCTTCGAAGAGATAGCCCATCTCGATGTTCGAGATGGCGTCCGGGTGCAGGTCAATCTGCGTGAAGCGATCGAAGACCTGGTAGAGCAGCCCGGCGTCGTTGAGGCGCTTGAGCTGATCGGTGAACAGGAACTTGTCGAGGAAGATGTCCCGGACATTGCCCGAAAAGTTGGTGATATAGTCGATCAGGTTTCGGTGGATGTCTTTCGCATCCTGCCCCTTAAGTGAGGCGAAGGTGAAACGGGACTTGTTGTAGAGCCGGATGTTCTGGCCGACGACGCCGGAGAGAAGCGTGTCGCGCGCGTCATCGTCCATGTCCGCGGGCAGGCTTTCGGCCATGGCGAGCACATCAGGCTTGCTCGCCTCTAGAATGCAGTCCAGACGGCGCAGGACCACGAAAGGCAGGACGACCTTTCCGTATTCGGATTGCTTGAAGTCGCCGCGGAGAAGTTCTGCGATAGACCAGACGAAACTGCTTAAGCTCTTGATGTCGTTGTTGCTCATGGATCCCTCGAAATTCGCGCACAGGATGTTCTCTCGCCGGTTCCAGTGCAAGGCGCAATTGGGTGCGTGTCCGGGGCAGGGCGCGGCGCGGGGTTTTCTCGATCAACGCCAAGCTTCTCACTTTGCGTGATTTTGTCTGACCGTTTTTTCAGGTCCGCTTTCCATACTGAGGACACCACCCATCAAGTGAACCCGCGTGCCGGGTATCCCATGTCCAAGGAGAAGCGCAGATGAAAGACACAGAAGTTGAATGTGAGGTCACAGACAAGCGCAAGCGGCGCGAGATCCGGGCAACGGATGCCGAATGGGCCGGGATCAAGAACGCAGCTTCGGCGGCTGATCTCTCGATCTCCGATTACGTCTGTCGATGCGCTCTCGCGACGGGCAATTTACCGCGCAGCAAGAAGTCGCCTGCAATCCTGATCAGGATCGAATGGGCGCTCTGTGAGCTCAACGAAATCCTTCGCGGCATTGCGCGGGAATTGGTCTCTACGGGCAAGATCGAGCCGAAGGCCTTGAATGTTCTCGTGCAATGCGAGGGCATGCTGATCAAGGTGGAGAGCGCGCTGCGCAAAAGCGGGCCGGTGCAATGATCATCGGCTGGACGAAATTCAAGGGGCACACCCTCGGCGACTATCAGCGGCTGGTCAATTATTTCGCCGCAGAAACGGCCGAAAAGCGGGTGAACACCTCGTTCATTTTGGTGCGGCGGCATCCGTCACCAGAGCTGCTGCGCGGCACTCCTGCGCACGTCCTGACCACGCTTGGAGCCCTGAACCATAAGCACCGTTTGTCGGCTTTCACGCTCACATTCTCGGAGGACGATATCTCGGTTCGCTCCTTTAATGCGGGCGATCCGGATCTGCGCGACACGGTGCGGCGCATTGTCGGTTTGGCCCTGGAGGTCGCGTTTCCCGGTGTGCCCAAAGATCGCCGGCCCGCAGCTCTTGTAACGACACATACGCATACCGGAAAGCTCGAGTTGAACTTCGCGCTCCCGCGATGCGTGATCCGCGCGGATGGCCGGGTGCGAGCGCACAATCCTTCCCCGCCGAGCAAGCGCGCGCATGACGCTTGGTGGGCTTTCGTCGACACCGTCAACGCGCATTTCGGCTTTGATGACCCGGGAAATCTGGATCATGCCCGGCTCATCAAGCTGCCGAATGGCATCGTCAAGCAGCTGGCTGAAGCGCGGAGAAACCTGCGAAGCTCTCCCTATGAAGTTCTGGAAGGGTTCATCCCTGCAGTCATCAACGAGGCGTCGAGCATTCTCGCCGAGCGCGGGGCTTTGAACCGCAAGGACTTACAAAAGGCGATCATGCCGGTCGCGAAAAACATCGGCCTGACGTTCGAAGAAAGCTCGGACTTCGGAACAACCTTTGTCTTTCGCTCCGAGGGGATTGAACAGCCGGTGACCTTTCGGGGCCCGCTGATGAGCGCGGAATGCGATGAAACCGTCTCACGCTGGCCGAGCTGGAACGAAGAACGCCAGAAGATATTGAGAGCCGCCCCTGAGAGGCTCGCCTCGCGCTGGCTCGAAATGGCAGACGATGTTTCCGTGCGGCATAAATTCGACAAGCCCGACAGCTTCGAAGCGCTGTCTGAATTTCTCGAACCCGCACCCAAGCCAGCGCCCCGCGCTTTTCGTCAGAAGGACAGGGGACTCCAGCCGATCGCCTGCCTCCTTCATCGTCTTGTAACCGAGCACCTGATGGGCGGGCTTGTCGCGCGTCTCGTCACCGCGCTTCCCGAAAACCTCTTTTGCGACCCACTCAAAAAATTGGAGGCCCTCAATGCCCGATATGCAAAACAACAGGAACCAAGTGAAACTTCAGGACATCCTGGATCTGATCGAGTCGAACCGACGTATCGCGGAGCTCATTCCAGATCTTCAGGCGCTCCTGGCGATCCAGAAGGAGCGCGGGGTGGTCGAACGACTGGATCAGATGATCGAGGATCTCGGCGCGATTTCGCAGCAGATCGCGGGCGCCGCGAGTATGATGGGCGACGCGATCGAAGCGTTTCAAAAGGACGCGCAGAAACGCGAGAAACGAGAGATGGAGGTCATCGAATTGATGGCGCTGGTTCACGAGCGCTTGCAGCGCTCGGATTGAGCGAGTTGGACGCGCGGATCAAAGCGCTGCTTGCCCGCCTTGGGGCCTCTCAGGGCGATGGGGCCGAACAGATCGAAGACGCGCTCGAGCCGGCAGAGATCGGCGCGCCCGAGGAGAACGACGAACTTCTTCCCGACGGGCCGTGAGCGCTTTGGGCGTCACAAGCTCAATAGACGATCGGCAACCTCTCGATCGCGTATCTAAGCAATTCGATTTCGGAGCCCTTCTCGTAATCAGTTTCGTGAACATCCTTACCTTCGTGCGCGACGATTTCGCGCACGACGACTTCCGGCACGGTGGTGTCGCGGCTGAGAATATTCTGCACATAGTGCTTCATCGAATGCAGCGAGAGCTTCTTGCCTTCTTCAGGGCCGATCGTTTGATCGATGATCTGGCGCATCCTTCTTGACACATCGCGACCAAAAACTTTGAGCGTTGCGTCATAAAGGTCCGGAAAAAGAAAGCGCTCGCCTGCTTTTCGTTGTGCCTCGACATGCTCGAGCAGGCCGAGCGCGATCAGGCGGGAGTGGATCGGGATGCGGCGTTTGGAAGCTTGGGTTTTGATCCGCCGCTCCTCCGTGAAGTCGATGTCGAAATACGCGATGCCATTATCGTCTTTGATAGCAGCTGTCGGCAGCCCGGCAATCTCGGCACGACGAAGCCCGGAATAGGCGCAGATCAGCGGGACCCAGAAGATGCCGTTCCGATAGATTACGGAACCGGGTCGCAGCTGATGATATTCCGATTTCGAGCCGGTCCAGACTGGAGACGTGAAGAGTTCGCGCAGCTGCTCCGCGGTGAACTTGTCGCGACGTTGGTTGGCGCGTTCCTTTTCTCGGCGGCGAAGCTTGTTCGGTTGCAGGGCGGGGTCGACCTTGATCCCTTCCTCCTGCGCCCAGGTGACGACTTGTTGAAGATGGTCGATATGCCGGTTCAGAGTGCCGATCGCGAGGCCGACTTTTTCGGGAGGCAGACTGGCCGACCGATCCAATAGTTGTTTCAACGTGGCGTTGGCGTCCTTGGAGCTTTTGCCCCAGCTTTTCGGCACCTTGTAGAGCAACTCGCGGAATCGGGCGGCGTCGCTCTTGTGAATCTTTGTCAGGTCCCGTTTTCCCGTCAGCGTGACAAAGAGGCGCCCGAAGGTGACGTATTGCCGAAGTGTCTTCTCTTCGATTCCCTCTTTGCGCTTGGCCGCGCTCATGCGCTCGATCACGGCGAAGATGTCCGGGTCATAGTCATGTCCGACTTCGGCGGAGTCTGGGTCTGGGCTTGCTTCAATGGGGCGCGAAATGCCAGATTCAGGTTTCGCCATGGTCTCAGCGCGCGGCGTGTGGTCGGACTTTGAGCCTTCGGGCGTGTCAACAGGTGATGCGAACAGCATCGAACCGAGCCCTTCAACAATTTCAGCTGCCATGTCCTGCGCGGGCTGAGGCGGGGCGGAGGAAAATCGTTCCCATGCAGCCGCCTTAGCTGCAGCGGTCAACTGACGGAGTTGCAAAGTTTCATACGCACCCATGGTGTCTCGGTCCGTGAGCTCAAGGAATTCGCGCCTATGGCGGTTAGACATGCCTTCGCTCAAAAGGCTGCGTGACAGGAGATCGAGCGTGTTTTCGAGGCATTCAATATCCCCGCAACTTGCACCTTCCGCTTCGAGCTGAAGACGGAGCGGGGCATCTAAGGTTGCCTCCAGACCTCGATCTGCAAGCAAACGCCACGCTTTGCGATGGGCCCAGTCGAGCCTGCGATCTTCGTCATCGTAGCCGCCATCCATCTTCTGGATCAGCTGCAACCTCTCGAGCTTAGCCATCTCGGCTTGCGCCACTTGGCTGAGCCAGGCTCGCGCCTCAGTTTTCGTCAGGTAGTTCTTATCGATTGCTTCAAACACTTGCTCGCTCTCCACGGTTAATTTGCGAGCGATTATAATGGCTTTCTCGCGGTCGCGGGTGCGCAAAGAGACCTGTAGGTCGCAGATTCCTGTGGATTGCGAACGAATCTTTCGCCGCCATTGATAGGTCTGGCCGCGTTTCGAGAGGTGTGGTTGTGAGTGAAGCATGCGCGTTTCCCCAACTGGGGCGGATCGCGCGGAACCTAGTTATCTGGTGTGACACCTTGGTGTGACAGATACGATGCCAACTTAAGGTGTCGCCAATGAAATCAAAGGCTTAAGGGAAAGTTGGCTCCGGCGGTAGGGATCGAACCTACGACCAATTGATTAACAGTCAACTGCTCTACCGCTGAGCTACGCCGGAACATGTGAGGGTGTATATGAATCTCGAATTGGGATGTCCAGAGGGTTCTGGCGAAAAATTTCAGGCTTTCGTCACGTCAGCGAAAATAGCGCCTCCGGGCGCAGGTCGGGCGCGGCGGTGACTTGGTTTTGCACTGACATTTCAACGAGATGCGCGAAGACGTTGCGCTCGGCCGCGGGCAGGAGGGCTGCGGGCACGTCGGTGTAGATCGCGCGGGTGAGGCCCTGCGGGGTGGCCGGACGCTCGGTGAGGGCGCTTCGGATCTGTTCGGTGCGGGCGTCGCGATGCGCGCGCTGACTCGCGATCAGGGTTTGGGGGTCAGTCACCGGGTCGCCGTGGCCGGGATAGAGGATGCGCGGGCTCTGCGCCTCGATCCGCGCGAGCGAGCGGTAATAGTCGCCCAAATCGCCGTCGGGTGGCGAGATCAGCGTCGAGGACCAGCCCATCACCACATCGCCGGTCAGAAGCGCATCGCCCATCGCGAAGCTCAGATGGTTGCAGAAATGGCCGGGCGTGTGCAGCGCGGTGAGCGACCAGTCGCCATGGCTCAGCGTCTCGCCGTCCTCAATGAGGATGTCGGGGTCGAAGGCGTTATCGACCCCTTCGCCGCCGCCCGCATGGCCGCGCGCCGCGAGTTCCGCCATTACAGGTGCGCGCCCGGATTCGGGCGGGCCGAAGGCGAGGATCGGCGCGCCCGTGGCCTCGGCCAAGAGCCGTGCGCCGGGGGAATGGTCGAGATGCGCATGGGTGACGAGGATATGGCTGACACGTTCACCCGGTGCGAGCGCGTCGAGCAGCGCCTGCAGATGGGCAGGATCGGCGGGGCCGGGATCGACCACCGCGACCTCGCCCGTGCCGATGACATAGGTGCAGGTGCCGGTATAGGTCATGGGGGACGGGTTCGGTGCGATGATCCGACGCAAGCCGGGCTGCAATTCTTCCATCTTTCCCTCCATCGCGGCCATCGTTAGGGTTCTGGCATGAAATTTCGCTGGCTGAAACAGATGATGCCGCGCGGGCTTTATGGGCGGGCCGCGCTGATCCTGATTCTGCCGGTGGTCACGATCCAGCTCGTGGTCTCGGTCGTCTTCATTCAGCGCCATTTCGAGCGTGTCACGCAGCAGATGACCGAAGGGATGGTGCGCGAGATCGCTCTGCTCGATCAGGTCGCGACCAATGCGCCGACGGCGGAGGTTGCGCGCGAACGGCTCGACGTGCTCGACAAGACGCTGAACTTCGCCTCGCAATTTCCGGCGCCCACGAATCTTGCGTCGCAGCGGGGCGATACACGTAGTTTCTTCGATCTGACCGGGATCGTGGTGATCTCGACGCTGCGGGCGAACCTGTCGCAGATCCGCTCCATCGATCTCGACAACAACACCAATTCCGTGCGGGTGGTGCAGGAGACGCCGAACGGACCGCTCGCGGTGACCTTCGCGCGCAGCCGGGTGTCGGCGTCGAATCCGCACCAATTGCTCGTTCTGATGGTCTTTGTTTCCATTCTGATGACGCTGATCGCCTATATCTTCCTGCGCAATCAGCTGCGTCCGATCCGCAGGCTGAGCCATGCGGCGGAGGAATTCGGCAAGGGGCGCAACCTGAATTACCGCGTCTCGGGGGCGACGGAGGTGCGCGCTGCGGGCCGCGCCTTCCTCGATATGCGCAACCGGATCGAGCGGCAGATCGAACAGCGCACGTTGATGCTCTCGGGTGTCAGCCACGATCTGCGCACGCCGCTCACGCGTCTGCGGCTCGGGCTGTCGATGATGGAGGAGAACGACGAGGTCCGCGCGATGGAGCGTGACGTCGACGAGATGGGGCGCCTTGTCGATGCGTTTCTCGAATTCTCGCGCGACGGGGCGTCGCATGGCGAGCCGGAGACGCTGCCGATCTGCGGCTTCGTCGCCGGCGTGGTGGAGGATATGCGGCGGATGGGGCGCGATGTGGCGCTTGTCGATTGCGACAGCGAAGAGGAGGCGACCTTCCGCCCCGATGCGCTCAAACGCGCCTTGGCGAATCTGATCGGCAACGCGGTGCGCTACGGCACGCGCGCGGAGATCACCGTCTCGATCGCGCGCACGGGGTGGCGAATCGCGGTGCATGATGACGGGCCGGGCATCCCGCCCGAACGCCGCGAGGAGGCGATCCGGCCATTTACCCGGCTCGACCCGGCGCGCAATCAGGATCGCGGGCAGGGCGTCGGACTGGGGCTTTCGATCACCGCCGACATCCTGCGCCGCCACGGTGGATCGCTGAAACTTGGGCGATCCGAACGGCTTGGCGGCTTGATGGCCGAGATGATCCTACCCCGGTGATCGGCTACACATTCGATCACGCGCGCGCACGAACCGCTCACGGCAACGAGATCGCCTCTTGCGGCCTGTCCCGGGGCCACGCATTGTGACGGGTGAGTGACATGCCCTAGTTGAACGGATGCTTCACGGCTCCTAGATATTGGGTTGAACAGGGGAGGGACGTGGTCGCCGAAAACGGGGCCGGACCCTCCTGCCAAGAGAGGAACGCCGATGACCGAATTTAGCTCTGTCACCCATCCGGTCCTGCCGCTGCGCGACATCGTGGTTTTCCCCCACATGATCGTGCCGCTCTTCGTCGGGCGCGAGAAATCCGTGCGCGCACTGGAAGAGGTGATGGCGGAAGACCGTCAGATCTTGCTCGCAAGCCAGGTCGATCCGTCGCAAGACGACCCCGATACGGACGGGATTTTCCGCGTTGGCGTGCTCGCCAACGTGCTGCAACTGCTGAAACTGCCCGATGGCACCGTGAAGGTGCTCGTCGAGGGCAAGAGCCGCGTGCGCATCACCGATTTCGTCGAGAATGACGACTATTTCGAAGCGAATGCCGAACCGCTGATCGAGACCGAGGGCGACGTGGAGACCATCCGCGCGCTGCTGCGCTCGGTCGCCGAGGAATTCGAGCGCTACGCGAAGATCAAGAAGAACATCCCCGAAGAGGCGCTCTCGGCCGTGGCCGACGCGACCGAAGCGGACAAGCTGGCCGATCTCGTTTCGGGCCATCTGGGGCTGGAAGTGGCCCAGAAGCAGGAGCTTCTGGAAACGCTCGACGTCTCCGAACGGTTGGAGCGGGTCTACGGTCTCATGCAGGGTGAGGTCTCGGTTCTCCAGGTGGAGAAGAAGATCAAATCCCGCGTGAAAACGCAGATGGAGAAGACCCAGCGCGAGTACTACCTGAATGAGCAGATGAAGGCCATTCAGAAGGAACTCGGCGATGGCGAAGACGGCCAGAACGAGATCCTCGAGCTCGAAGAGCGCATCGAGAACACCAAGCTCTCGAAAGAGGCCAAGGAAAAGGCCGAGGCCGAGCTGAAGAAGCTCAAGTCGATGTCGCCGATGTCGGCCGAAGCCACCGTCGTGCGCAACTATCTCGACTGGATGCTGTCGATCCCGTGGGGCACCAAATCCCGCGTGAAGAAGGACCTCAGCAAGGCCGAGGCCGTGCTCGACGCCGATCACTACGGTCTCGAGAAGGTCAAGGAGCGCATCGTCGAATATCTCGCGGTGCAGGCGCGCTCGGCCAAGCTCAAAGGCCCGATCATGTGCCTCGTGGGTCCGCCCGGCGTGGGTAAGACCTCGCTCGGCCGGTCTGTCGCCAAGGCAACGGGGCGCGAATTCATCCGCATCTCGCTGGGCGGCGTGCGCGACGAATCTGAGATCCGCGGCCACCGTCGGACCTATATCGGCTCGATGCCCGGCAAGATCATTCAGGCGCTGAAGAAGGCGAAGACCACGAACCCGCTCATCCTGCTCGATGAGATCGACAAGATGGGTCAGGACTTCCGTGGCGACCCGGCTTCGGCCATGCTTGAAGTGCTCGACCCCGAGCAGAACGCGACCTTCGTGGACCACTATCTCGAAGTGGAATACGACCTCTCGAACGTGATGTTCCTGACGACGGCGAACTCCTACAACATGCCGGGCCCGCTTCTGGACCGGATGGAGATCATCCCGCTCGCCGGCTACACCGAGGACGAGAAGGCCGAGATCGCCAAGCAGCACCTGATCCCGAAGCAGATCAAGGGTCACGGGCTCAAGAAGAACGAGTTCGAACTGACCGATGGCGCGCTGACCGACGTGATCCGCTACTACACCCGCGAGGCGGGCGTGCGGAATCTCGAACGCGATATCGCGAAGCTCGCCCGGAAAGCGGTGACCGAGATCATCAAGTCGAAGGGTGCAACCAAGCACATCACCGTCGACGAGGCGAAGGTGGGCGATTACCTGGGCGTCAAGAAGTTCCGCTACGGTCTGGCCGAGAAGGAAGATCAGGTGGGCGTCGTGACCGGCCTTGCCTGGACCTCCGTGGGCGGCGACCTGCTGCAGATCGAAGCTCTGCGACTGCCGGGTAAGGGTCGGATGAAGACCACCGGTAAGCTGGGCGACGTGATGAAGGAATCGATCGACGCAGCGTCCAGCTACGTCCGTTCGGTTGCGCCGCAATTCGGCATCAAGCCGCCGCGCTTCGAGAAGTGGGACATCCACGTCCACGTCCCGGATGGTGCGACGCCGAAAGACGGGCCCTCTGCGGGTCTGGCGATGGTGACCTCCATCGTGTCGGTGCTGACCGGTATTCCAGTGCGCAAGGATATCGCCATGACCGGCGAAGTCAGCTTGCGCGGCAACGCGATGCCGATCGGCGGCCTGAAAGAGAAACTGCTCGCGGCGCTGCGCGGCGGAATCACGACCGTCTTCATCCCCGAGGAGAATGAAAAAGACCTCGCGGATATCCCGGACAACGTGAAGGAGGGGCTGGAGATCGTGCCGGTGACCCACGTTCGCGAAGTCCTCGCCCGGGCGCTGGTTCGCCAGCCTGAGCCGGTCGATTGGGACGAAGAGGCCGAAGAGGCAGCAGCCGCTGCCGCCGCTGCGGCCAAATCGGACGGGCAGGGCGCAACCGCGCACTGATCGCCTTTGAATTGAAATCGAGAACGCCCGTCGCATATCGCGGCGGGCGTTTTTGCATTTGAACAGGTTTGCCCTTAACCTCTTCGTATTGCGATCAAAAAAGGAGCCGCTATGGCCAAGAGCCAGAAACCGAAATCGACCCGCAAGCCGCCCGTCGTGACGCCCGAGGCGCCTCCGGCCTCCGCCGCGACGCTCACGCCCGCCACGCCTGATCCGGCGCCTGAGCCGAGCGAGGCGAAGGCGCTCGTGCGCAAGAGGAGCTTCGTGGATCGGGTGATGGTCGAGGCCGGGGTGAAGCGCGGCGAGGCGAAAGCCATGTCGGAAGCGGTTCTCAAGGTTCTGGGCGAGGCGCTCTCGGAAGGCGAGGAGCTGAGCATCCCGCCGCTCGGCAAGCTGAAGATCAACCGCCAGTTCGAGAAGAACGGCGACGAGATCCTCGTGGTCAAACTGCGCCGCCCTTCGGGCATGCTCGAAGAGGTCGCGGCAGAGGCGAATGCGGCCGAAAATTCCCGAGCGGAGCAGGGTGGAGATTTCGACGAAAACCCTCTTGCGGAGCCAGAAGAGGGGCGCTAAAAGCCCGCCACGGAGGGCGATTAGCTCAGTGGTAGAGCGCATCGTTCACATCGATGATGTCGGGGGTTCAAATCCCTCATCGCCCACCATTTTCCTATGAAGGCGCGTCTTGAATAGACGCGCCTTTGTCGTTTTCCGGTTGGTTTTCTGCGCCCAGCGGCGTCAGATTATGAGCCAGACAGCACGCCAGAGATGCGCCCGAGGCGCGAGATGCGGAGGATGCGATGACCGACACGATGCCGATGAACGATGCGTCCCCCGACGAGGGGCTGCGCGTCTCCGATTGTCCAGACTGGCTGTATCTGCTGCGCGAATTCGACACGCTCTACCGGCACGGCTCGGCTGGCGGCAGCCGCCTGATCCGCAGCCATCGCAAACGGGTGCGCGACACGCTTTCGCAGATCATCGACACCAATCCCCCGGTGACGCCGCGCCAGCCGCAGCCGAAACCGGTGACAGCACATCTGTCGCGTGCGCTCGATCTTGGCGAGCGCGGCGCGGTCGCGGGCATGGCGCGGGCGCTGTCGCGCGTGACGGGGCAGCTGACATGGGAATATGGCTACGAGAAAGTGCCAAAGGCGCTGGCGCGCAAATATGCCTATTGCGAGGTGCTGGGTCCGCGCGGGCCGGTGGCCTCGGATCGGCTGGTGCTCGGATTCGTTCTGTTTGCGCCGCGCACGACCTATCCGCAGCACAGCCATAAAGAGATCGAGGAGAGCTATATCTCGGTCGCGGGCCCGTGGTCGGAGAATGATACTGCCGTGCATGCGCCGGGCTCGCTGATCCTGAACCGTCCCGATCACGAACACCGCATCACCACCGCCGATCTCGACCCCTGCCTGCTGGCCTATGCCTGGGTCGGGCCGGAGGCGCGGTTGACTGCGCCGGGGATGAAACTCTCCTCGACCCGAAAGGTGCGGATGCGCGAGGGCATCTGAGGTCTTGATCCCCGCGCAAGGCGAGGCTAGAGGAAGGGCCGGGGGCGGTTAGCTCAGTTGGTAGAGCGCTTCGTTTACACCGAAGATGTCGGGGGTTCGAGCCCCTCACCGCCCACCATTCCCCTTAAGTGTAATGATATCAACGGCTTGAATGTCGTTGCGCGGCCGCGCTCAGATTCTGTTCGCACACGGCTCTATGATATGCGCGCCGCGATGCTACCTTTCCCTCAACCACAGGAAAGGAGCGCTCCGATGAGCTGGAACCCCGCCCTCGACCCCGAAATCCCGATTGGCGACGCCGTCGACGCCATTGAAACCGTCATCGCGCCGCGGGCGCGTGACCTTGGCGGATTCGAGGTGCGCCGCGCGCTCCCGTCCGCCGCGCGGCAGATGATCGGCCCCTTCATCTTCTTCGACCAGATCGGCCCGGTCGAATTCCTCTCGGGCCAACGTGGCATCGACATCCGCCCGCACCCGCATATCGGCCTCGCGACCGTGACCTACCTTCTGCAAGGCCGCTTGCATCACCGCGATTCGCTGGGCACCGATCAATGGATCACGCCGGGCGCGGTGAACTGGATGAATGCGGGCTACGGCATCACCCATTCCGAGCGCACCGACGGCAAGGTCCGCGACACCGGCCAGCATCTTGCGGGCATCCAGACCTGGGTCGCACTGCCCGAAGATCAGGAAGAAGGGCAGGCGGCGTTCAAACATGTGGGCGCAGACGTGCTCCCCGAACTGCAGGCCGAGGGCAAGACCGTGCGGCTGGTGCTGGGCGATGCCTGGGGCGCGCATGCGCCGATCGAGCTGCCCTCCGAGATGTTCTACGCCGATGCGAATCTCGATCCGGGCGCGCAGCTCCCGCTGCCCGACAATCACGAAGATCGCGGCGTTTATGTGCTTCAGGGCTCTGTCACCGTGGCGGGTGAGACCTATGAGGAAGGCCGGATGCTGGTCTTCCGCCCCGGCGACCGGGTGTCGCTCAAGGCGGGCGGGCAGGGCGCGCGGCTCATCGTGCTGGGCGGTGCCACCATGGGCGGTCCGCGCTACATCTGGTGGAATTTCGTGGCCTCCTCGCGCGACAAGATCGACGCCGCGAAAGAGGCATGGCGCGCGGGCGACTGGGCGCATGGCCGTTTCCAGCTGCCCCCCGCCGACGATGCGGAGTTCATTCCTGCGCCGGAGCGGTGAGTTCGGAGTAGGGAGGGGGCTCTGCCCCCGACCTTCGGTTTCCCCCGGGATATTTCTGCCAAGAGGAAGCAGAAAGCGCATCTCATCGGGGCGCGTGCGGGCGCGATAAATAAGGGTCGCGGGCGCGCGCTGAGGAGCCGCGAATTGCTTGCCCGAACGGCAGGTGAAAATTCGTCGGATTTTTGCTCTCAGGCCGCTTGACGGGGGCAGGTCGCCCGCGTAATACCCTCCCCACGCTCGGACGGCGATCCGGGCAGATGATGCGAGCGGTTGTAGCTCAGTTGGTTAGAGTACCGGCCTGTCACGCCGGGGGTCGCGGGTTCGAGCCCCGTCAACCGCGCCATCATCCGGATCGCCCCGAGCGCAGATGCGCGGTTGTAGCTCAGTTGGTTAGAGTACCGGCCTGTCACGCCGGGGGTCGCGGGTTCGAGCCCCGTCAACCGCGCCACTTTCCCCTCCTTTACGGTAAAGTTGCGTTTGTGAAACGCGCATCTGTCGCTTATATCCGGGCGAAGTTTCGGGAGGAGCGTATGCGCTGGATCAAACAGGTTTTCGACCACATCACCCTGCTGCAAGCGGTGCTTTTCGCTGCACTGCTCGGTCTCGCGCCATTCACCCCAGAGCCACATATCTGGGAAAAGCTGAAGATGTTGGTGGCGGGCACGCTAGTGCGTCCGATCGACTGGTTCGATCTGGTCATGCACGGACTGCCGTGGATCGTGCTGGCGGCGAAGCTGGCGCAATGGGTGAAGACGGGACAGACCGGGAAATCCGGGAGAGGTGCGCAATGAAAGACGACATGGACGCCAAGGGGCTGATCGAGACGATGGGCGCGGCCGCGCGCGCGGCGAGCGCGGAGCTGGCCTTTGCCAGCGCCGAGGTGAAGCAAAAGGCGCTGGAAGCGGCCGCCGATGCGGTGCTCGCGCGCAAGGGCGAGATCATCACCGCCAATGGCGAGGATATGGCCTACGGTGCCGAGAAGGGGCTGAGCCCCGCGATGATGGACCGGCTGATGCTGGACGACGCGCGGATCGAGGCGATCGCCAAGGGGCTGCGGGCGGTGGCGGCGCAGCGCGATCCGGTGGGCGACACGATCGCGGAATGGGACATGCCTTCGGGGCTGCATATCAAGCGCGTGCGTACGCCGCTTGGCGTGATCGGCGTGATCTATGAATCGCGGCCCAACGTGACCGCGGATGCGGGCGCGCTGTGCCTGAAATCGGGCAATGCGGTGATCCTGCGCGGCGGTTCGGAGAGCTTCCATTCCAGCCGCGCCATTCACGCCTGCCTGCTCGAAGGTCTGCGTGCCGCGGGTCTGCCCGAAGCGGCGGTCCAGCTGGTGCCGACCCGTGACCGCGCCGCCGTGGCCGAGATGCTGCGCGCGACCGAATTCATCGACGTAATCGTGCCGCGCGGGGGCAAGGGGCTCGTCGGGCTGGTGCAGGCCGAAGCCCGCGTGCCGGTCTTCGCCCATCTCGAGGGCATCTGCCATATCTATGCCGACGGCGCCGCCGATCTGGAGCAGGCGCGGGCCGTGGTGGTGAACGCCAAGACCCGGCGCACCGGGATTTGCGGCGCGATGGAATGTCTGCTGATCGACCGCGCCTTCTGGGACACCCATGGCGGCGTGCTGATCGAAGATCTGCTGAAGGCGGGCGTCGAGGTGCGCGGCACCGGCGAACTCTTGTCGATCGAGGGCGTCACCGAGGCGAGCGCGGAAGATTTCGGGCGCGAATTCCTCGATATGATCTGCGCGGCGAAGATCGTGGATGGCGTGGATGGCGCGATCGAGCATATCCGCCGCTATGGCAGCCAGCACACGGAATCGATCCTGACCGAGAATGACGCGGCCGCCGACCGCTTCTTCGAGCGGCTCGACAGCGCGATCCTGATGCGTAACGCCTCGACCCAGTTCGCTGATGGCGGCGAGTTCGGGATGGGCGCAGAGATCGGGATTGCGACCGGCAAGATGCATGCGCGTGGCCCGGTGGGCGCCGAGCAACTGACGTCGTTCAAATATCTGGTGACGGGGCATGGCACGGTGCGCCCCTAAGGCGCACCGAACATCCCTGAGACCTCAGAACGCGATCGTGCCGCCGTCGGTGTCGACCGACCAGTCGAGCCTGCGGCCCTGCCGCGATGCCTCGCGCGGTAGAATCGCGAATTGCACCCGCGCGGGCGTCAGTTCCATCTGGGCCCCGTCGAGCACGGCGAAAACCTCGCGGTTAGGCCGTGCTTTCTCGGACCGCGCGGTGATCATCCAACCATCGCCGCAGGGCAGCGCGCGTAGCGTGCCGCCGAAGGGCAGCGCGGTCTCCAGGCAGAGCATCGCGAGAAACGCCAGCTTCACCTCGGCGCGCGGCGCATCGCCCGGTACTTTCCACTCGTAGTCCAGACGGCTCTGCGCCGATAATTCGCCCAACATTCCGGCGACTTCCGCCTCGCCAAGCTGCTGTTCCGCGCCGGCCCGCCCGAAGGCCACCCGGAAAAACTTGACGCGCGCATTCGCCGCCGCCACGCTTTGGGCGATCAACTCGACCTCGGGCCCGGGCGTATCGTGCGTCATGGAGAGCAATTCGACCCCATTGCCGATCGCCCCGATCGGGCTGATAAGGTCATGACACAGGCGCGAGCCCACAAGGGCGGTCAAATCATCGTCGTCCGTACCGGCATTGGCGGTCTCGAATGGCATTAAACTCTCCAATAGGTGAAATGTGATCTATGAAATTCTCGAACCCGGCATGCTGGTCAGAAACCCGGCCCAGCCCGACTGGGGCACCGGACAGGTTCAATCGCGTATCGGCGAAAAAGTGACGGTAAATTTCGAGCATCAAGGCAAGCTTGTCCTGGACGGGCGGCGGGTCGCGCTGGAATTGGTTTTCTCTGAACAAAGTTGACGAATGGTTAACAGCTTCGTGAGGTCGTGTGGGAAACCTTCAACCTTGGGATGTGGCGATTGAACCCTCCGTGATGCGCCGATGACACGGCGCGCACCGCGCGATATTGCCAATCCGGGCGCGGCTTTCTAAACCGGGCCATCGAAGATCGGCAGGAGGACGCCCGTGATCGACAGCGCCGCATTCGAAATCAGGCTGGCCCGTGATGCCGCCGATCTCGTGGCGTCGCAGCGGCTCCGTTACCGCGTTTTCGTCGAAGAGCTCGGCGGCGGCGGTGAGACGGTCGATCACGAAAATCGTCTCGAAAGCGACCGGCTCGATCCCGTCTACGATCACCTGCTGCTGGTCGATCCCGCACGCGCGGAAGGCGAGCATGTGGTGGGGGCCTACCGGCTCTTGCCCTCGGATCGGCTGGAGCGGGCGGGGCAGTTCTATTGCGACAGCGAATATGACCTCGCGCCGCTGATCGGGACCGGCCGCAAGCTCCTGGAACTTGGCCGCTCCTGCGTCGATCCGGACTATCGCGGCGGGGCGGCGATGCTGCTTCTGTGGAACGCGCTGGCCGATTACGTGCTGGCCCATGACATCGAGATTCTCTTCGGCGTGGCCTCCTTCCACGGCACCGATGCCGAGACGCTGAAAGCGCCGCTCTCGTGGTTGCATCACCACCATCTTGCGCCCGAACATATGCGCCCGCGCGCACGGCCCGAAGCCTATCAGCCGATGGACCTCGTGCCCGAGGACGCGCTGGACCGGCGCGCGGCGCTGGCTCAGATGCCCAATCTGATCAAGGCCTATCTGCGGCTTGGTGGCTTCGTGGGCGAGGGTGCCTTCATCGACCGTCCCTTCAACACCACCGATGTCCTTTTGCTGATGGATACCAAGGCGATGAGCGACAAGCATCGCAGCTTCTACACCCGTCGTTTCGAGGGCCGCGCGTGAGCTGGATCGAGGACGAGCCCGATCCCAAACCGCTTGGCGCGCTCGATTGGACGCGGGCTGTGTTGCGGGGGCTGATCTGGGGGCTGATGCTGCTGATCGGGCTGATCGTGCTGCTGCTGGTGCGTCTGGTGGAGCGCCCGGTTCACGGGCTGGTGCGCCCCTGGACGCCGTGGATCACGCAGGCGGTCTGCCGGATGAGCTTCCCGATCCTCGGGATCTCCTATCGCGTCACCGGGCGTCCGATGACCAAGATCGGCGCGGTGGTCGCCAATCACGGGTCATGGCTCGATATCTTCGCGCTCAACGCCTGCCAGCGGGTCTATTTCGTCTCCAAGGCCGAGGTCGCCAAATGGCCCTTCGTCGGCTGGCTCGCACGGGCCACCGGCACCGTCTTCATCAAGCGCGACCCGCGCGAGGCCAAGACGCAGCAGGGCCTGTTCGAGGATCGCATCCGCGCGGGCCATCACCTGCTGTTCTTCCCCGAAGGCACCTCGACCGATGCGCGCCGCGTACTACCCTTCAAGCCGACGCTGTTTCAGGCCTTCTACAGCCACGGGCTGGAGCGCGTGATGCAGATCCAGCCGGTCACCGTCGTCTACACGCCCCCCGCGGGCGAGGACGTGCGGTTCTATGGCTGGTGGGGCGATATGGGCTTCGGGCCGCATCTGATAAAAGTGCTGGCCCAAAAGCGGCAAGGCGCGGTCGAGGTGGTGTTCCACACGCCGCTCTCCGTCTCCGATTATCGCTCGCGCAAGGAGCTTGCATGGGCGGCGGAAAGCGCCGTGCGCCGCGGGCTGCCTTACGAGATCGCGCGCGCCCGGTAATATGCCAGAACGTAGAGGCGTATGGCCGTGGCAAGCCCCGTCTCGGTGCCGCGATCCACATCAATTTCGGCTGCCAACTCGTTGAGACCAAGGTTTTTTTCGGTCGCGATATCGCGGAAGGCGCGCCAGAATTCGTCCTCCAGCGTGACCGAGGTGCGGTGCCCGCCCAGCGTCAGAGAGCGTTTCTTCGGTCGGCTCATTCGTCGTGCTCGCGCTGATGCCCGTCGAGATCGCGCCGCTCTTTCGTGGCGCGGCTTTCCTGCAGCGTCTTCTCTGCCTTGCTGCGCCCGAATTTCTCAGCGTTCACAGAGCCTTGCTCGCGTTTCTTCACGCGGGCCTGCTGTTTGCGAAACTGATTGAGATTGCTGACCTTGCTCATAGGCAAAGAGTGCCACAGCCGACCGGATCGGGAAAGGGGCTTGGGCGCGCCCGCATGAGGCGCGCCCGAAAGGTTTATTCGACTTCGACCAGCGCGTGGCGCTTCTTGCCCGCGCTCAGCTTCACCGGGGTCTCCAGATCGGCGGCGGTGAACATGCGGCCCGGATCGGCGCAGGTCTCGTCGTCGACCTTGAGCGCGCCTTCCGCGATCAGCCGCTTGCCGTCCTTACCCGATTTCGCAAGGCCCGAGCGCACCACGAGCTGCGCGAGGCTGATCCCGTCGCCGAGTTCCTCGACCGTCAGCGTGAGCGTCGGCAGGTCGTCGCCCACGCCACCTTTCTCGAAGACTTCGCGCGCGGTCGCCTCGGCGGCATGCGCCGCGTCCCAGCCGTGGCAGAGCGCAGTGACCTCGTTGGCCAGACGCACCTTCGCCGCGTTGATCTCGGAGCCTTCCAGCGCACCCAGGCGCTCGCATTCTTCGACCGGAAGCTCGGTGTAAAGCTTCAGGAAACGGCCCACATCGGCGTCGGTCGTGTTGCGCCAGAACTGCCAGAACTCGTAAGGGCTCAGCATGTCCGAGTTCAGCCAGATCGCGCCGCCCTGGCTCTTGCCCATCTTGCGGCCGTCCGAGGTGGTCAGAAGCGGCGAGGTCAGCCCGTAGATCTCGTGATCGAGCACACGGCGCGTCAGGTCGATCCCGTTGACGATATTGCCCCACTGGTCCGAGCCGCCCATCTGCAGCAGGCAGCCGTAGCGGCGGTTCAGTTCGAGGAAGTCATAGGCCTGCAGGATCATGTAGTTGAATTCGAGGAAGGACAGCGATTGCTCGCGATCCAGCCGCGATTTCACGCTCTCGAAGGACAGCATCCGGTTGACCGAGAAATGCCGCCCGATATCGCGTAGAAATTCGAGGTAGTTCAGCCCGTCGAGCCATTCCGCGTTGTTCAGCATGAGCGCATCGGTCGGTCCGTCGCCGTAATCGAGGTATTTCGCGAAGACCTGCTTCATCCCGGCGATGTTTTCGTCGATCGCTTCGGGCGTCAGCAGTGGGCGCTCATCGGAGCGGAACGACGGGTCGCCGACCTTCGTGGTGCCGCCGCCCATCAGGGTAATCGGCTTGTGGCCGGTCTTTTGCAGCCAGCGCAGCATCATGATGTTCAGCAGGTGGCCGACATGCAACGACTTCGCCGTCGCATCATAGCCGATATAAGTCGGCACGACCCCCTTCGCCAAAGCCTCGTCCAGCCCCTGATAATCCGTGCAGTCGGCCAGAAAGCCCCGCTCGATCATCACGCGCATGAAGTCTGATTTCGGATGGTAGGTCATCGTGCTTGTTCCTTTCGTCTGAGCGTGCGTATATCGGGGCAGGCGACGAGAGGGAAGCCATGTTGAAATCCGGGCCGGTCTGGGCAGTTGGCGCCATGTCGGGCACGTCCTTGGACGGGGTGGACGCGGCGCTCGTATTGACCGACGGAACCCGCATTCTCGATTTCGGCCGCAGCGACTATCGCCCCTATACCGAGGCCGAGCGCGCGACGCTCCATGCAGCTCTCGGGCATTGGCCCGGAGAGCCCGGTGTGGAAGAGGCCTGCGAGGTGGTCGAGACCGCCCATGCGGAACTGCTCAGCGGATTGGGAGAGGCGCAGCTCGTGGGCTTTCACGGCCAGACGCTCGCCCATGATCCCTACGGGATGCAGGGTCCGCGCCGCACCCATCAGGCAGGCGATGGCTCGGTTCTGGCCGAGGTGCTGTCGCGCCCCGTGGTCTGGGATTTCCGCTCCACCGATGTGGAGATGGGCGGGCAGGGCGCGCCGCTCGCGCCGTTCTTCCATTTCGCCTGCGCAAAATACGCCAAGCTCGACGCGCCAGCGGTGTTTCTGAACCTCGGCGGCGTCGGTAATGTCACCTGGGTCGATCCGCGCCAGCCTTCGGCAGAGGTGCCCGGCGCGGTTCTGGCTTTCGATACCGGCCCCGCCAACGCGCCGATCAACGACCTGATGCGGCTCCGGCGCAAGGCCGAGTTCGATGCGGGCGGAGAGCTGGCGTTGGCGGGCACGGTCGACGTGGCAGTGGTGGAGGCTTTCCTGACGCATCCCTATTTCCTGAAAATGCCGCCCAAATCGCTCGACCGGAACGATTTCCACGACATCCTGACCCGCGTCGCGGAGTTGGACGACGCGGATGCCGCGGCCACGTTGACGGCCTGTGCGGCTGCTTCGGTCGCGCGCGCGGGCGAGCATTACCCGACGCCGCCGAAAGCGATCTATGTCTGCGGCGGCGGGCGGCTCAACACCGCGCTGATGGTGGCGTTGCAGCGGCGCATGAACGTGCCGGTGCAGCCCGTCGAGGATATCGGGCTCGATGGCGACATGCTCGAGGCACAGGCCTTCGCCTATCTCGCGGTGCGGGTGGCGCGCGGCATGGCGACCTCGGGGCCCTCCACGACCGGGGTCTCGGCGCTGATCGGCGGCGGCAAGGTCTCGCGGCCCGGCTAATTTCGCATCACTTGACGCCGATCATGCCGCGCCGCGGCGGACGGCGCTAGGATTGGCCTCAACGCAGAGGGTAATTCTATGTCTCAAACTCCAACCGATCCCTGTCCCACGCCGCAGGCGCGCAAGCAGGCCCCGTTCTCGAACCGGGCCGCCGCAGTCTTTCTCGCGGGGCTCAGCTTCGTCGTCATGGTCATCTCCGGCCTCGTCGTCAGCATCGCGCCCTCGGGCCGGGTGGCGCGGGATATCGACTGGTCGCTCCTCGCGCTGAACCGCGCCGATTGGGAGCTTTTGCACTTCGCGATGGGGGTGCTCTTCATCTTCGCCGGGGTCTGGCACATCAAGCTGCACTGGCCGGTGATCCGCAACCTGCTGTGGTCGGCGGCGGCGCAGACGCTGTGCCACCGGCGCGAACTGGCGCTGGCGGTCGGGCTGGTGGGTGCGGTGATCGTGCTGACGCTGCTCTGGTGGCCGCCGGTCAGCTGGCTCGATCAACTGTCCCGCTGGGCGAGCATCGGGCTCTGGTGATCAGCGGGGGATGTCGAAGCTTCTCGGGGCCAGCTCGAACCCCTCGAAGCGAAAGCCCGGCGAGACGGTGCAGCTGACGAGGCTCCACGCCCCGGTCGAGCGCGCCGATTGCCACTGGCCCGCGGGCACGATCCCCTGCGGTTGATCGCCGCCAAGCACGTCGGGGCCCAACAGTAGTTCCAGCACCGGCCCCGCCTCCTGCGGCGCAATGTCGAGCTGCACCGGGGCGCCTGCGTGGAAATGCCAGATCTCGGTCGCGTCCACCCGGTGCCAATGGCTGCGCTCGCCCGCCTTGAGCAGGAAATAGATGCACGTACCCGAAGGGCGCGCGCCGTCTGCGGCCTCCGCCTCCCAGGTCTGGCGGTAATGCCCGCCCTCGGGATGGGGCGCGAGGCCGAGGGCTTCGATGATCGCGTCGGCCTCACTCATGCGAAAAGCTCCTTCGCCAGCGTCTCGAAATCGGGCGCAATCGCGTCCCATTCCTCGCTCGGCACAAGGTCCTTGTCCTGAGCGGGCCCGTATTCGGTGGGGCGCGGAACGAAAGCGGTCCGTAGCCCCAAGGGCCGGGCGGCTGCGAGATCGTCATTATGCGCGGCCACCATCATCACCTCTTCGGGCGGCAGGCGCAGCGCGGCACAGGAGGCCAGGTAGACCACGGGCTTGGGCTTGTAGTCGCGCGCGATATCCGCGCCAAGGATGCAATCCCACGGCAGCCGCGCATGGCGCGCAAGCCGCGTCATCAGCGCGATGGACCCGTTGGAGCAGGGCGCGATGATCGCATGACGCTTCAGCGCGTGAAGACCGCCGACCACATCGGGCCACGGGCTGAGCCGCTCCCAGACATGCGACAGGCTATCGGGCGCCGAGACCGCGAAGCGTTTCGCCACCCGGTGCAGGTTCTCGCGATGCAGGTCGTCGAGCGCCACATAGCCGCGTCCGCCGTCCCGAATTCGCCGCATCGCAGGATCGTATTCGGCGCGCCACGCATCGGCGAAGGCAAGGGAATCGATCCCGGGAAAGGCGATCTCCACCTCATGCGCGACCGAGTTGCGCCAATCGACACAGGTGCCGAACACATCGAAAATCAGAGCCTTGATCATGGCCCGACAGTGACGCGGATCGCGGCGCAGCGCAATCGCCCCTTCGGCTTGGCTCAAATATCCTCGCCGAAGGCGAAACGAAAACCCCCGGCGAAGCGCGTGCTCCGCCGGGGGCTTGGGTGTCTCAATTCAAGGTACGCTTAGCGCAGGATCGAACGCCCCGCATATTCCGCGGTCTCGCCCAGCGATTCCTCGATACGGATCAGCTGGTTGTATTTCGCGAGCCGGTCCGAACGGGCCAGCGAGCCGGTCTTGATCTGACCGCAGTTCGTGGCGACCGCGAGATCGGCGATGGTCGCGTCCTCGGTCTCGCCCGAACGGTGGCTCATCACGTTGGTGTAGCCCGCGCGATGCGCCATATCGACGGCCTGCAGCGTCTCGGTGAGGGTGCCGATCTGGTTGACCTTCACGAGCATCGAGTTCGCGACGCCCTGCTTGATGCCATCGGCCAGACGCGTCGGGTTGGTCACGAAGAGATCGTCGCCCACCAGCTGCACCTTGTCGCCCAGACGCTCGGTCAGGAGCTTCCAGCCTTCCCAGTCGTCCTCGGCCATGCCGTCTTCGATCGAGATGATCGGATAGGCGCCCAGCAGCTTCTCGAGATAGTCGACATTCTCTTCCGAGGTCAGCGACAGGCCTTCGCCCTTCATCTCGTATTTGCCGTTCTTGTAATATTCGGTCGAGGCGCAATCCATCGCGAGGTAGATGTCCTCGCCCGGCTTGTAGCCCGCTTTCTCGATCGATTTCAGGATGATGTCGAGCGCGGCGGTGGTCGAGCTGAGTTCCGGCGCGAAGCCGCCCTCATCGCCCAGACCAGTCGTCATGCCCGCCGCCGAAAGCTCTTTCTTCAGCGTGTGGAACACTTCCGAGCCCATGCGCACCGCGTCGCGGATATTGCCCGCCGAGACCGGCATGATCATGAATTCCTGGATGTCGATCGGGTTGTCGGCATGCTCGCCGCCATTGATGATGTTCATCATCGGCACCGGCAGGACACGCGCCGAGGTGCCGCCGACATAGCGATAGAGCGGCAGGGTCGAGAAATCGGCGGCGGCTTTCGCGCAGGCGAGCGAGACGCCGAGGATCGCGTTGGCGCCGAGGCGGCCCTTGTTCTCGGTGCCGTCGAGTTCGATCATCGCACGGTCGATCTCGACCTGCTCGGTGACGTCCTCGCCGACCAGGTTCTCCGCGATCTCGCCGTTCACGGCCATCACGGCTTCCAGAACGCCTTTGCCCATGTAGCGGGCCTTGTCGCCGTCGCGGCGCTCGACCGCTTCATGCGCGCCGGTGGAGGCGCCCGAAGGCACGGCCGCACGGCCCATCGTGCCGTCTTCGAGGATCACGTCGACTTCGACGGTGGGGTTGCCACGGCTGTCGAGAATCTCGCGGGCGTGGATGTCGATGATGGTGCTCATGGGGGCGCTCTCCTCGGGCTCCGGTTGATGCTTGGCTAGCTGCATACACCCGTGCTGCGCCTGCGAAAAGGCCGTAAGGGCAATTTCTGGAAGAAATGTTACCGCTAACGGCGGCCTTCCCGGCGCAGTTTGGCCTGCCGCCACAGCGCGTAGAGGCCCGAGCCCACGATCACCGCCCCGCCGATCAGTGTCCAGCGATCCGGCGGCTCGGCGAAAACGACGGTCGAAATTACCACCGCGAAGGCGAGACGTGAATAGCGAAACGGCATGATGACCGCGATCTCGCCCAGCCGCACCGAGGCGATCAGCGCGTAGTAACCCACCGGCCCGATTGCGAGCGCGCCCGCAAGGTAGAGCCAATCCATCGGCTCGGGCGCAACGATCGGCTCGGGTAGGACCGCCAACAGCACCAACCCCAGCGGCAGCACGCAGAAGAAGCCCAGCGTCGCCACCTGCAGCGAGGTCACATCGCGCGGCACGCGTCGCGTGGTCACATCGCGCATCGACAGGCCGATGACCGCGCCGACCGCGAGAAGCGAGAGCATCGAGAATTCGTCGGTGCCGGGGCGGATCACGACCAGCACGCCCAGAAAACCGATCAGAATGGCGGAGAGCCTGCGCCAGCCGACCCGCTCCTTGAGGAAGATCGCCGCGCCAAGCGTGGTCGCAAGCGGCGTCGCCTGATGGATCGCAGTCGCCTGGGCCAGCGGCGTGAAAGCCACGGCGGAGACGAAGAAGCCGGTGCCGACGATCTCGCCAACGTTGCGCAGCCAGAGCGCCGAGGACAGCAACGAGCGGGTGAAGATCCGTTCGCCCTTCATCTTGGCGAGCACCGCGAAGATCGTCGCGCCGCCAAGCCCGACGGCGGCGAGAATTTGCCCCACCGGCCAGTCGCCCGCGAGCATCTTGATGAACATATCCTCAAGCGCGAACCCCGCCATCGCGAGGATCATCAGCATAGAGCCGCGCAGGTTGTCGTGGTCGGTGGGTTCGGGTATCATGGGGCGCTCCTGACCGGATGGTCAAGGCCCACCTAGCGCGGGCGTGATCGGCCTTCAAGGCGCGTCACGAACTGGGATGCGCCCGGGTGACGATGCCGCCGATATCGGCCCAGATCGGCAGATGATCCGAGGCCACCCGCGCCAGCGGCGTATCCAGTACGCCCTTGCGCACCACCCGCAACCCCGGCGAGGTCACGATCCGGTCGAGCTGGCCGATCGGCGCGCGCGAGGGGTAGGTCGCGCCCGGCGCGTGGATGTGAAACCCGGTCAGCGCCTCGAACCCGTGCCGCGCGCGCCATTCGTTGAAATCACCGATGGCGAGAGCGGGGTGCGGTTTCACCCCGGCCATGATCTCCGCGATCCGCGCCCATTGTTCGCGCCGATCCGTGCGCCGCAGCCCCAGATGCGCCGCGATCAGCAGGAAGGGCGCGCCGCTGTCGGGCGCGATATTCACCGCGATGGCGCCGCGTGGCTCGAGACCGGGCAGGGTGACCGGTTCGACCCCCAGCACCCGCGAGCCGCGCCGCACCAGCACGACCTGCCCATGCCAGCCCAACGAGGCGGCGGTGGTGCGGGGCATGTCGTGGCGGATGAAGTCGGTTTCTTCCTCGATCAGCTTTTGCGGCAGCGCCGCCGGTCGCTCGCCCATGCGCTTGTCGACCTCCTGCAAGGCGATCACATCGGCATGCAGCGCATTGATGACATTCACGACCCGCGCCGGATCATGCTTGCGGTCGGTCCCCACGCATTTGTGCAGATTGTAGGAGGCGATCCGAAGTGTCATTTTTATGAGTGCCTTACAGGGTGATCTTCATATGCCACAGAAGGTCCGATACACCCGTTCATCGGATTTCGGCGCGGCTTCATACTCGGCGTAACGCGGATCTTCAGCATAGGGATCCGCGAGCGCGGCCATGAGGCTATGGAGCGGGCCGTCATCGCCATCGACCGCCGCCGCGATCATCTCTTCGATCCGGTGATTGCGCGGGATGCGGAGCGGGTTCGCGGCGGCCATGACGGAGCGCGGATCGTCCTCGCTGGCGATCCGCTTCTCCCAGCCCTCGCGCCAGAGATCGAAGGCCATCGGCTCTGTGAATTCCTTTCCCGCCGCCTTAGGATCGCGCCGCAACGCACTGAAGACGCGCGTGAAATCGGCTTTCTCGGTCGACATGCGGTTCAGCAGGTCTTCGATCAGGGGCAGATCGTCTTCGGTCGCCTCCGCGATGCCGATCTTGCGACCCATCAGCCGCAGCCATTCGCGCTGATAGACGCCGATGAAGCTGTCGACCGCGGCGCTCGCCTGCTCAATGGCGGCATCGTCCTCGCCGATCAGCGGCATCAGACAGGTCGCGAATTGCGCGAGGTTCCAGACCGCTACTTGCGGCTGGCGCGCATAGGCATAACGCCCTTGCTGGTCGATGGAAGAGAACACGCGCCCCGGATGGTAATGGTCCATGAAAGCACAGGGGCCATAATCGATCGTCTCGCCCGAAAGCGCCATGTTGTCGGTGTTCATCACGCCATGGATGAAGCCGATTGCCATCCATTTCGCGACCAGCTCGCCTTGCTTCGCTGCGACCGCGCGCAGCACCTCTAGCGGCGTTTCGCAATCGGGATAGTGGCGCTCTATCAATGTGTTGAGGAGCGTCCTTAATCCATCGCGGTCATTGCGCGCCGCAAAATACTGGAAGGTGCCGACGCGGATATGGCTGCGCGCGACGCGGGTCAGGATCGCACCGGGACGCCCCGAGGCGTCGCGCACCACCGTCTCGCCCGTGCGCACCGCCGCCAGCGCGCGCGTCGTCGGCACGCCCAGCTTCGCCATCGCTTCGCTGAGCACATATTCGCGCAGCACCGGGCCGATCCACGCCCGCCCGTCAGAGCGTCCGCGCGAAAACGGCGTGCGGCCCGCGCCTTTCAATTGCAGATCGAACCGCGCGCCGTCCGGCGCCACGATCTCGCCCAGCAGCACCGCGCGCCCGTCGCCCAGACGCGGCACGAAGCCGCCAAACTGGTGGCCCGCATAGGCCTGCGCGATCGGCTCGGCACCGTCGGGCATCGTATTGCCCGCCAGCATCGCGAGCCCCTCGGGGCTTTCCAGCCAATCGGCATCGAGGCCCAAACGCGCGGCAAGGTCGCGGTTCAGGATCACCAGCTCGGGCGCTTTGACCGGTTGGGGCGGCTGACGCTCGAAGAAGCTGTCGGGCAGGCGGGCATAGCTGTTGTCGAAGGGAATGGTCATGGGGTCTCCTTGCCTCCCTATCTAAGCCATGTGCCGGTCAATCCAATCCCCGCGGATGACCCGCAGCCCTCAATGGTCCATATCGGGCAGGCCTTCGCGCGATAGCAGCACCGCCAAGGGCCTCAGGCGCGGGCTTTGGGCGCAAATGATCATCAGCGCCACCATGATCGGCACGGCGAGGAACATCCCCGGCAGCCCCCAGACCGCCCCCCAGAAGGCGAGCGAGATGATGATCCCGAAGCTCGACAGCCGCAGCGCATGGCCCATCAGCATCGGGTCGATCACGTTGCCGATCACGAATTGCAGGATGCCGACCGCGACCAGCACCGTGCCTGCGGTGTAGGGGTTCTGCGTCAGCACATAGACCGCGAGCGTCGCGATGACGGTTGCGATGATCGAGCCGATCGAAGGGATGAAGTTCAGCGCGAAGGTGATGATCGCGACGGGTAGCGCCAGATCGAACCCGCCCACGGTGAAGACGCCATAGACCGCGACGGCGGTGACCGCGCTGACGATGGCTTTCACGAGAAGGTAGTGGTTCACCCGGCGCATGATCGTGCCGACCATTCGCGCGATCCGCTCGGCGCTCTCGGAATCACCCATCAGCGAGTTGAGCTTGGCGTCGAACCAGATCCGCTCGGCAAAGAGGAAGCCCACGAAGAGAATGATCAGGATCGTGGCCGACAGCAGGTTCGAGGCCTGACCCGCCAAGGTCGTCAGATAGCCCGCCACCTGAATGCTCTGCATCGATTCCAGAACCGATTGTTCGACCTCGGGGCCCATCCAGCCGAAGAGCTGCGCGATCGCCTGCTGCGCGGGGCCCGCATAGTTCAGCACCATCGTCACGACCGTGTTCACCTGAGAGATCAGCACCGCGCTCAGCGTCAACAGCCCGCCCGCGATCAGCGCCAGCGCCACCAGCGACGCCAGACGCGGCGGAATCGAGACCGGCCCGATCCGCAGCCGCCCGACCGCGTTGATCGCCTCGGAGGTCAGCGAAAACAGGATGATCGCGATGGCCAGAGAGATCAGGATGAATTTCGCCTGCACCATCAGGAACAGCGCCAGCGCGAAGGCGATGATGCCCAGAAGCACATTGGTGAGCGCACGCGGCTCGAACGCGCGTCCATCGATCAGGGCAGGGTGGCCCTCATCGGGAGTGTCCTTCATCTTCATCATCTTCCTGTGCCTGACCCTGACGGGGGCGTAACCTGTTTTTCTTATGCTAGGAGCCGCCGCGCAGGCGCGCAAGCGCCGAACCCGCGTGATTTCAGGGCTTTTTCATGACCTGCGCATTATTCCGGATCGGGTCTTGCATCCCGCCCGGATTTGCGGATAAACCCGCCGGCGGAGCGGTGGCCGAGTGGTCGAAGGCGCACGCCTGGAAAGTGTGTAGGCGGGGAACCGTCTCGAGGGTTCGAATCCCTTCCGCTCCGCCACAATCCCCCAGCATTCGCCAATAATACCCGCTTTGCGCTGGCCGCGCGTGATCTCCTTTCGACCATGTCCACGCGGGCAGGCGCGCCGCCCGCGTGTCCGGGTCACGTCATCCTACCACGTTGAACGCGGGCCCGTAGGGATAGCCGGTGATGTCCTCGCCGCCGTCCTCGGTGATCACGAGGATGTCGTGCTCGCGATAGCCGCCCGCTCCGGGCTGGCCCTCGGGGATCGTCAGCATCGGCTCCATCGAGATCACCATGCCGGGCTCCAGCACCGTGTCGATATCCTCGCGCAGCTCCAGCCCCGCTTCGCGCCCGTAGTAATGCGACAGCACCCCGAAGCTGTGGCCATAGCCGAAGGTGCGGTATTGCAGCAGGTCGCGCTCGGCGAAGAAGGCGTTGATCTTCTCGGTCACGTCGGCGCAGCTCGCGCCGGGCTTAAGCAAGCTCATTCCGTATTCATGGGCGGCGACATTCGCCTCCCAGATCGCGCGCGAGGCGTCGTCGACCTCGCCCACGAAGAGCGTCCGCTCCAACGCCGTGTAATAGCCCGAGATCATCGGGAAGGTGTTGAGCGACAGGATATCGCCGCGCTGCAGGACGCGTCCCGTCAC